>JAKOZZ010000072.1 GCA_029779755.1 Pseudomonadota bacterium
TCACGTGCGTCCGGGGTGGACGCATCCGCCACGCGACGCACGGACACCCGCACGCGCGCAGCGGCCCGACGAGTGCAGCGAACGGCAGGCAATTCGGCCACACGCCATCCCCCGTGCGGCCCGCGCCGCGCACGGCGATCGCAGCCGGCGCGCCCGCGTCCGATTCAGTAGACTCGCCCGACGCACATCCTGACACCGAACCGCGGGAGCTCCCATGATCGTTTCGACGCTGGCGCGGCGCCTGCCCTTCTACTACGGCTGGATCGTCGTTGCCGTCGTATTCGTGACCATGGCCGTCGGGGTCAACGCGCGCACCGCGTTCTCTCTGCTGTTCCCGCCCATGCTCACCGAGTTCGGCTGGGAGCGCGGCGTCACGGCGGGCGCCTTCTCCTTCGGGTTCATGATCTCGGCGTTCCTGAGCCCGGTGCTCGGCCGTCTGATGGACCGCCACGGCCCGCGGGTGGTCAACCTCCTCGGTGTCGGCACGCTGGGTGCGGGCATGCTGCTCGCCACCCTGGCCACCCAGCCCTGGCACGTGTACGCCACCCTTGGCGTGCTCGTCGGCGCGGGCAGCGTCTGCCTCGGATACTCGGGTCAGGGACTGTTCCTGCCGCACTGGTTCGTGCGCCGCCGCGGGCTCGCGATGAGCATCGCCTTCGCGGGCGTCGGCGTCGGTTCGATCCTGATGCTGCCGGCACTGCAGGCGCTGATCGAGCGCACCGACTGGCGCACCGCCTGCTGGACACTCGGAATGGTCGTGCTGTTCGTGCTCGCCCCGATCAACCTGCTGCTGCGCCACCGCCCCGAGCAGCTCGGGCTTCGCCCCGACGGCGACGCGCATCCGCAGGCCGCCGCACCCGGCACGCCCGCGCCGCGCTCGAACGTCGTCGACCACGCGTGGGCCGCCACCGACTGGACGCTGGCGCGCGCCCTGCGCACGACGCGGTTCTGGTGGATGGCCATCGCGTACTTCGGCGGCCTGTTCGTCTGGTACGCGATCCAGGTCCATCAGACCAAGTACCTGGTCGAGACCGGCTTCGACACCACCGATGCCGCCTGGGCGCTCGGCGCCGTCAGCCTGGCCGGCGTGCCCGGACAGATCCTGCTCGGCCATCTGTCGGACCGCTTCGGGCGCGAGATCGTCTGGGCGATCGGCTGCCTGGGCTTCCTCGTCACCTACGTCGCACTGCTGCTGCTCGGCGCCCATCCGAGCCCGGCACTGTTGTACCTGATGGTGATCGCGCAGGGCGCGCTCGGCTACGGCATGACCTCGGTCTTCGGCGCGATCCCTGCCGAGATCTTCGAAGGGCGGCACTACGGATCGATCTTCGGCACGCTGATGCTCGCGGCGATCGGCGGCGGTGCGGTCGGCCCGTGGGTCACCGGCATCGTCTACGACCGCACGGGCAGCTACACGACGGCCTGGTGGATCGCCATCACGGTGTGTGTCGTGTCGGCGTTCGCGATGTGGCGCGCGGCCCCCGGGAAGGTCCGCATGGTCGCGGGCCGCGTGGCCCGCGCGCCGGGCCCGGCCGACGCCCGGGGCTGAACCGGGAGGGCGCCGGCCCGGGCGGCCCAGTCAGCCCGGTCAGCCCGGTCAGCCCTCCAGCAGCATGCGGAAGTCGGCGCGCGCGCGCTGGCCCTCGGCATTCGCCGCGGCCGACGCCGCCCCCATGCCGAAGTAGCCGTGGATCAGCCCGGCGCCATGGTGCTCGATCGTGCGCACGCCCGCGGCACGCAGTGCCTGCGCGTACGCCGCGCCTTCGTCACGCAGCGGATCGTACTGCGCGACGGTGACCACGGCGGGCGGCAGCCCGGCGTGGCTGGCGGCGCGCAGCGGCGACACGCGGGGGTCCGTGTCGTGCGCACCGCCCTCGAGGTAGTGGTCGGCGAACCACTGCATCACCTCCAGCGTCAGGAAGTAGCCCTCGGCGTTCTGCGCACGCGACGGGAATCGGGCGTTCTCCTCCGCATCGCGGAAGCTGCCCCGCACGTCGGTGACCGGGTAGATCAGCAGCTGGGCCGCGATGCGCGGTCCGCCGTCGCGGCACGCCAGGGCCACCGCCGCGGCGAGGTTGCCGCCGGCGCTGTCGCCCGACACGCCCAGCGGCTGCCCGGCTCCGCCGTAGACGGCCTGGTGCGCGGCGACGTGCCGCGTGGCCGCGAGCGCGTCGTCGAAGGCGGCCGGGAATTTCGCTTCCGGCGGCCGGCGGTAATGCACGCTCACCACCGTGCAGTCGAGCTCGATCGCCATCTGGCGCACGGCGCGATCGTGCGTGTCGAGATCGCCGCCGACCCAGCCGCCACCGTGGAAGTACATCACCGTCGGCGCCGGCTTGCGGGTGGTGCGGTAGATGCGCACCGGGATCGGGCCGGCGAGGCCCGGCACGGTGGCGTCCTCGACCGAGCCCGGCTCGGGCAGCGGCACGTTGGCACGCGAGGCCGCGAGCGCACGCATCGACTCGCGCACGTTCTCGGGGGTGAGCGTGGGGACGTCCTGCAGCGGCAGCAGAGGAATGATGCGGGCGAGGTCGGCGTCGAGCGGCATGGTCATGCGGTGCGTTCCGGTGATTGATGGGGGTGGATCGGGTTCGCCAAGAATGCCATCCGGCCGGGCGGCCGTCATCCGGAGCCCGTGCAGGGACCCAGGCCTCGGCCCGGCCGGCCGCAGGACGTTTAGTCGGTCCACTCGCCGCGCTGCATCAGCACGTCGCGCAGCGCCTGAAGCCCCTCGACGACCACCGGCATCCCGCCGTAGGTGACCTGCTGGAAGATCACTTCGGCCACCTCGGCGCGCGTGGCACCGACGTTCATCGCGGCGTGGATGTGCGCCTTGAGCTCGTTGTGCCGATCGAGCACGGTCAGCGACGCCACGGCGCACAGCTCGCGCTGCTTCTGCGAGATCACGTCGCGCGAATAGAGCACGCCGGTGTAGAACGTCGACAGCTCGCGCGCGAGGTCGGCGTCGAATTTCTTCCAGAGCTCGAAGCCCACGCCGCTCTTCATCGACGAGAACAGCAGCTTCGCCGTCTCCTTGGTCCTGCGGATGCGTTCGTCCTTCTCCATCATCATCGGTCTCCTCGTGGGTTGGTGGGGACGTCGATGATGGCACGAGGACCGCGGCGGGCGAGCCGGGCACCCGGCGCGACGCGCTGCACGATCGCCATCGTCACCGGCACGTGCAGCAGGTAGAGCGGATAGGACAGGTAACCGAGTCGATGCAGGGGCAGCAGCCACCGTGCGCCCGCCGGCACGCGCAGCGCAAGCACGAACAGCCCGGCCAGGCCGATCCCGGTGGCGACCGTCGGATCGGTGCCCGACAGCGCCGCCGTCCGGGCGGGGTCGGCAAGCAGGACCAGCGCGAGCAGTCCTGCCGCCCACGCGGGGAACGATGCCACCCGATCCTGCGCCACGCGCATCAGCGCGCCGATCAGGAAATACGCCCACTGCGCCGGCGCCGCCACCGTGACGAACGCCACGCGCAGCGCGTCGAGCGCCGCCGGGTCGGGCGTGATCCGCCGGAACGGCTCGGCGTACACACCGTCCAGGCGCCCCGCCTGTGCCGCCGTCACCCACAGATGACTCAGAACGGCGGCGGCGAGCGCGGCGACGCACCAGAACCGCAGGGGGCGACCGCTGCGCGCCGCCGCCCTTGAGAGCAGCGGCAGCCCGAGGTACCACGTCCATTCGATCGTCAGCGTCCAGCTCACGAACAGGCTGTCGAAGCGGTACAGCCCGTACGGCCGGAGGTGGCCGAGGGCGAAGACGCTCGCGAGGTAGTCGACCACCTCGTCCGCGCGGGCGGGCACCAGGGGCCGGTCGAGCATCCACCCAGCCGCACACAGCGCGACCCAGTAGCACGGCAGGATGCGGACGGCGCGTCCCGCGAGGAACGGCGCCCATCGTCGGCGATCGGCGCTCTGCACCAGCAGATAACCGCTGATCAGGAAGAACAGCTGCACGCCCAGCTGCCCGCCGACGACGGACAGGTAGCGCACGGCGCTGCCCTCGTAGACCGCGAGGTGGTGCACGACGACCGCCGCCACCGCGACGCCGCGCAGCAGGTTCACCGGATTGCGGTGCCGGGCCTCGAAGGGCCGCTGCGCAGCCGGGACCGCGCCCTGCGCCTGTGTCACACGGCTTCGCCCACGACACCCTGCGCGACCAGCGCGTCGATCTCGGGGTCGGCATAGCCGTGCTCGCGCAGCACCTCGCGCGTGTGCTGCCCGCAGGCCGGCGACGTCGACCGCGGTGTCCCGTTCTCGGCCGGCGCCGTACCCGGCA
>JAKOZZ010000093.1 GCA_029779755.1 Pseudomonadota bacterium
ATCCACCCTCGCTCTGGCGCGAGACGATGCGCCATGGCCCCGATACGGACTCGACCGTGCCTCCTCCGTGGGGCAGTGACCAGGCGCGTCGCGTATCGGAGAGCACCTTGGCGAGCGCCTCACGGGACGCGAACCGAAGGACGCGCACGGCATGACCTTCGATCGAACCGCGGTCGATCACGGTGCTGAGCTGTGCGGGGACTGGAAGGGGCTCGACCGGGGCCGCCCGCACGGGGGCGGGCAGGCATCCGCCGACCACCGCCGCAGCGGCGATCAGCGTTCCCGAGGCGGCGCACCCACGCAGACGCGACGTGCACTTGTTGGGCATCGGATACCTCATGGCAGGTTGGGATTCACGACAGGGAGCGCCTGCGCCGTCGAACGGCGCCGTACGCGCGGATCACGGGGATCGCTGGGCGCGGGCGCCGTCGGTGCCTGCGGCTCGACCGCGATGCGATCGGCCGGCACCACGTCGAGTTCAGCGTTGTGGTAGCGAAAGGCGTCCGCGTTCGGTTCGAGCCCGATCAGCCCCATCAGCGACAGGAACCCGCGCACCGGCAGATAGCGCGCGTCGATGCTGGCCTCGTACAGCGCATCGAGCTGCCGACCGCCCGAGACGCGCGCTTCGACGCTGCGCCCGCCCGGTGTCGTGGGGCCGGACGCGTTCCAGGCATCGGTCAGCACGGCGACGTGCGCACGCACGCCGAGCGGGATCGACGCTATTTGCGTGGAGAACCGGTCTGCGATCGCCGTGCGGGATGCGTCGACCTGTACGCGGGCGCTGACGAGCCCGCCCTGGATCTCCAGTCCGAACCGTCCGGGGCCGGCGAGATGCGACAGCACCTCGAGCGCATTGGCGGCCACGGCACCGGCGCGCGACTCGGACACCGAGAGACCCGCGTCGAAGCGCTCGGCATCGACACGCACACCGACGTGGCCGAACCGCTCGATCAGGGGACGACCGGCCGCATCCGTCCAGAGCGGATTGCGCTCGGATGCCGCCGCCTCGTCGGGCATGCGATCGGTGCTGAAGATGCCGGTGTCGGCGCGTGCGAACACCCGACTGCGGATCTCGTCCGCAAGCTCCGGATGCTGGGACGACTGCGCGCACGCCTCGGGGCGCACCGAGCACTCGAAGGCAAGCACCCGCGCCGCCGCATTGGCGGCCTGCTGCAGCGACTGCACCTTGCCGAGCCAGACGAGCAGCACGACGAACGGCACGAGGACGGTGGCGCCGATCAGGAGTTCGATCAACGCCTGCCCGGCCTGCGCGACCGGGCGCCGACGGGCACGCCACCGACCGATGACGCGTGCGGGACGCATGGCGGTGACGAAGGGTTTGAGCGTCATGAGGTGCCTCGCTCAGCGCACGTAGGCCATCGCGGCGGCACGCTGCGCCGCACTCGGCTCGACCAGCCGCACCTGCCAGTACGGGTTGTAGAGGCTTGCGTACTCGATCAGGCCGGAAGCGTCCGCCGGCCGGCGGAAGTAGAGCTCGGCTGCGGCCAGCGACCAGAGCCGCCCGCCGGCGTAGTCCTCGGACAGCCGCAGCCGTCCCACGCCCACGTCCAGCACGTTGGCCGTGCGGACGTCGTCACCGTCGACCCGGGCGAGCACGGCCACGGCGCTGACCGGGAACTTCGGGTTGGCCAGCGCGTCGTAGTCGAGTTCCCGGACTTCGGCGATGCCGCTGTACGCCGCGAAGCCCGGCGTGCTGCGCGCCAGCATCGTGGCTTCCGCCAGCATCGCGGCACCCGCGTTGTGGCGGACGTCGCCGGGATTGGCCTGCAGTCGGCCCTCGAGGAGATCCGGATGCACGGCCGCCTCGGCCGCCCCCCAGCCCAGGTTCAGATTGGTCGTGCTGTTGCACCCGCGGAAGCCGAAGAAGCCGCGGCTGGGCCGCCAGTCGTGCAGGGCCATGGTGTCGCCCGCTTCCCAGCGGTCGAATTCGGGCGTCATCACGGTGCCGCCCCGTTTGTGCAGCTCCTGGAACCATTTCGACGGATCGACCAGCGGATTGCCGAAGCACAGGCTGGGGAGCAGCCACAACGTGAGATCCATGCCCCGCGGACCGGCAACGAAGTCGTCCAGCGAGTCGTCGACGACGGATTTCAGGCGCGCCCGATCGTCCCCGGTGTAGCGACGCGTGATGCCGGTGAAGTTCTGCGCGTCGGGCAACGCGAAGGCGAAGAAGCGGCGATCGTTGGCACGCGCCACCTCGTTGGCGACGGCGCCCAGCCCGAACGTGTCGACCGAGCGCTGCAGGATCTCCTGACTGGTGGCGAGCAGGCTCTTGTAGGCGCTGCGTGCGGCGATCTCCTCGACCGCGGTCTGCTCGGTGAGCGTGGCGGCGGCGCGCGCGAGGTCGGCACTGATGGCGAGCACGGCGCCGATTGGAGGATAGGCGGCCGTCAGCGCGGCCGCCGTGCCCGTGAACGATTCGAAGTACCGCGCCCAGGACACCAGGGTGACCGCCTGCGCGACCGCGACCTCCTGGGCGACGATCGCGCGATTGGCATACGCGTGGTAGTTCATCACCCGTGCGCGCCACAACGCGGCGCTGTAAGCGGCCGCGTCGGCGGCGTTGTCGAGCCGCTGACGCGTGGCCGACACCTGGCCCGTGCTGAACATGAAGAACAGACCGATGCTGGCGGCGAACAGCAGCACCAGGGCCAGCACCAGGGCCTGCCCGTGCTGTCCGTGCGCGTCGAAGGCTTCCCGGGGCGATCGACCGGGCGCGACCGGCGCCCCGGCCGAACGCACGGCCGAACGCACGGCCGAACACATGTCCGCCTCCAGCTTCGATGGCAGCGCGGGCCGGTGCACGATTCAGGGCCGGTTGCTGAGGTTGAAGTTGTCCAGACCCTTGCGCACGTTGGCATTGGTCTGCGCGGTCGTGGCGTTGCCCTGGGCGCTCGTGATCGCGTTGGCCGCGTCCTGGCCCGAGAGCTCCATCGCAAGACCGGCGGTCTGATTGCGCAAGGTCTGGCCGAACAGCGTGTAGATGCCGATCGCGGCGACGGCGATCAGGGCGACGATGACGATGTATTCCGTCATCCCCTGGCCGCGCTGGGATCGGGCCGGAGGATGACGGGGGTCGGGCGGAATGGCGCGGGGGCGCAGCGGACGCATCGATGACTCCTGAACGGGGTGAAGTTCATGTGATGCCGGTCGACACCACGGGAGTCATTAGAGGAGAACGGGCGCGGGTCGAACATTGCGCCGAATGCCTAGCACCGGCGTCGGTGCGCATGGCGAGGGCTTCGACCGATCTGCCGAGACTGACGAGAGGATGGCCGAACGGCCGAACGGGAATGGCCGAAGGGCCGAACGGGGATGGCTGCACTGCCGAGCCAAAAAAACACGACCGGCTTTTGGCCGGTCGTGTTTCCCTTTCCCCATCGCGACCTCGGCGGCGGGTTCACCGCCAGGGTCCGATTTCGCGCGCCCGGGTCAGGCGCGCGCAGCGTGACGCGATGTGCGCGTTACGCGGCCTTCTTCTTGTCGTCGAAGAACTGCTCGTCTTCGGTCGAACCTTTCAGCGCGGTCGTCGAGGACTGACCGCCTTCGATCGCCTGGGTCACGGCGTCGAAGTAGCCGGTGCCGACTTCACGCTGGTGCTTGACCGCGGTGAAGCCCTTCTCGGCGGCTGCGAACTCGTTCTGCTGCAGCTCGACGAACGCGGTCATGTTGTCGCGTGCGTAGCCGTAGGCCAGGTTGAACATCGAGTAGTTCAGGCTGTGGAAGCCGGCCAGCGTGATGAACTGGAACTTGTAGCCCATCGCGCCCAGCTCGCGCTGGAACTTGGCGATCGTGGCGTCGTCCAGGTTCTTCTTCCAGTTGAACGACGGCGAGCAGTTGTAGGCCAGCATCTTGCCCGGGAACTGCTTCTGGATCGCTTCGGCGAACTGCTTGGCGAACTCGAGGTTCGGCGTGCCGGTCTCGCACCAGATCAGGTCGGCGTACGGCGCGTAGGCCAGACCGCGCGAGATCGCCTGGTCGATGCCGTTGCGCGTGCGGTAGAAGCCTTCGATCGTGCGCTCGCCGGTCAGGAAGGGCTTGTCGTTGTCGTCCACGTCGGAGGTGACCAGATCGGCCGCCTCGGCGTCGGTGCGCGCCAGCAGCACGGTCGGCACGCCCATGACGTCGGCCGCCAGACGCGCGGCGATCAGCTTCGAGACGGCTTCACGCGACGGCACCAGCACCTTGCCGCCCATGTGGCCGCACTTCTTCACCGAGGCGAGCTGGTCTTCGAAGTGGACGCCGGCGGCGCCCGCGTCGATCATGGCCTTCATCAGCTCGAACGCGTTCAGCACGCCGCCGAAGCCGGCTTCCGCGTCGGCCACGATCGGCGCGAAGTAGTCGATGTAGCCGGCGTCGCCCGGGCCCTTGCCTTCGGACCACTGGATCTGGTCGGCACGGGCCAGCGTGTTGTTGATGCGGCGCACGACGGTCGGCACCGAGTTGATGGGGTACAGCGACTGGTCCGGATACATCTCGCCGGCCAGGTTCGCGTCACCGGCGACCTGCCAGCCCGACAGGTAGATGGCCTTCAGGCCGGCCTTGACCTGCTGCATCGCCTGGTTGCCGGTCAGGGCGCCCAGCGAGTTGACGAACGGCTCGGTGTTGATCGAGTTCCAGAGCTTCTCGGCGCCGCGGCGGGCCAGCGTGTGCTCGACCTGGATCGAACCGCGCAGACGGACGACGTCCTCGGCGGTGTACCCGCGCTTGATGCCGCGCCAGCGGGGGTTTTCGGACCAGTCTTTCTGCAGTTTCTGTGCTTCGAGTTCGCGCGAGGACATGCTGAGCTCCTAGAGACGTCGGAAGTGAAAACAGGGGGATCGGGGGGGTTCGACGGCCCGGCCGGGACTTCGTGCCGCACCGTTTCCGGAACAGGCGTAACGATAGCCGGGATTTGTGCAAAGCAATAGTGATTTATTGCATTCCGACGACATCGTCTAACCTGTTTGTTTTCAGCAACTTAGCATCTTTATCTCACAATACGGGAAATTATGTTCCGTATTGAAAAATGATCGTGTTGCGGCGCATGGCTAAATCCCATCATGCGGCATTCATATTCCGCATGATGGGAAATCATCGAATCAGACCGAACGCGTGATGCCGCCGTCGATCCGGATGTTCTGCCCGGTGATGTAGGCCGCCCGGTCGGACGCCAGCAGCGCAATCAGCTCGGCCACCTCCTCCGATCGGCCGTAGCGGCCCATCGGCACGCGCTCGCGGATGCCGGGCTTCTCGGGCAGGCTGTCGATGAAGCCGGGCAGCACGTTGTTCATGCGGATGTTCTCGGCCGCGTACCGGTCGGAGAACAGCTTGGTGTAGGCCGCGAGACCGGCCCGGAACACGCCCGACGTCGGGAACGCCGGATCGGGCTCGAAGGCCGCGAACGTCGAGATGTTGACGATCGCGCCCCCCTTCTGCGCCTGCATCACGGGCGTGACCAGCCGGGTCGGACGCACGACGTTCAGGAAGTAGACCTCCATGCCCCGGTGCCAGTCCTCGTCGCTGAGGTCGAGCAGCGGCGCGCGCGGACCGTGTCCGGCGCTGTTGACCAGCGCGTCGATGCGGCCCCAGGCATCGAGGGTACGGCCGACCAGCCGCTTCAGGTCCTCGTCCGACTGGTTGGACCCCGTGACGCCGATGCCGCCGAGTTCCTTGGCCAGCAGCTCCCCCTTGCCGGACGACGACAGGATCGCCACCCGGAATCCGTCGGCCGCCAGCCGGCGCGCCGCCATCGCCCCCATGCCGCTGCCGCCCGCGGTCACGATCGCCACCTTCTGCTCGCTCATGTCGCCTCCGTTCCGAAAAGACGCGACCCTAACGCATTCCGGCCGATCATGCCGTCGGGACGGTGCCCGCGTCTCGCGCCCTCAGAACCGGTGATGGGCAGGCAGATACCGCCACTGCCCGGGCGGCAGCCCTGCCAGCGGGACGCGACCGATGCGCAGGCGCCGGATCAGCACCGGCACCAGCCCAGCCCCCAGGCACAGCGCCGTGATCCGCCCCGCGCCGAGGCCCTTGTGCGCGAGCCGCAGCCGGCGTTCGCTCTGACGGCTCACACGCAGCTGCACGCCGCCGCGGGCTTCGGCCTGCGCCGCACGTGTCAGGCGATCGAGCGCGTCGTCGTCGAGCACGTCCTGCACCTCGACCACGTACTCCTGTTCGACCGGCGTACGCGGGTCGGTCACACGCCGCAGCACGCGTTCGTCCTGCGTGAGCACGACGAGCCCGCCGGCACCCGGTTCCAGCGGCAGCACTACCTGCAGCTGCGTGAAGTGGCGCCGCAGCGGACGGATGCCCGAGCGGTCGTCCACCGACCGGTTCTCCGGCGAGGGTGCGGGCGCGCGGGCATCGTCCGCCGACGCGCACCACAGCAGCGTCACGGGCACGGGGGCCTCGACGCGCGCGTCATGGTCGATCTCCACCGTCTGCGCGCGCACGCGGGTCTGCGGCGCCTCGACGATCTGCCCGTCCACGCGCACCCAGCCCCCTTCGATCAGCCACTCGGCTTCGCGCCGCGAGCATCCGCGCAGCGCCGCAACCCGCTTCGACAGGCGTTCGCCTTCGGCCGGCACGTGCTCAGCCACGGGCGATCGTCACGCCGCCGTCGACGGCGATCGTCTCGCCCACCACGTAGTCGCCCGCCCGGGACGCGAGATAGATCGCCACGCCCGCCATGTCGTCGTCGGTGCCGATGCGCGCCGCCGGCACGCGCGCGGCGACCTTGTCGCTCTCGTCCCGCGCGGCGGTGTTCATGTCGGAGGCGAACGGCCCGGGCGCGATCCCCGAAACCACGATGTGGTCCCTGATCAGGCGCAGCGCCATGCGCCGGGTCAGGTGGATCAGGCCCGCCTTGCTGCCGTGGTACGAGTAGGTCTCCAGCGGGTTCGTGGAGATCCCGTCGATCGAGGCGACGTTGATCACCTTGGCCGGGCGCGCGGGCGAGGCGGCGGCGCGCAGCATCGGCGCCAGCGCCTGGGTGAGGAAGAACGGGGCCTTCAGGTTCAGGTCGACGACCTTGTCCCAGCCGCTCTCCGGAAACTCGTCGAACGGGGCCGACCAGGCCGCACCGGCGTTGTTGACGAGGATGTCGAGGGCCGACTCGCGCGCCGCGAGCGCATCGACCAGCCCCCGGATGCCGGCCAGGTTGGAGACATCGGCCGGGATCGACACACAGTCGCCGAGCGTCGAGAGCTCGCGCGCGGCCTGGTCGCAGGCGGCGGCCTTGCGCGCCGAGATGTACACGCGGCGCGCGCCGGCCTTCAGGTAGCCGGCGGCGATCATGCGGCCGATGCCGCGCGAGCCGCCGGTGACGAGGGCCGTGCGGCCGGCGATCGAGAAGAGCTGATGGCTCATCGGGAAGACTCCGTATCGAGGGGGAATGGGGTCACGGGGGTGGGCAGCCCGGCCGGGTCGGACACGCCGGACGGGTCGGACATGCCGGCCGGGTCGGACGGTTCAGCCAGGTCAGCCAGGTCGGCCAGGCCGGGCGTGCCGGCCGACGTCGGGTCGGGGCGGCGGTCCGCCGGATCGCCGGCGGCGAGCACGCGGCGCGCGCCCTCCTCCGGCAGCGACTGCACGTCGCGCAGACGGCGCTCGATCGCACGGGAGCGCACTTCATAGGTGCCGAGCGTGCTCGATGCACGGTCGAGCTGCTCCTTGGTCTTGGCCAGGACACCGCCGAACTTGCCGAACTCGGTCTTGACCGCGCCCAGCAGCTGCCAGACCTCGCTGGAGCGCTGCTCCACGGCCAGCGTGCGGAACCCCATCTGCAGGCTCGACAGGATCGCCGACAGCGTGGTCGGACCG
>JAKOZZ010000094.1 GCA_029779755.1 Pseudomonadota bacterium
GCCGCCGATGCCGGCATCGGCCTCGTCGAAGATCAGGGTCGGCACGGGGTTGGCCTGTGCGGCCAGCACGGAGATGGCGAGTCCGATGCGCGACAGCTCGCCGCCTGATGCGACCTTGGACAGCGCCCGCGGGGATGCACCCGCGTGGCCGGCGACGCGGAACTCGATGCGGTCGATGCCGTTGGGGCCGGGCTCGGCGGCATCGAGTGCGATCTCCAGTCGGCCGCCCGCCATGCCGAGGTCGCCGAGCAGCGCGGTGACCCCTTCGGACAGCGACCGTGCAGCGGTGCGACGCTCGGCGGACAGCCGCTGCGCACAGGCGTCGTAGCGTGCCTGGTCGGCGGTGACGCGCGATCGCAGCGCCTCGACGTCGCCGGCCGCCGCAAGCTGGTCGAGCCGCTCGCGCAACCGCTGAAGTTCGGGCGCGAGCGCGTCCGGCGTCAGGCGGAACTTGCGCGCCACCGCAAAGATGGCGGCGATGCGCGACTCCACCTCGTGCAGGCGCTGCGGGTCGAGGTCGACGCGGTCGGCGTAGTCGGACAGCAGCGACGCCGCCTCGTCGAGCTGGATGGCCGCCGACTCGAGCAGTTCGAGCGCGGGCGCGAGCCGCGCGTCGATCTGTGCGAGCGGGCGGATGCGCTGCAGCAGGGTGCCGATGCGGCCGGCAAGCGCGTCGTCGCTTTCGCGCAGCGCCTGCGCGGCACCCGCGGCACCTTCCGTCAGCGCCGCGGCGTTGGCGAGCCGACGCTGCTCCGCGTCGAGGTGCGCCCACTCGTCCGGCCCGAGAGCGAGCTGGGCCAGTTCGCTGGCCTGCCACTCGAGGCGTTCGCGTTCGAGCAGAAGCTCGCGGGCGTTGCGCTCGATGTCCTCGAGGGCCCGCGACGAGGCGCGCCATGCCGCGTACAGCGCGGCGGATTCGCCGCGCAGACCGGCGAGGCCGGCGACCGCGTCGAGCAGTTCGCGTTGTCCGTCGGCGCGCAGCAGGGACTGCGCGGCGTGCTGGCCGTGGATGTCGAGCAGGCGCTCGCCGAGTTCGCGCAGCAGCGTGGCGGTGGCCGGCTGACCGTTGATCAGGGCCCGTGAGCGGCCGTCCGCCTCGATCACACGGCGCATCAGCACGACGCCGGGATCGCCGGTCAGGTCGCGTTCGGCCAGCCAGGCGTCGATGGCGGGATCGCTGCGGAATTCGGCGCTGATGTCGGCGCGGGCCGCCCCCTCGCGCACGAAGCCGGAGTCGGCGCGCGCGCCCGTCGCCATCTGCAGGGCGTCGAGCAGGATCGACTTGCCGGCCCCGGTCTCGCCGGACAGCACGGTGAAGCCGGGACCGAAGTTGACGTCGAGGGTGTCGACGATGACGAAATCGCGCAGACGCAGGGCGAGCAGCATCGGGAACCGGGGGTCAGACGTGCGGGGCCGGCCTGGTGGTGCCGACGGGACGCGGGGCGCTCATCGGGGATGCTCCGGCTGCGACAGGATGGGCAGCTCGTGCCAGTTGAGCTTGCCGCGCAGCGTGGCGAAGTAGCTGTAGCCGACCGGATGGAGGAAGTGCGCGGTGAACGGCGCACGCTCGATCACGATGTCGTCGCCGATCTGCAGGTCGCTGAACACCTGCATGTCGCCGGCGACGCGCGGCTCGCGTCCGTCGACGACCCGGATGTTGATGTGGGCATCGTCGGGCAGGGCGATCGGGCGGTTGGACAGCGCCTGCGGCGCCACCGGCACCAGCACCAGACCCGCCAGGCGGGGGTGCAGGATGGGGCCGTTGGCCGACAGCGCATAGGCGGTGGAGCCGGTGGGCGTGGCCACGATCAGGCCGTCGGCGCGCTGGTTGTACATGTAGACGTCGTCGACCATGACCTGCAGCTCGATCATGCCGGCCCGTGACGAGCGGCTCACGACGACGTCGTTCATGGCGAACTGGTGCCAGACCTCCTCGTTGCCCCGCATCACGCGCACGTTCAGCAGTGTGCGGTCTTCGGACGCGTAGGCGCCGTCGAGGATGGCGCCGAGCGCGCCGCGCCACTGCTGCAGCGGAATGTCGGTGACGAACCCGAGGCGGCCGTGATTGATGCCGACCAGCGGCACCTGGTAGCGGGCCAGGCTGCGCGCCAGGCCGAGCATCGTGCCGTCGCCGCCGATGGCGATCGCCAGGTCGGCCTGCGTGCCGATGGTGTCGAGGTCGACCCCACCCAGATCCTGGCGGCCGATGGCCTGCGCGGTGTCGGCTTCGATCAGGACCGCGATGCCGCGTTCACCCAGAAAGGCGGCGATCTCGGAAAGCGTCCCGGCGACGCCCTCCGACTGGTAACGACCCACCAGCGCAACGGTCTTGAATGGCGAACTCATCCGGATCATTACACCACAATTCGCCCGCGCTGCCGGTGCGGCCGGCGGGCGCTGCGGACGAGCCGGACGCATCGGGCATGCGGCCGCGTCCGGCGCGATCGGCCCGAAGCCCCGGCCGGCCGGCCGAGGCGGATTGCGGGGGCCGGCATCTTGACTACAATAAGTTCATGCTCGATCGACGCGCTCAACTCCTGCTCAAGACGCTGATCGAACGGTATCAGACCGACGGTCAGCCCGTGGGGTCCCGAACCCTGTCCAAATACTCCGGTCTCGAACTGTCGCCGGCGTCCATCCGCAACGTGATGGCCGACCTGGAGGAGATGGGGCTGATCGCCAGTCCGCACACCTCCGCCGGGCGCGTGCCGACGCCCAAGGGCTACCGGCTGTTCGTCGACACGCTGCTGACCGTGGAGCCGCTCGAGTCGGCCCAGACCGAGCGGCTGCAGGGCCAGATCCACGCCGACGAACCGCAGCGCGTGCTGTCCACGGCCGCCTCGCTGCTGTCGAACCTGTCGCACTTCGCCGGTGTCGTGCTCGTGCCGCGGCGCTCGTCACTGTTCCGGCAGGTGGAGTTCCTGCGCCTGTCCGACCGGCGCGTGCTGATGATCATCGTCACGCCGCAGGGCGACGTGCAGAACCGCATCCTGGTGACGGAGCGCGAGTACAGCCCCGCGCAGCTCACCGAGGCCGCCAACTACATCAACCAGCACTTCGCGGGACTCGACCACGAGCAGATCCGTGTCCGCCTGCAGCACGAGCTGGCCAGCCTCAGCGCCGACATCACCGGGCTGATGCAGCAGGCGGTCGAGGCGGGCAGCAAGGCGCTCACCGAGGAGGTCGAGCCGGTGGTGATCTCCGGCGAGCGCAACCTGGTGGGCATCGCCGAACTGTCGGACAACATGGACCGGCTGCGCCGCCTGTTCGACCTGTTCGAGCAGAAGACCGGGCTGCTGCAGCTGCTCGACGCCTCCAGCCGGGCCGAGGGCGTGCAGATCTTCATCGGCGGCGAATCCGAGCTGGTGCCGATGGATCAGGTCAGCGTGGTGGTGGCGCCGTACGAGGTCGACGGGCGCATCGTCGGCACGCTGGGCGTGATCGGGCCCACGCGCATGGC
>JAKOZZ010000095.1 GCA_029779755.1 Pseudomonadota bacterium
CCCGCGTTCGGTCGAGTTGACCGCCAGCCAGGCCACGCCGCGGGCGGTGTAGGCCTTCTGCAGCGCCGGCAGGTTGCCCGACTGCTGGTAGTGCTTGCGCACGAACGGGCAGCCGGGGTTGTTCCATTCGAGCACCACGTGGCGGCCTCGGAAATCCGCCAGCCGCACGGTCCTGCCGTCGACGTCCGTCGCGGTGAAGGCCGGCGCCTGCTGGCCGATGGCGGGCGCGGCGGCGGCGGGCGACAGCGCACCCGACAGGCAGGCGCCGGTCAGCCCGGCGTGGAGCACGGTGCGCAGCGCGCGGCGGCGGGGGGCAAGTGCGGTCATCGGCATCTCCTGGAGTCCGCCGCCGGCGGGGTCACTGCATCTTGAAGTCGGCCGCCTTCACCATCTCGGCCAGCGCGTGGTTCACCTCCTGCACCGTCGCGGCCAGCCCTTCCGGCGAGCTGTGCACGGGCGTGATGCCCAGCGTGGCCAGCCGTTGGGCGAAGTCGGGCGATTTCGTCACCGTGCCGACCGCGGCGTTGACGCGCCGCACGAAGTCGACCGGGGTGCCGGCGGGGGCGAACAGGGCCACGAAGTTGCCCGACTCGTACCCTTTCATGCCCTGTTCGCTGTAGGTCGGCACCTCGGGCATGCGCTCCATGCGTGCCGGCAGGTTGACCGCGATCAGCCGCACCTGGCCGGCCTTCACGTACTGGCTCATCGCCCCCACCGAGCCGATGCCCGCGGCGATCTGGCCGGCGATCAGGTCCTGCACGACCGGACCGTCGCCCCGGTAGGACACGGCGTTCAGGTCGGTCCTGAACGCCTTGCCCATCATCTTCACGGCGAAGTCCGGCGCGCTGGCCGGCGCCGGCACCCCGACGCTCGCCTTGCCCGGATTGGCCTTCGCCCATTCGATGAACTCGCGCAGGCCGCCTTTCTCGCCGACCAGCTTCACGTTCACGCCCAGCACGTCGGGGCTCATCGCCACCATCGACACCGGCGCGAAGTCCTTGGCCGGCTCGAAGCCGGGCGTGCGCACGGTGAGGGGGATCATCGACACCGTGTGGCTGTTCGTGAGGAACAGCGTGTTGCCGTCCGGCGCGGCACCCTTGAGCGCCACCGCGGCGATCTGGCCGCCCGCCCCCGGGCGGTTCTCGACCACGACGGGGCGCTTGAGCAGCGTGGTGAGCTCCGCGGCCAGGCTGCGGGCGATGGTGTCGATGCTGCCGCCCGCCGGAAACCCGACGAGGATCTTCAGCGGGGCGTCCTGGGCGGACGCGGTCGCCGCGAGCGGGCCGAGGGCGGCGGCGGCGAGTACGACGGGCAGGGTGCGGATCAGGGTGCGACGCTTCATGCTCTTGGACCTGTTGGGTGGGGGAGGGGGCCGCACGTGCCGGACCGGATCGGCCATGCCACGCAGCGGCGTCCGGATCGACTACGAAGCCTTGGGGGCGCCGATCGTCACGTGGTGACCGGCGAGGGTCTTGTATTCGGACACGATGGCCTCGAGCTCGCGCGCGGGCAGCACGGCCTCGAGGTCGGTGAACCCGTCGGGCGCGCGCTCGTCGACGAGGTCGAGGATGCGGTCGAGGCCTTCGCGGCGGTTGGCGAGCGTGAGCGCGGTCGTGGCGTTGCGCCGCTGGTCCTCGTAGCGGGCCAGCGCGGCCCGCCAGTCGGCGCCGTGCTGCAGGAACGCATCGGCCACCGCGCGTGCGTCCATGATCGCCTGCGTCGCTCCGTTGCTGCCGATCGGGTACATCGGGTGGGCGGCGTCGCCGACCAGCGTCATGCGGCCGAACGTCCAGCGCGGCAGCGGGTCCCGGTCGACCATCGGGAACTCGAACACCTCCTCGGCACCCCGGATCAGCGCGACGATGTCCAGGTCGGGGAACTTCCAGTCGGCATAGCGGTGCACGAAGGTCTCGACGTCGGCCTTGCGGTTCCAGTCCTCGGGCTTCAGCGCCTCGTCCGCGGACGCCTGCACGCACGCGATCCAGTTGGTCAGCGACGCGCCCGCGTCGTACGCGGCCCGCGAGATCGGATAGCAGACGAACTTCTGCGCCTTGCTGCCCATCTGCACCATCGTGCGCCCCGACAGGAACTGCGCGCTGCGCGTCACGCCGCGGTACAGGATCAGCCGGCTCCAGCGGGGCAGCCCTTCGTCCGGATAGCACTGGCGGCGCGCGGCCGAGTGGATGCCGTCGGCCGCCAGCAGCACGTCGGCGGTCCGGGTGGAGCGGGTGCCGTCGCGGGCCGAGAACGTCGCACGCACCGCGCCGTCGTCCTGATCGAAGCGCTCGAGGCGCTGCCCGGTGATCACCCGGTCGGCGCCCAGCCGCGCACAGGCGATCCGGTAGAGCATCAGGTGCATCTCGCCGCGATGGACCGAGTACTGCGGGAACGGATAGCCGGCGTCGAGCCCGCGGCCGTCCTGCCAGATGCGCTGGCCGTGACGGTTGTAGAACGCCACTTCGCGGGTCGGAATGGCGAGCTGCGCCATCTCGTCGGCCAGGCCCAGGCCGGACAGCACCCCGACCGCATGCGGCAGCACGTTGATGCCGACGCCCAGCGGCCGCAGCTGTGCGGTGGCCTCGACCACTTCGACGTCGAGGCCCGCCGCGTGCAGCGCGAGTGCGGTCGTCAGCCCGCCGATTCCACCCCCCGCGATCAGTATGCGCACCGGTGCGGCTCCCCTTCGTGTTGGTCGAACGCGCGATTCTAGGCAGCAACGCCCGTGGCGTACAGCGCGCCCGGCGTCGTGCGTTCACGGGCCGCGCGAGGCGACTACACTGCACGAGGGCACGGCCTGCGCCGGCCCGACCATCCACCACACAGGAGACACGCTCATGATCGGTTACGCAACCCTCGGCACCAACGACCTCGACCGGGCGGGCGGCTTCTACGACAAGATCGCCGAGGCGCTCGGTGGCAAGCGCGTGTTCAAGAACGACCGTGGCATCGGCTGGTCGGTCAATCGCGGCCCCATGCTGATGCTGATGAAACCGTTCGACGGCCATGCGGCGTCCGTCGGCAACGGCACGATGATCGCGCTCGTGGCCGACAGCCGCGAGAAGGTCGACGCCGTGCACAAGCTGGCGCTCGAGCTCGGCGGCAAGGACGAAGGCGCGGTCGGTCTGCGCGGCGAGCACTTCTACGGCGGCTATTTCCGCGACCTCGACGGCAACAAGCTGGTCGTCTACAAGATGGGCTGAGGAGGCGTCGCCATGACCCGACATTCCCACGAACCGGGCCGCCGCGCGGCGGTGCTCGGCCTGGCCGGCACGCTCGCGGCCCCTGCGATCCTCCGTGCGCAGACGCGCTGGAGGCCCGAGCGGCCGATCGTCATCTACAACCCGTTCGCCACCGGCGGCATCACCGACCTGCACATGCGCCTGCTGGGCGAGCGCGTGAGCAAGACGCTCGGGCAGCAGGTGCTGGTGGAGGCCAAGCCCGGTGCGGCCGGCACGCTGGCGCCCGCGGCCCTGATGACCGCCAAGCCCGACGGGCACACGCTGGCGTGCATGAGCATCAACAGCCTGCGCTATCCGCACTACCAGCCGGCGAACTGGCATCCGATGCGCGACTTCACCTACGTGACCGGTCTGTCGTCGTACACGATCGGCGTCGTCGTGCGCGCGGATGCGCCGTGGAAGACGATCGAGGACCTGATCGCCGCCGGCAAGAAGGAGCCGGAGAAGTACACCTACGGCACCAGCGGCGTGGGCGGCACCGGCCAGCTGATGATGATCGAGGTCGACCAGACCACCGGCGCGAAGTTCACGCACGTGCCGTACAAGGGCGGTGCCGAATGGATGCAGGCGCTGCTGGGCGGCCACGTGAACTTCCTGGCCGACGCCTCGCAATGGGCGCCGCACGTCGACCAGGGCCAGTGCCGCATCCTGGCCATGGCGACCGAGCAGCGCCTGCCACGCTACGGCGCGGTGCCGACCCTGAAGGAGCGCGGCATCAACGTGGTCGCGCACAGCCCGTACGGGCTGGTCGGTCCGAAGGACCTGCCGCCGGCGATCGCGCAGACGATCCACGAGGCGTTCGCCGAGGCCAACAACGAGCCGTCGACGCAGCAGTTCCTCGACAAATACGTGCAGGTGCCGTGGCGCAAGAACCCCGCCGAGTACCGGGCGTTCGCCGAGGAGTACTACAACGGGGTGAAACCGCTGCTGATCAAGGCGGGGCTGGTCAAGACCTGATCGCCGGTCCCCGCAGGGCCGGTGGCTGGTTCGCGGAGCGAAACAGCCACCGGCCCTGCCGTCACGCTATCATCGCGCCACGCTCGCCGCGCAGCGCGCGCGTGTCTCCCGCCGGCGTCCCGGCGGAACACGTGTCGCGCACGCGCCGTGTCCTGCACGGCGCGGACGGCCGCCCCGATCCCCAACCCTGGAGAAACGCCCCATGTCCGCCCTGCTGCAAGGCATCCGTGTCCTCGATTTCGGCCGCTACATCGCGGGCCCGTACTGCGGGGCGCTCCTCGCCGAATACGGCGCCGACGTCATCCGGATCGAGAAGCGGGACGGCAGCGAGGACCGCTTCCCCGCGCAGGTGGGCGGGGGCGTCGGTGCGCTGTTTCTTCAGATGAACCGGAACAAGCGCTCGATCACGCTCGATCCCGCCTCGCCGGACGGCCGCAAGATCGTCGCGCGCATGGTGAAGACCGCCGATGTCGTGATCGCCAACCTGCCGGTCGCGACCCTGGTCTCGATGGGTCTCGACTACGACACGCTGCGGTCCTACCGGGAGGACATCATCTTCGTCACCAACACCGCCTTCGGTCCGGTCGGGCCGATGAGCAGCAACGTCGGGTTCGACGGCGTGGGGCAGGTGATGTCGGGCGCCAGCTACATGACGGGCGAACCCGATCGCCCGCACCGCTACGCGGCGCCGTGGGTCGATTTCGGCACGGCCCTGCACTGCGCGTTCGGCACCATGGCGGCGCTGATGGAGCGCCAGAAGACCGGCAAGGGCCAGATGGTGACGGGTGCGCTGCTGGCCACGGCGGTCACGGTCAACAACGCCTCGCTGATCGAGCAGGCGGTCGTGGCGCCCAACCGCATCCCCACCGGCAACCGGGGCCAGACCGCCGGGCCCAACGACATCTTCCGCACCAGGGACGGCTCCGTGCTGGTCGCCGTGACCGGCCAGCCGCTCTACGTGCGCTGGGCCAAGCTGATGGGCGAGCCCGAGTGGCTGACCGATCCGCGCTTTGCCAACGACGACGCGCGCGGCCTGCACGGCAAGGTGCTGAGCGAGCGCATGGGCCGCTGGTGCGCGGAGCGGTCCACCGACGAGGTCGTCGAGATCCTCGGCAAGGCGAAGATCCCGTGCGCGCCGGTGCTCACCCAGCAGCAGACGCTCGACCATCCCCAGGTGCAGGCGCTCGGCGTGCTGCAGGACACCGACTACCCCGGCCTGCCGCGGCCCGCGCCGGTGGCCGCGGTGCCGATCTGGATGACCGAGACCAAGCCGGTGCCGCGGCGCCGTCCGCCGCAGCTGGGCGAGCACACCGACGAGGTGCTGGCCGAGTACGGCTACGACGCGGCGCAGATCGCCGACCTGCGCGCGCGCAACGTGATCTGACGCACGCCGCGTGAACCTTCAGCATCACCTCGAGCGCTTCCATCAGGCGCCGGGCCCCACGCGTGCCATTCTCTGGGCGCTCGCCGCCGGGTTCACGTTCTCGGTCCTGAACATGATGGTGCGCAGCCTGTCGCTGCAGCTGCATCCGTTCGAGACCCAGTTCCTGCGCAACCTGTTCAGCGTCGTCGCGATGCTGCCGCTGGTGCTGCGCAGCGGATGGGCGAGCTTCATGCCCAGCAGCGTCGGCGGACACTTCAGCCGCGGCGCGGTGCACACGCTGGGCATCACGCTGTGGTTCTATGCGCTGCCGCACCTCGCCCTGGCGGACACCACTGCCATCGGCTACACGGGCCCGATCTTCACGATGATCGGCGCGGCCTACCTGCTCGGCGAGAAGATGCGCTGGGACCGCTGGGTGGCGGCGATCGTCGGCTTCTGCGGCGTGCTGATCGTGGTGGGACCGCGCCTGGCCGGCTCGGGCGACTGGTATTCGCTGGTGATGCTGGCGTCGGCCCCGGTGTTCTCGCTGTCGTTCCTGCTCACCAAGCTGCTCACGCGGCGCGACAGCCCGGCCGTCATCGTCATCTGGCAGGGCATCACGGTGTCGGTGCTGTCGCTGCCGCTGGCGCTGTGGTTCTGGACGTGGCCCACGCCCACGCAGTGGCTGCTGTTCGCGGTGGCCGGCGTGCTCGGCAGTCTCGGGCATTTCTGCATCACGCACTCGCTGAAGGCGGCCGACATGTCGGCCAGCCAGCCGGTGAAGTTCCTGGACCTGATGTGGGCCACGATGTGGGGCTTCATCGTCTGGGGCGACACGCCGAGCTCGTACACGCTCGCCGGCGGCGTGGTGATCGTCGGCGCGACCATCTGGATCGCACGCCGCGAGTCGCGGCGTGCGCACGCCGAGGCCCACGGACGCTGAGCTCGAGGAGCAGGACATGGTGCAACCGATCTCCCCCGACGGCCCCCTGCGGCTGGCCATCAGCATGGACGACCTGTTCCTGTGGCCCGACATGCCGCTGGCGCCGGGCTATTCGCACCTCGGCATCACGCAGGCCATGACGCGTGCGATGCAGCGGCACGGCGTGACCGGGGCATACGCGTTCTCGGCGACCACACCCGCCGAACGTCAGCCCGACCTGTATCGCGTGTTCGATCACTGGGTCGAGCACGGTCACCACATCGCCAACCACACGCACCATCATGCGAACCTGAACTGGGTCACGGTACCGGCCTACGTCGCCGACATCGAGCGCACCGAGACGCTGATCGAGCCCTGGTCGAGCCGCGCGCCCACGCGCTACTTCCGCTACTGCATGGACAACTGGGGCAACACCCCGGAGAAGCATGCCGGCGTGCAGGCCTATCTGGCGCGACACGGCTTCACGGCAGCGCCGATCAGCCTCTGGTTCTACGACACCGAGTTCCTGGCGCCGCACTGGCGCGCGCTCGCGACCGGCGACACCGAAGGCGTGGCACGGCTGCGCCGCGCGTTCGTCGACACCGCCGAGCAGCAGCTGCGCGTACAGGCGGCGGCGGCGCGTGCGATGTTCGGACGCGACCCGGCGCATATCTGGCTGATCCACGGCACGCCGCTGGCGGCCGATTGCCTCGACGCGATCCTCGATCGCTTCGAGGCGGCGGGCGTCGTGTTCGTGTCGCTCGAGGAGGCGATGGAGGATCCGATGAACCACGAGGCGGTGCCGATCGTCACGCCGCGCTTCCTCAACCAGGTCCAGAAGTGGGCCGAGGTCAAGGGGGTGCCGATCGAGGACTGCCCGCCCGCCATCCTGCACGAGATCGACCGCATCGCGCCGATGACCGGTCATTCCACCCCCGAGGTGATGGGGCGCGTGTTCCGCGCCATCTCCGACAGCGTGGGCGGTGCGTTCTTCCCGAAGATGTACTGACGCGATGACCGGCATGGATTCGACGTCGCGCCCCGACTACCTCGACGCACTGCTTCTCGGTCATCTCCGGGCGTTCTTTCCCGGGATGCCCGAGGACGCCATTGCGCGGTTCCGGGCGCACCTGCAGTGGATGGACATCCGGGCCGGCGAGACGCTGCTGCAGCAGGGCGACCCCGGAGACGCGCTGTACCTGCTGGTCAGCGGACGGCTGCGTGCCTACCTCACCGACGAGGACGGCGTCCAGCGCGTGCTGCGGGAGGTGCCGCGCGGCGAGATCGTCGGCGAGATCAGCCTGTACACCGGTGAACCGCGCACGGCCACCGTCGTGGCGGTGCGCGACTCGGTGCTCGCGCGGCTCGACAAGGCGGGCTTCGAGCAGCTGATGACCGAGAGCGGGCAGCTGTCCATCGCACTCACCCGGCAGATCGTCCGGCGCCTGCGCACGGAGGCCGCCGGGCCGCCGTCGACGCGGCCGGTGACGATCGGTCTCGTGCCGATCACCGACGGCATCGACCTGCCGGGGTTCGCGCGCAGCCTCGGCGAACAGCTCGCACGCCATGGCCGCGTGCGGATCGTCGACGCCGCCGCCATCGCGCAGGCGCTGCCCGGAGCCGCCGGCGGGCAGCCGGCACCGTCCGGAGCGCCCGGCGGGCAGCCGGCGGGCGACGGTGCAGCGCTGACGCAGCGCATCGGACGCGTGCTCGATGAGATCGAGGCCGCGCACGATTTCGTGCTCCTGGTGGCCGACGACACGGCCAGCGAATGGACGCGTCTGTGCACCCGGCACTCGGACGAGATGCTGCTGCTCGCCGACGCGCAGGCCGAGCCCCGCATCCATCCCAGCGAAGCGCGCTTCCTCGAGGGACTGCCCGCCCGGTCCGAGGCGGCCGAGATCCTGGTGCTGCTGCATCCGTCCGACGCCCGTGCGCCGCGTCACACCGCGCGGTGGCTGGCGCGCCGCCCGGTGGCCGATCACGTCCACATCCGCCCCGGGCTCGCGCGCGACATGGCCCGGCTCGCGCGCGTCCAGAGCCGCACCGCGGTCGGCCTGGTGCTGGCGGGCGGCGGTGCGCGCGGGCTCGCGCACATGGGGGTGTACCGGGCGCTGCTCGAGCGGGGGATCCCGATCGACTACGTGGGGGGCACCAGCATCGGTGCGGTGATGGGGCTGTACGTCGCCAGCGACCAGCCCTACGCGGTGGTCGACGAGAACGCGCGCCGCAGCTTCGGGACCAACCCCACCGGTGACTTCAACCTGCTGCCTGTGCTGTCGCTGATCAAGGGTCAGCGCCTGCGCCGCGTGGTGGAGTCGTCGGTGCGGGCGCTGTTCGGCTTCGACGCCCATCTCGAGGACCTGTGGCTGAACTATTTCTGCGTGGCCACCAACTACTCGCGCGCGTCGGAGCAGGTGATGCGCGATGGCGCGATCGGCCGTGCGCTGCTGGCGAGCGTGGCCATCCCGGGGGCGCTGCCGCCGGTGCTGCACGACGGCGATCTGCTGTGCGACGGCGGAACCTTCAACAACTTCCCGGTCGACGTGATGGCGCGTGCGCGCGGCGTGGGCAAGGTGATCGGCGTCGACCTGAGCAACGTGCGCACGCGGCGCATCCCGCTCGACGAGGTGCCGGCACCGTGGAGCATCTTCCTGGACCGGCTGCGGGGACGAAGCCGGCGCCGCTACCGGCTGCCGTCGCTGGCGAGCTACCTGATGAACGTCACGATCCTGTACAGCGTGTCGCGCAGGGCGCAGGCGCAGGCGAAGACGGATCTGTACTTCAACCCGCCGCTGCTGCGTGTCGGCATGCTGCAGTGGCGGCGCTACGACAAGATCGTCGCGATGGGGCATGCGCATGCCCGGGAGGTGCTCGACGCGATGCCGCCCGACGACCTCGCGGCCTTTCACGCGCCGGCGGAACCGCCCGGCACGGGACCTGCGCCGGCGTCGTCTTCGGTCTGAAGCCGGACGAGACAGGCGTCGCGCAGGCGCCTGCGGTTCGGCTCGAAGAACGCGCCGACCACGAATGGTCCGAACACGTGCTCGACGAACTGGATCTTATCGCGGGCGCCCAGCGGGCGACGCCACTCGCGTGCCAGACGGGCCTGCAGCCGCCAGCCATAGTCGACCGACAGGCCGATCGAGGGCAGCACGTCGGCTTCGACGAGCAGCGCGCAGTCGCGTGCCAGCGCGGCATCCTCCCGCAGCACCCCAAGCGCCGGCAGCGGGGCCTCGGGCGGCGGGCCGGCGCGTGTGCCGACGTGGAACGCGTGACACGCGCGCACGAACGGCACGCCCACGATGGGCTCCGTGGCCAGCACCAGGCGCTCGATGCGTGCGCACTGCACCTGCGGGACGCCGGCCGCCTCGAGGTAGGGCATCGCCCGGCGCGCGGCGATCGACTCCATGCGGAACGGGTGCGCAGGGTCGCGCTGGCCGTCGTAGTGGAAGTCGTGAACGAGCGCGGCGAGCACGACCGTCAGTGCGGCCGGTGCATCGAGGCGGGCCCGCAGCGACAGCTGCAGCGCGGACAGCATCACCTCGAGAAAATGCTGCGGTGTGTGGTAACCGCCGGGCATCCCCGTGCCGACCCCGCGGTCGATGTCGGCGGCGATCGCGCGGCCGCCGACGCAGGCGGGCGCGGCCGGATCCACGCCCAGTGCGCCGACGCAGGCGTCGAATGCCCAGCGCATGCGGTCTGGACGATGCTCGAGACGCGCGAACGCTTCGATCATGTGCGCTCCGACCACCGCGGCGTCGTCATCGTCGTGCGACACGAAAGGGGGGCGGGAGCAGTCGGGCAAGCGCACGTCCATCGGGCACCGTCGTCGAGGTCCGGCTACACTCCAGGGCCGTGCCAAACCGGCACCGGGTGGGCCGTGCCGGTTTGGCACCGGGTCTTGACCCATCATCGTAACGCAACCCTTCCGACCGACCTGGGGACCGACCATGCCTGCACGACGGATCTTCCGCCTCCCGCGTCTGCTGGCTGCAGCGGGGTTCCTCCTGCTGCTGGCGCCGCTGTCCGGGCGGATCGCGGCACAGGAGGCCAACGCACCCATCGGCCACGTCAAGACGGTGTCGGGCGAGGCCTGGGTGGGCCCGCGCGGCGCCGCCCCGGAGGCGCGCCCGGGCATGCCCGTCCATGTCGGCGCCGTGATGCGCACGGGGCGCACCGGGACGCTCGGCGTCACGCTGAAGGACAACACCGTGATGTCCTTCGGGCCGGACACCGAGGTGGTCGTCGACGATTACCTGTTCGACCCGGGTCAGGGCGGACTGAAGCTCGCGGCCAGCATCACCCGCGGCACGATGAACTTCGTCTCCGGCCTGATCGCGAAGCTGCGCCCGGATGCTCAGTCCGTGCGCACGCCCACCGGTACGATCGGCGTGCGGGGCACCCAGTTCCTCGTCAAGGTGGACGATCCCGCCCAGACCACCGAGTGAGACCCCCGTGCTGAGGCTGCGCGCGCTTCTGCTGTTGGCCGCGGCCCTGTGGCTCGTCGGATGTGCGGCCCCGCAGCCGGTGCCCCGCACCTACGTCGTGCTCCTCGAAAGCCCGGACGGCACCACCGGGCGTGTCGTGGTCAGCGATGCCGGCGGCAGTCGGGTGCTCGAACGTGCCGGGCAGGGCACGGTGATCGGCGACGCGCGGGGCGCCACCTTCGAGGTCGACGACGCGCAACGCCAGCGTGACTTCGGCGGTGCGATCGGTGCCCGGCCGCCGGTGCCCGAAGCCGTCGTCCTGCACTTCGAGCGCAGCGGCGTGCGGCTCGTCCCCGAGTCGCAACGCCGCATGGTCGAGCTCGCGGCGCGCATCCGCGAATGGCCGGCGGTCGAGCTGCTGATCGTCGGCCACACCGACACGGTCGGCGACGGCCCGTTCAACGAGCGTCTCGGCCTGGCGCGCGCGCAGGCGGTGGCGGCCGAGCTCGCCTCCCGGGGGGTGAGTCCCCTGTCCCTGACGATCGAGTCGCGTGGCGAGCGCGAGCTCCTGGTCAACACGCCCGACGAGACGGACGAGCCCCGCAACCGGCGGGTCGTCGTGTCGATCCGCTGACCCGTACGCGTCTCCGGGCCGGCGCGAGCGGTCAGGCCTGCCGGCTCACTTCTCGGTGAGCACCACCAGGTCGCCGATCGCGTCGCTGCGCAGCCGTTGGAGCTGCCAGTGCACGAGGGCGTCGTCCGGGCGCTGCGCCGCCAGACGGGCGAACAGCGCGGGCGCCGCGGCGTCGCCCGCCGCCATCCGGGCATGGGCGTCGTCGTACGCATGGTCTGGGGTGCGGGCCGCGGCACCCGTGGCGTCGAGGATCGGTTCGAACACGGGCAGCGCGCTCGAGCGCCCTTTCAGGATCATCCGTCCGACCGGTCGCATGGCCGCTTCCGGATTGGCGGCGCGGATCACGTCCGAGACGCAGATCGAGGTGCCGAGCTGCTTGTTGAGCGTTTCGAGCCGCGCCGCCGTGTTCACGGGATCGCCCAACGCGCGGTAGTCGAAGATGGTGGCGCCGCCGAAGTTGCCGACGATGACCTCGCCGGCATGCACGCCGATGCGCGTGCGTCCGAATTCGATCCCGCGATCGGCGAGGGTCTGGGCATGCGCACGTGCGAAGCGGTTCAGTTCGAGTGCGCAGGCGAACGCACGGCGCGGGTGGTCGGGCTGTTCGATCGGCGCCGAGAACACCACGGCGAGGGCGTCCCCGATGATCCGGTCCAGGGTGCCCTGGTGCTCGAACACGATGCGGATCATGCCGTCGAGGTAGTCGTTGAGCAGCGCGACCGCGTCGCCGGGGTCGGTGCGCTCCATCAGGGACGTGAAGCCCTCCAGGTCGGTGAACACGAAGCTGCAGTGCTGGCGGCGTCCGCCGAGGGCGAGCTCGTCGGGATGTTCGACCAGGTGCGCGACGAGATTGGGCGACACGTAGCGTGCGAACGCCTGGCGGATCCATCGCTGGCGCCGCTCGCTGACCACGTGCCGCACGACACTCGTCACCAGGAAGCTCGAAGCGAGCGCGAGCGCCGGCAGCGCGGGATCGATCAGCAGCCGCCCCCCGGTGAACGCCCAGGCCGACCCGCCGCAGACCGCGCTCACGGCCAGCAGTGCCAGTGCGGACGACGCCAGCGGCCCGACGCGCAAGGTCAGCGCCACCAGCAGCAGACCGCCTGCGAGGATGACCAGTGCCTCGACCGCGCCCGCCCAGCCCGGGCGTTCGAGGAAGTGGCGCGCGTGCACCTGCTCGAGGAACTGGGCGTGCGCCTCCACGCCGGGCATCAGCGTGCCCAGCGGGTTGAACCGGAGATCGAGCAGTCCCTTGGCCGACGTGCCGACCAGGACGATCGCGCCGCGCACGGCCTCGGGCGGGGCGTCGCCTTCGAGCACGCGCCACGCGGGCAGGTAGCGCTCCGGCACCGGGCGGCTGTAGTGGATCCAGGCCTCGCCGTTCGGCGCGGTCGGGATCCGGTGCGGTCCGATGCGCAGGGCGGCCAGCCCGCCGGCGCCGTCCTGTCCGATGGCCGTCAGGTTGCGCTCCCCGGACGCCACGCGCAGCGCTTCGGTGACCAGCGCGGGCACGGGCCGACCGTCCATCCGGGCGAGCAGCGGGATGCGGCGCACGATCCCGTCGGCGTCCGGCAGGAAGCTGATCGCGCCGAGCCCGGCCC
The DNA here is from genome assembly GCA_029779755.1 of Pseudomonadota bacterium. Classification (GTDB taxonomy): domain Bacteria; phylum Pseudomonadota; class Gammaproteobacteria; order Burkholderiales; family Burkholderiaceae_E; genus Quisquiliibacterium. Next base: position 13,147 of record JAKOZZ010000095.1, read on the forward strand.
CGGCCTGGCGCAGCGCCGGCAGCGGCAGGATGCCGCCCTCGAACGCCGGCAGCGCGTCGAGCGCGCCGTCGCCGCGCATCACGATGCGATGGGCGACTTCCGAGGGGGGCGGTGCGCCGTCGTGCTCGAGCGTGAAGCCCAGGACCACCCGGCCCGCCTGCACGGCCTGCGCGAACCGTTCGTCCGGTTCAGGCAGCGCGGCGAGTGCCGCCGCCGCCGCGCCGGTCAGCCCCCATGCGGTGCCGAGGGCGCGCGGGGAGGTCCGGTCGGGCTCGGCGAACACCATGTCGAAGGCGACCGCCGCCGCGCCGGCGGCATGCAGACGCTCGACGAGCTCGGCCAGTCGCGTGCGCGGCCACGGCCACTGACCGAGGCGCTCGAGGCTGCGCTCGTCGACGTCGACGATGCGCACCGGCGCCTCGACGGCCGGACGCGGCCACCAGCGCTGGAACTGGTCGAACGCCGCGTTGCGCAGCGCCAGCACGGGGATCGGTGCAAGCAGGTGCAGCGCCAGCATGGTCAGCACCGTGGCGACGGGCAGCACCACGCCCGGCCGGAGCGCGGACCACTTCATCGCCGAACGCCCGCAGGCCGGCGGTCAGGCATCCAGCTTCAGTGCGTTCTGCGCGAGCTTGTCGCGCTTGATCACGACGCCCGCCTTCTCGCGGTCCCAGGTGTCGGCCGTGACGCCGGCCTCGCGCAGCAGGTTCTTCTGCACCTTCTGCGTGGGGGTCTTCGGCAGTTCGTCCATCACGCGCAGGTAGCGCGGGATCATGAAGTGCGCCATCCGCGGCCGCAGGAACTCGATCAGCGCGACCGGGTCGATCGTCGCGCCGGCCACGGGCGCGACCACCGCGAGCACCTCGTCCTCGGAGAGCTCGCTGGCCACCGCGACCACGGCGGCCTCCCGCACCGACGGATGCGCGCAGATCTCGGCCTCCACCTCGAACGAGGAGATGTTCTCGCCGCGCCGCCGGATCGCATCCTTGATGCGGTCGACGAAATAGAAGTTGCCCTCCACGTCGCGCCGGAACGCATCCCCGGTGTGGAACCAGCCGTTGCGCCAGGCTTTGGCCGTGGCCTCCGGGTTCTTGTGGTAGCCCGAGTTCATCGCCCACGGCAGATCGGTGCGGACGATCAGCTCGCCCACCGTGCCGGGCGGCACCTCGCAGTCGTTCTCCTCGACCACGCGGCATTCCGCGCCGGCCCGCACGACGCCGCAGGTGCCGCGCGCCACGGGATTGCGCGGCGAGAAGATCGGGCACGAGATCTCGGTCATGTTGAAGGTGGTGTAGATGTCGATGCCGAAGCGTTCGCCGAAGGCGAGCGCGTCGTCCGACAGCGGCACCATCACCGCCTTGCGCAGCGGATGGTCGCGATCGCCGGGGCCCGGCGGCTGCTTCATCAGGAACGGCGCCATCGCGCCGAGCAGCGTGAGCGTGGTGGTGCCGGTCGCGCGCACCTTGTCCCAGAAGCTGGCGGTGTCGAACGACTCGACCACCGTGACCGAGCCGCCGCGGATCAGCATGCGGTAGATCGCGCTGGTGCCGCCGGCGTGGAACATCGGCAGGTTGGCCATCGTGCGGTCGTCCGCCGTCACCTGGCTGAAGACGTTGCCGGTCGAGTACAGGTGCAGGTAGGACGACAGCACCCCTTTCGAGGGCCCGGTGGTGCCCGAGGTGTAGATCACGTTCTGCGTGTCCCACGGGGCGATCTCGCGTGCCGGCGGTTCGGGCTCCGGCGGGCCGGCCGTCAGCGTGGACGCGGGCAGGATCTCGAGGCGGTCGTCGCGCCATGCGCAGTCGCCGATCGCGATCACCCGGCGCAGATCGGCGAGCGCGACGTCGGACAGGCGGTCCACCAGCCGGGCGTCGGCGACCATCAGCCGCGCATCCGAGTTCGCGATCACGTGCTCGAGCAGGCGGCCGCGGTACGAGGTGTTGATCGGCACGTAGACCGCACCGAGGTAGTTGAGGCCGAACCAGGTCAGCAGCGTGATCGGGCCGTTGCCCTGCCAGGACAGCACGAAGTCGCCCTGTCGGACGCCGGCCTGCTGCAGGCTGGCCGCCACGTGCAGCACCCGCCGCCGCAGTTCGGCGTAGGTCCATTGCTCGCCGTCGTCGAACACCACGAACACCTTGTCGGGCGTCTCGCGGGCACGGCGGTCGAGCAGGGGGCGCAGCACGCAGTCTTCGGGGCAGGGCATGCGCGGATCGAGTCTCATGGTCACGGGTTCATCCCATCGTTGTCAGGACAGGCTGGTGGGCCAGGTGACGAGCTTGTGCCGGGACACGCCCTTGTCGGGGCGGCGTGCGAACACCGACAGCATGCGGTCGAGCCAGGCGCGCGTGTCGTTCGGGCGGATCACGGCGTGGGCGGCGAAGATCGCATTCAGGTCGTACGGCGTGCCGTCGCGCATCATGCCCTCGAACAGCGTCTCGTACGGCTCGCCGTTGGGGCCCTGGCCGCCGGGGGCCACGTTGTGCACCACCGACACGGCCACGGCCGGATCGACGAAGCCGATCTCCCCGGTCGTCCAGACGGCCATCGCGTCGGACATGCCGCCGCCCATGTTCAGGTAGGCCTGTCCGTAGCTCTTGCGCATGACGATCGCCAGCTTCGGCACGCTGGCCAGCGCCAGCGCCTGGATGTTGTTCATGATCTTGCCGGCCACGCCCTTGTGCTCGGCCTGCAGGCCGACGAGGAATCCGGGGGTGTCGGCCATCAGCACCAGCGGCAGGTTGAAGCTGTCGCACAGCACGATGAACTCGGTCATCTTGCCGCAGGCCGGGCCGTCGATCGCGCCGCCCTTGTGCAGGGGGTTGCTGGCCACCACGCCCACGGGCCGACCGTGCAGGCGCATGAACGCGGTGAACAGCGGCCGACCGTGCTGCTCGCGCCAGGGCAGCACCGATCCGGCGTCGGCGATCGCGTCGACGACCTTGCGCACGTCGTACACCTTGTTGCGCGCCACCGGCAGCACGTCTTCCACGCGGGTCGACGGCCCGACGGCCGAGGCCCGCGGCAGCACCGGGGCCGGCTCGGAGATGTTCGACGGCAGGTAGGACAGGGTGCGCCGGATCAGCGCGATCGCGTCGGCGTCGGTGTCGGCGACCGCGTCGATCTGCCCCGTGCCGCGCGCGTGCACCTCCCAGCCGCCGAGCTGCTCGGCGGTGACGGCCTCGCTGAGCGCCACCGACGTGACTTTCGGGCTGGACACCGACATCGACGCGTCGCGCCGCATGATCGCCATGTCGGCCTGCACCGTGTACCACGTGCCCATGCCGTAGCACGGACCGAGCACGGCGGAAACCCACGGCGTCTCGCGTTCGCGGCCCCGCTGTCCGGTCATGCCGATGCGGCCCATGCCGCGCGCGCCCTGGATGTCGGGCATGCGCGCGCCGGCGGACTCGATCAGGAACACGCACGGAATGCCGGCCCGGGTGGCGCTGTCCTTCAGGTAGCCGAGCTTGGTGATGTTGTTCGATGCCGACGACGCGCCCAGCGTGGTCAGGTCGAAGGCGGCGACCGCCACGTCGCGCCCGTCGACGGCACCGAAGCCGGTGACGATGCCGTCGGCCGGGGTGCGCGCCGCGTCCTCGGGGCGCACCGACACGGTGAACTCCCCGACCTCGGCGAAGCTCCCGGCGTCGCACAGTGCCGCGATGCGTTCGCGTGCGTTCATCTGTCCTTGCGCACGCCGGGCCTTCAGCTTCGCAGGCCCGCCCATCTCGTGCACCTTCGCCCGCCTGCGTTCCAGGTCTGCGGCGAGTTGTTCGTGATCCATCGCAATCGTCTCCTCGTGATCTGCGTCGCGTTATAGCACTCCCCACGCACTCCCCGCGCGCGCATGCCCGCACGGGGACGCGACGATCTCGTTAGACTAGCCGCGCACGGGCCGCAGGTCCGGTCCATCCGCGCCGCAGCGCCGACACCTGGGAGGCTCCATGCCCCGTCTGAACGTCAACGGAACGCTTCGCGACTTCGAGGCCGAACCCGACACCCCGCTGCTGTGGGCGCTGCGCGAGCAGCTCGGCCTCACGGGCACGAAGTACGGCTGCGGCATCGCCCAGTGCGGCGCCTGCACGGTGCACATCGACGGTGCGCCCGTGCGCAGCTGCGTGGTGCCGGTCTCCGCGGTGTCTGCCGCGGCGAAGATCGTCACCATCGAGGGGCTGTCGCGCGACGGATCGCACCCGGTCCAGAAGGCGTGGGCGGCGCTGGACGTGCCGCAGTGCGGGTTCTGCCAGTCGGGCATGATCATGGCGGCCGTCGCCCTGCTGAAGGACAAGCCGAACCCGTCGGATGCCGACATCGACGCGGCCATGACCAACATCTGCCGCTGCGGCACCTACAACCGGGTACGCGCGGCGATCAAGGTCGTCGCGCTGGGCGGCGACGCGCGTCGCGCCGGCCTGGCGATCGAGCACGTCGGCGGGAGGTCGTGATGCATGCGCGCCCCGACTCCGAGTTCGACGCCAACGCCGACGTGCCCGCCGAACGTGCGCCGCAGGCGCCGGCGCGGCGGCGCTTCCTGGCCACGTCGCTGGCCGTGGGCAGCGGCCTCACCCTGGGCTTCCACGTGCCGTTCATCGGCGACGCCGCGGCCCAGCCGGCGGGTGCCGACGAGATCAACGCCTGGGTGGTGGTGAACCCGGACGACACCGTGGTGATCCGCATCGCCCGGTCCGAGATGGGGCAGGGCACGCTCACGGGCCTCGCGCAGCTGGTGGCCGAGGAGCTCGAGTGCGACTGGGCGCGCGTGCGCACCGAGTACCCGACCCCCGGACAGAATCTCGCGCGCAAGCGGGTGTGGGGCAACTTCTCCACCGGCGGCAGCCGCGGCATCCGCGATTCGCACGAGTACGTGCGCAAGGGCGGTGCGGCCGCCCGGATGATGCTGGTGCAGACCGCTGCCGAACGCTGGAACGTGCCCGCCGCTGAATGCTCCGTGGTGAACGGCGTGGTGATGCACGCGGCGACCGGGCGCAGCGCGTCGTACGGCACGCTCGCGGCCGCGGCGGCCCGCCGCACGCCACCGACCGAAGTGGCGCTGAAGGACCCGCGCGCGTGGCGGATCGCCGGGCGCCGCAAGGCGCGGCTCGACACGGTCGACAAGACCACGGGCGCGCAGGTCTACGGCATGGACTTCGTGCTGCCGGGCATGCTCAACGCGGCGATCCGCGCGTGCCCGGTGTTCGGCGGCACGGTCCGCCGGGTCGATGCGGCGGCGGTGCTCGGGCGGCCCGGGGTGCGCAAGGTCGTGCGCGTCGGTGACGCGGCGGTGGCCGTGATCGCCGACACCTGGTGGCGCGCCCGGTCGGCGCTCGAGGCGCTGCCCATCGAATGGGACGAAGGCCCCGGCGCGCGCGCATCGAGCGCGGCGTTCGCCGAGGTCCTGAAGGCCGGGCTAGACGCGTCCGACGCCGTCGTCGGCAACGCGGTCGGCGATGCCCCCGCGGCGATCGCCGTGGCGCCCCGTCGCATCGAGGCGGTGTACGGCTACCCGCACCAGAACCACGCGACGATGGAGCCGATGACCGCGACGGCCCGCTGGACGCCGGAGCGCTGCGAGGTCTGGACGCCCACGCAGAACGGCGAGGCCGCGCTCGCGGCGGCGGCCGAGGCGTCGGGCCTGCCGATCGAGCGCTGCGAGGTCTACAAGCAGATGCTCGGCGGCGGGTTCGGACGGCGCGGCGCGGTGCACGACTGGGTGCGCCAGGCCGTGGTGATCGCGCGCGAGATGCCCGGCACGCCGGTGAAGCTGATCTGGTCGCGCGAGGAGGACATGACGCACGGCCGCTATCACCCGGTCACGCAATGCCGGATGCGTGCGGGCCTCGACGCCCAGGGCAACGTGACCGGGCTGCACATGCGCATCTCGGGCCAGTCGATCCTGGCCGGCGTGTTCCCGCAGAACGTACGCGACGGGCGCGATCCCTTCGTGTTCCAGGGGCTGAACGCCTCCGGCCCCGAGGCGTCGATCGGCTACACGTTCCCGAACCTGCTGATCGACCATGCGATGCGCAACCCGCACGTGCCGCCCGGGTTCTGGCGCGGCGTCAACCTGAACCAGAACACGATCTACCTCGAGTGCTTCATCGACGAGATCGCCCATGCCACGGGCAAGGACCCGCTTGCGCTGCGCCGCACGCTGATGCGTGATCATCCGAAGCATCTCGCGGTGCTGAACGCCGTCGCCGAGCGCGTGCGCTGGCACGAGCCGCCGCGCGCCGGCGTGTTCCGCGGGCTCGCGCAGACGATGGGGTTCGGCAGTTACGTGGCGGCCTGCGCGGAGGTGTCCGTGAGTGCCGGCGGCGACCTGCGCGTCCATCGCATCGTCGCGGCCACCGATCCGGGGCACGCGGTGAATCCGCAGCAGATCGAGGCCCAGGTCGAAGGCTCGTTCGCCTACGGGCTGTCGGCGGCGCTGTACGGTGCCTGCACGGTCAGGGACGGACGCATCGAACAGAAGAACTTCGACACCTATCCGGTGCTGCGCATGGAGGCCATGCCGGCGGTCGAGACGATCGTGGTGCCGTCGGGCGGCTTCTGGGGGGGCGTCGGGGAGCCGACCATCGCGGTGGCGGCGCCCGCGGTGCTCAACGCGATCTTCGCGGCGACCGGCAAGCGCATCCGCGAGCTGCCGCTGAGCCGGCACAGCCTGAAGCGGACCTGACACGGGACCCCGTCGATGGGCAGGGTGGGGTGGATGTTCGCCGCGGCGCTGATCGGCGGTGTGCAGGGGGCCGCTGCGCACGCCGCGGACGCCGTGCCTGCGATCGTCGGCGATGCGATCCCCGCGTCGCTGACGGGCGTGCCGGGCGATCCGGTCCGGGGCCGCGTGCTCGTGGTCGGTCGCCAGGCCGGTCTGTGCCTGCTGTGCCATTCCGGCCCCTTCGACGAGGAACGCCAGCAGGGAACGCTGGCGCCCGATCTCGCCGGCGCGGGCGCGCGCTGGACCGAAGGGCAGCTGCGCCTGCGGCTCGTCGCGCCCCGCCGGGTGTTCCCCGATTCGATCATGCCGTCGTATCTCGCCACGGACGGCCGGGTGCGGGTGGCCGCGCCCTGGCAGGGACGCCCGCTGCTCGATCCGCAGCAGATCGAGGACGTGGTGGCCCTGCTCCTCACGCTGCGTGATCCGCGATGACCGGTCGCCGGCACGCGCTGCGGATCGGCGCGGGACTCGCGGCGGTCGCCTTCACGCGGCGGGCGGCGGCGGCGCCCGACACGCTGGCGGGCGCGATCGCGGCCTTCACCGGGGGCGCGCCGGCGACGGCGGGCGGCGTGCGGCTCGAGGTTGCGGCGCTGGTCGACAACGGCAACACCGTGCCGATCACGGTGTCGGTCGACGAGGCCCCTGGCCGGGTCGAGTCGGTCGCCGTGTTCAACGAACGCAATCCGGAGCGCGACGTGGTGCGCTTCGTCTTCGGGCCGCGGGCGTCGCGGGTGCGGGCGTCGACGCGCATCCGGCTGGCGACCTCGCAGAAGCTGGTGGCGGTGGCGCGTCTGTCCGACGGCACGTTCCGGTCGGACACGGTCGACGTGGTCGTCACCCTGGCGGCGTGCATCGAAGGCGACGGAGGGTGACGTGGCGCGCGCACTGATCACGGTGCCGAAGGCGCCGCGCTGCGGCGAGGAGATCGAGATCCGCGTGCTGATCGCGCATCCGATGGAGACCGGCCACCGCGTCGACGCGGCCGGGCGTCGCGTGCCGCGCAGCCTGATCCGGCGCTTCACCTGTCACTACGACGGCGAGCTCGTCCTGGCGGCCGAACTGCATCCCGCGGTCGCCGCCAATCCCTATTTTGCGTTCCACACGATCG
>JAKOZZ010000107.1 GCA_029779755.1 Pseudomonadota bacterium
GCATACGACGCGACGAGCATCGCCGGCTGGGTGTTGACCGTGAGGGCGAGCGCCTCGGCCGGTCCGGTGGCGATCAACGCCGACAGGGGCTCGCCGAGCGCGGCGTCGGCGCGTGCGAGCACCGACGTCACGGCCGCGTTGTCCGCGAACGCGTCGAGCATGCCCACGGACTGGGAGCCCTGGCCGGGAAACACGAATGCAAGACTCATGATCGTGCCGATTCCTTCTTTGTCGTTCAGTTTCGGGGGTCAGCGCGTACCGGGACGGTCATCGCAGAGGCGGTCATCGCAGAACCAGTCGTCGCAGAGGCTGTCGTCGCAGAGGCAATCGTCGCGGGGGCTGTCTTTGCAGGGGCGCCCGCCGCTGCGTCGCGTCGGGACGACCCCGGTCACATGCGGACCAGCACGGCGCCCCAGGTGAAACCGCCGCCCACGCCTTCCATCAGCACATGCTGGCCGGGCTTGATGCGCCCGTCGCGGATGGCGAGGTCGAGCGCCAGCGGCACCGATGCCGCCGAGGTGTTCGCGTGCTGATCAACCGTGACGATCACGCGCTCGGGCGGGATGCCGAGCTTGCGCCCGGTGGCCTGGAGGATGCGGACGTTGGCCTGGTGAGGGATCAGCCAGTCGACGTCGGACACGGCCATGCCGGCGGCGGCCACCGTCTCGCGCGCGACCGAGTCGAGCACCGAGACGGCCAGCTTGAAGACCGCCTGCCCGTCCATCGTCAGGAACGGATGACCGGTGATGCCGCCGCCGCTGACGTTGCCGGCGGTGCGCAGGATGCCTTCGTGGCGGCCGTCGGCGTGCAGCCGGGCAGCCAGGATGCCGGGCGTGCTGCCGGCGTCGAGGAGCACCGCGCCGGCGCCGTCGCCGAACAGCACGCAGGTGCCGCGGTCGTTCCAGTCGAGGATGCGGGAGAACACTTCGGCGCCGATGACCAGCGCACGATGCGCCATGCCCGTGCGGATCATGGCGTCGGCGGTCGCAAGACCGTACGCGAACCCGCTGCACACGGCCTGCACGTCGAACGCGGCCCCGCCCGGCGCACCCAGCGCCTTCTGGACCAGGCACGCGGTGCTGGGGAACACGTAGTCGGGCGTCGAGGTCGCGACGATGATGAGGTCGACCGTCTCGGCTGCGACGCCGGCCATCTCGAGCGCCTTCCGGGCCGCCTCGATCGCGAGCATGCTGCTGCTCGTCTCGGGCGCTGCCAGGTGGCGCTGGCGGATGCCGGTGCGCTCGACGATCCAGTCGCTGGACGTCTCGATGCCGCGCGCCGCGAGCTCGCGGCAGAGTTCGTCGTTGTCGACGCGCCGCTCCGGCAATGCGCTGCCGGTGCCCACGATCCTGGAAAACACTGTCATTCGATCCGCATCCGCTGGCTCAGGCGCCCGACGACGACGCACGTTCCGCGCCGGTTGCCGTCGTTGCGCCACGATTGAACTTGGTCAGGGTCTGTGCGATGCGCTCGAGCAGACCATGGCTGGCCGCATCGTACGCCCTTCGCAGCGCCGCCTCGAACGCGAACGCGTCGGCCGAACCGTGACTCTTGATCACGATGCCGCGCAACCCGACCAGACTTGCACCATTGTAGCGGCGATGGTCGACCCGTCCCTTGAGCCGCTGCAGCGACGGGAACGAGACCAGGGCGCCGAACTTCGCGAACAGGGTGCGCGTGAATTCCTCGCGGATGAAGCCGCCCAGCATGCGGGCCAGCCCTTCCGAGGATTTCAGCACGACGTTGCCCACGAAGCCGTCGCAGACGACGACGTCGGTGGTCCCTTCGAAGATGTCGTTGCCTTCGACGTTGCCGTGGAAGTTCAGCCCGCTGGCGCGCAGCAGCTCGGCCGCCTGCTTGACGGTGTCGTTGCCCTTGATCACCTCCTCGCCGATGTTCAGCAGGCCGATCGAGGGGTTCTCGTTGCCGTCGAGCACACTGCACAGGGCCGAACCCATCACGGCGAACTGCAGGAAGTTGTCCGGGTCGCAGTCGACGTTGGCGCCGAGATCGAGCATCAGCGTTCCGCCGCCGCGCTGATTCGGGATCTGCGTGGCGATCGCAGGACGGTCGATGCCGTCGAGCATCTTGAGCACGAAGCGCGAGATCGCCATCAGCGCACCGGTGTTCCCCGAGCTGATGCACGCTTGGGCGTCGCCCGCCTTCACCGCCTCGATGGCGATCCGCATGGACGAATCACGGCGGGAGCGCAGGGCAACCGCCGGCGGATCGTCCATCGCGACGACCTCGGAGGCCGCACGGATCTCGACACGCGCACGATCGACGCCCGCCTCGCGTGCGAGGGCCGATTCGATCGCGTCGGCCTTGCCGACCAGGATCAGGGAAGCATCCGGGGTCTTGCGCAGGAAACTGGCCGCCGCGGGGACGGTGATCGACAACCCGTGATCACCGCCCATGCAGTCGATGGCGATCCGCACAGGCATGCGGGCGCAGGACCGGTGAGCCGGGATTACTCG
>JAKOZZ010000114.1 GCA_029779755.1 Pseudomonadota bacterium
CGCGTGCGGCAGGCCCTGCGCGCACGCTTCGGCGAGGACATCCCCGTGCCCGACGATCTGCCGGGGCTCGACGAGCTCGCCCGCATCGCATCGCACGCGACCCATCGCCGGTGGTCCGACCGGCCGGTCGACCCGGCCTGGGTGCGGGTGCTGACCGCCTGCGCGCTCAGCGCGCCGTCCAAGAGCGACCTGCAGCAGGCCGACATCGTCGAGGTGCGTGACCCCGCGCGCAGGCAGGCGCTGGCCGCGCTCGTGCCCCAGCTGCCCTGGTTCGATTCCGCGCCTCTCGTGCTCGTCTTCTGCGGCAATGGCCGGCGCTTTCGGCGCCTGTTCGCACGGGCCGGGCAACCCTTCACGAACGAGCATCTCGACGCGTTCTTCAATCCGGCCGTCGACGCCGCGCTCGTGCTGATGAACTTCATGCGCGCGGCCACGGCGGCCGGCCTGGTCCACTGCCCGATCAGCGTGCTGCGCGACCGTCCCATCGAGGTCGCGCGAATCCTGGAGCTGCCGCAGCACGTGTTTCCGGTCGCCGGGCTGTGCGTCGGTCATCCGGTCGACGCGCGTTCACCGGTGCCCCGGTTGCCGCTGGCCGCGACCGTCCACGTCGACCGGTTCGACGATGCCGACGTCGACGCACGGGTCGATGCCTATGACGCCCGCCGGATGGCCGCCGAAGCACGGTTCGGCCGCGGCGACGCGAAGCCCTGGTCGCAGGCGAAGCGCGTGCAGTACGCGGAGCGCCAGCGCGGCGACTGGGGCGACTTCGTGCGCGGGCAAGGCTTCCGCACCGATTGAGCATCCAAGGAGGACACGATGAAGCCACTCGAAGGCTACGAGCGCATCCGGTTCGATCGCGCCGGCCGCATCCTGAACGTCACGATCGACGCGCCCGGACCGGTGAACGCGGTCGACGCCACGCTGCACCACGAACTCTCGCGCGTCTTCCTCGACGCGCAGGATGATCCCGACAGCGACCTGATCGTGCTGACCGGCGCCGGACGGGCGTTCTGCGCCGGCGGCGACACCCGCTGGTTCGAACAGCAGATCCGCGACCCGCGCACGTTCCGCGGTATCGCCCCGGAGGCCAAGCGCATCATCGGCAGCCTGCTCGAGCTCGAGAAGCCCATCGTCTGCCGGCTCAACGGCGCGGCCGCCGGGCTGGGCGCCACGATCGCCCTCCTGTGCGACGTCGTCGTGGCGGTCGAGACCGCCGTGATCGGCGATCCGCACGTGAAGGTGGGGCTCGTCGCCGGCGATGGCGGCGCGATCATCTGGCCGCAGCTCATCGGCTTTGCGCGCGCGAAGGAACTGCTGATGACCGGCGAGATGCTCACCGCGCAGCGCGCGGCCGAGCTCGGCCTGATCAACCACGTCGTGCCGGCCGATCGCCTCGACGAGCGTGTTGCCGAGGTCACCGGAAAGATCCTCGCGAACCCGCGCTGGGCCGTGCGCTGGACCAAGACGGTGACCAACATCCCGCTGCGCGCGCTGGCGGCCCAGCTGGCCGATGCGGCGATCGCCTACGAGGTCCTGACCAACATGACCGACGACCGGCGCGAGGCCGTTGCGGCGTTCACCGAGCGGCGCCCGCCGCGCTACACCGGAGAGTGAGCATGTTCGACGTGGCCCGCAGCGAGCCCGAGCACGTCACCGAGCTGCGCCGGCAGCTTCGCCGCTTCGTCGCCGAGAAGGCGCCGCGCGAGCGGCGGCGCGCCTGGGACCGTGCGCACACCTGGCCGCGCGACCTGTACGGCGAACTGGCGGCGATGGGCCTGTTCGGATTGACGGTGCCCGAGGAGTACGGCGGTCAGGGACGCGACATCGTCGCCGCGGTGGCCGTCATCGAGGAGTTGTGCCGGGCGGGCCCGTTCCTGGCCGGCCCGTTCATCCACTGCGCGTTCTACGGGGGGTTGAACATCGCCGAGAACGGCAGCTCGGGCCAGAAGTCGGAACTGCTGCCCCGACTGGCCCGCGGCGAGCTGCTGTTCGCCTACGGCCTGTCCGAACCCGACGTCGGGGGCGATCTTTCGAGCGTGCGCACGCGCGCGCGCATCGAGGGCGACGCCGTGATCGTCAATGGCGCGAAGCGCTGGTGCACAGGCGCCGACTGGGCCGACTACATCTACTGCCTGGTCAACTCCGATCCCAACGCACCCAAGCGCCAGGCGCTGAGCTTCGTGCTGATCCCGGCCCGCGCGCCCGGCGTCACGACCACGCCGATCGAGCACGCCAACCTGCGCTACACGGCATCGTGCGACGTCCACTTCGACGACGTCCGGCTGCCGCTGGGGGCGATCGTCGGCGGCCCCCGCAAATGGAACCGCGGCTGGGAGATGCTGGCGGGCCGCGCGCTCGACGTCGAGAAGCTCGAGATCTCGGCGGTGGCGTTCGGCATCGCACAGGCGGCGATGGAGGAGGCCTGGACCTACGCGCAGGAGCGTGTCCAGTTCGGCAAGCCGATCGCCGCCCACCAGGCGATCCGGCACAAGCTCGTGACCGCCCGCACGCGGCTCGAGGCGTGCCGGCTCATGCTCTACCACGCCGCGCAGCTCGCCCATGACGGCAAGCCCTGCGCGGCCGAGACGTCGATGGCCAAGCTGTTCATCGGCGACACGGGCGTGGAGATCGCGCTCGCCTGCCAGCAGGTGATGGGCGCCTACGCGCTGTCCGACGCCTACGACATGGAGCGCAACGTGCGGGATCTGCTGGGCATGCCCATCGTCGGCGGCTCGTCCGACATGCAGAAGAACAACCTCGCCGCGCTCTGGCGGCTGCCGTCGTAGCGCGCGGCTGCGGTCGCAGCGCGGGCGGCTGCCGCGGCGCTTTCGTGCCGTCGGTCGGCGGCGCTTCCTCGCCGTCAGTCTCGGTGACGCGTCCTCGGCATCAGTCGGCGGCGCACCCCAGCATCTGCAGGGTGAGGGCCACGTGGCGGGCCGCCAGCGCCTCGGGGCTGAGGCGGCCACCCTTGCGATACCAGGTCGACACACCGTTGCACATCGTCAGGATGGCGTGCACCGCCTCGGATCGATAGGGACACCGGAAGACGCCCTGCCGCACCCCGTCCGCGATCGCGTCGCGGAAGATGTCGGTGACGCGGTCGTACAGGGCGATCACCTCGGGGCGGTCCGCCGGGTCGAGGCTGCGCAGCTCCGATCGGCCCACGAAGGCCTCGGCCTGTCGGCGGCAATGGAACAGCACCGTCGCCCGGACCAGCGCTGCCAGACGCTGCGCGGGCGCGTCGCCCGCCGCCGCCGCCGCATCGTGCAGCGTGACCAGCAGGTCCTGCACGATCGACACCATCATCGAGCGCAGCACGCTCGCCTTCGACGGGTAGTAGTAGTACAGGTGCGAGACGTTGGTGCCGGCGCGACCGGCGATGTCGCGCATCGAAGTGCCGTGGAACCCGCGCTCCACGAAGAGTTCCAGCGCAGCCTGGCGCAGGGCTTCCTCGACGTTGCGCGCGCCGCCGGCGCGCGCGCGCCCGGTGGTCGCTGCGGGCTCGGTGGTCGCAGCGGGCTCGGCCGGCTCGACCATCGTCGTTGCGGTGCGGGTCGCCGTTCGGGTCGCCACTCGGATCGTCCTCCAGGTGCTGCGCATCATCGCATGTTGACAATGGTACGCCTGTTGTGTGAACGTTCGTTCAAATTCTGCAGGTCCCATACAGGAAGGAGACACCCCATGCCGCGCTACGACCGCGTCATCGCCAACGGAATGATCGTCGACGGAACCCGGGCACCGCGGTATCGCGGCGACATCGCCATCAAGGACGGACGCATCGCCAAGATCGGCCGCATCGACCCCGCCGACGCCGCCGAGGTCATCGACGCCACCGGGCTGATCGTGGCGCCCGGCTTCATCGACCTGCACACGCACTACGACGCGCAGGTGTTCTGGGATCCGTACTGCACGCTGTCGAGCTGGCACGGCATCACGTCGGTGGTGATCGGCAACTGCGGCTTCGGCTTCGCACCCGTGCGTCCGGAGCTGCGCGAGCGGTCGATGCTGTCGATGACGCGGGTGGAGGCGATCCCGCTCGCCTCGATGCAGGCCGGCATGCCCTGGGACTGGGTGACGTTTCCCGAGTTCCTCGACAGCGTCGAGCGCACGCCCAAGGCCGTGAACATCCTTCCGTACGTGCCTGTCGGACCGATGCTGATCTGGGTGCTGGGCTTCGAGGATGCCAAGGCAGGGCGCCGGCCCACCGATGCCGAGCACGCCGAGCTGCGCCGTCTGCTGCACGAGGCGATGGACGCCGGCGGCTGCGGGTGGTCGGCGCAGCGCATGCTGCCCGAGGGCCCCGCCGCCGTGCAGCGCGACTTCGACGGCTCGCCGATGCCCACCGACGTCATGCACGACGACACCTGCCGCGTGCTTGCGCAGGTGCTGCGCGAGCGCAACGAGGGCTTCATGCAGATGCTGATGATCTCGGGCAACAACCGGCGCGACCAGGCGTTCTACGAGGAGATGGCCGAGATCAGCGGCCGGCCGATGATCATGAACGTCGTGCAGGCCTTCGACCACCGCCCCGACATCCACCGGCGTGTGCTCGAATGGCTGCGCAGCTGCCGCGAGCGCGGCATCCGCGTGGTCGGCCAGGGGCTGACCACCGATGCCGGGTTCTCGTTCACCTTCGAGAACTGGAACCTGTTCGACGACTCGGAGGCCTGGCGCGAAGCCACCGTCGGCACGCTCGAGGAGCGCAAGGCCAAGCTCGGTGATCCCGCGCGCCGGCAGGCGCTGAAGGACCAGATGCCCGCGACCGCCACCGGCCCGCTGCCCGGCATCGTGATCACCGGTCCGAAGCTCGAGAAGAACAAGCAGTGGCTCGACCACACGCTTGCGCTGGTGGCCGAGAAGACGGGCCGCCATCCGGTCGACGTGATGCTCGACATGGCCGTGGAGGAGAACCTCGAGACCGAGTTCTTCGCGGCGCCGCCCAACGGCAGCATCGAGTACCTGAAGGAGATCGTCGACGATCCCTACGTGCTGTTCGGCGTGTCGGATGGCGGTGCGCACACCAAGTTCCTGACGGCCGGGCGCTATCCCACGGAAACGCTGTGCAAGGTCGTGCGCGAGCATCGGATGATCACGCTCGAGGAGGCGCACTGGCGGCTGTCGGCATTGCCGGCCCAGGTCGCGGGGTTCCGCGACCGCGGCACGCTGGTCGAGGGCGCGCCCGCCGACATCGTGGTGTACGACTTCGAGGACCTGGCCGTGCTGCCCGACGAGATCGTCCACGACCTGCCCGGCGGGGAGTGGCGCCGCATCCAGCGTGCGCGCGGCTACCGGTGGATCCTCGTCAACGGCGAGGTCACGATTCGCGACGACCGACAGACCCAGCGCCACCCGGGCCTGCTGTTGCGGCATGGCGGCGCGGCGCCGGCGGGCGCGCATCCGGGCGCACGCGAGCGGGTGGCCGCCTGACGGGGGGGCGCCCCCTCAGGCCAGGTGCTTCCGGAAGAAACCCAGGGTCCGCTCCCACGCCAGGCTGGCCGCCGCCTCCTGGTGGCGGGGCGTCGAGTTGTTGTGGAAGCCGTGCTGCGTGCCGGCGTACCGATGCATCTCGAACGTCACTTGGTGGGCGCGCAGCGCCGCTTCGTACGCCGGCCACATCGCGTTGATGCGCTCGTCGTTGTCTGCGTAGTGGATCTGCAGGGCGGCGCGGATGTTCGCCACGCTGGCGGCGTTGGGTGCGGCGCCGTAGAAGGGGACGGACGCCTTCAGGTCCGCGCCCATCGTCGTGGCGAGGAAGTTCGCCGCGCCGCCGCCCCAGCAGAATCCGGTCGCGCCGAGCCTGCCGCTCGACAGCGCGTGGGCCTTCAGGAACAGCGCACTGTTGAGCATGTCCTGCAGCAGCTTCGCCTGGTCGAGGCCCGCCTGCAGGGCACGGCCGTCATCGTCGTTGCCGGGATATCCGCCGACGGGCGCGAGCCCGTCCGGCGCCAGCGCGACGAACCCCGCGACCGCGAGTCGTCGCGCCACATCCTCGAT
>JAKOZZ010000122.1 GCA_029779755.1 Pseudomonadota bacterium
CTCGAGGAGTACGTGTCGCGCTACCTGTCCCCCGCGCACCGGGATCGTCCCGGCGAGGGCTGCGTGATGGCCGCCCTGGGCGGTGAAATCCCGCGCCAGGGTGCTGCGATCCGCAGCGAATTCACCGATGCCGTCCGGGCGGCGATGCAGCGGATCGCGGCCCTGACGCCCAACGCGCAAGAGGCCGACGACGGCGCGCTCGCCATCGTCGCCACGATGGTGGGTGCGCTGACCCTGGCGCGCGCCGTCGACGACCCGGTCCTGTCGGACCGCATCCTGGCGGCGGCCCACAAGCGCATCACGGCGCGTCCGGACCGCTGAGACGCGCGCGCGTCGACCCGCGATCGGGATCAGACCAGTCGGAAGCGCTCGAGCGCGGCACGGGCGACAGGCTCGCCCCACTCCTGGACGAAGTGCCCGGCTTCCGGGATCAGCAGCGGCTCGGGGCAGCCGCGGATCATCGTCATCAGGCGCCGCATCACGGGTTCGCCGAGCACCGGATCGCGCTGGCCGATCGCCAGCAGGCTCTGCCCCGACCAGTCCTGCGCGAAGAACCGCGCGGCCTGCCGGCCGATGTCGGCGCCCTCGGCGTGCGGCGTGTCGGGCACCATGTTCGCGAAGGCCGCGAACGCGACCTTGTGGCGTGCCTCGGGGTACGGCGCGTCGTACGCCGCCTGCTCGGCGAGCGAGAGTGTGGGGCGCCCCCGCGCGAGCAGCCGCCCCACGGCCTGGTCCGGCGTGCGGTTGCAGTAGTCGCGCCACTGCAGGAAGCCTTCGGTCACCTCGCCGACCGGCAGCATCGTGTTCATCGCGAGCAGACGCGTGAACCGCTCCGGCATCGCCATCGGCAGCGTGAGCCCGAGCAGGCCGCCCCAGTCCTGCACGACCAGCAGGACGTCGTGCAGATCCAGCCGCTCGATCAGGCGCAGCAGGACGTCGCGGTGCGTGGAGAACCGATGGAACGCAGCATCGGCAGGCTTGTCGGACCGTCCGAATCCGATCAGGTCGGGCACCACGACCCGCAGGCCCGCCGCGCGGAACACCGGAATCATCCGCCGGTACAGGTAGCCCCAGGCGGGATTGCCGTGGAGCAGCAGCGCCGTCGGCGCCCCGGCGCGGCCCGCTTCGTCGACCCGGTGCACGCGGATGCCCTCGAAGCCCGGAAGATCGTCGAGATAGCGCGGTGCCCAGGGCCAGTCGGGCAGGCCCGCAAAGCGGTCATCGGGGGTGCGGAGCAGTTCGGGTGGCGGTGGCATGTCAATCGGTGGCGACGGTGAATTCACGGAGCCATGGATCGAGGTGGGCGATGTCGAACGTGTCCGCCTCGAACATCCGCATCATTTCTGCGTAGATCTGCATCGGAGCGCGCTGCACACGCCAGCCATTGATCCTCAGAAACACGTCGGCCGCCGCAAAGGCGATCCGCTTGTTCCCGTCGACGAACGGGTGGTTGATTGCCAGGCTTTCCATCAGCGCGGCGGCCTCGGCGACGATGTCGTCGTAGTAGCCCGTCTGCGGACGGAACAGAGCGGCCTCCAGTGCCCCAGGGTCGCGTACTCCCGGTGCACCGCCGTAGCGCTGCATCAGCACCGTATGCATGCCGAGCACATCGGCCACGGTCAGGTAGTCGCGCGGCACGGACTACTTGGCAAGCTCGCGGTAGAGGTTGTCGAACTCGTCGAGACTCGACGCGAACGAAGCCATCACATGGCGGCGAGGGCGCTCCTTCTGCTGCCGGTCGATGTAGTCGCGCAGCGCTTCGTCGAGCACCGCCTGGAACTGGCGGCCCTGGCTTTCGGCGATCTGGCGCAATGCGGCCAGTACCTCGGGAGCGGCCTGCGACGAGAACTTTTCGCGGACTGTCGTCGTCATGATCTTTGCCGTCATGATGAATCTTGACGTTTCATGATAGGGCAGGATGCGATTCTCCGCCAGA
>JAKOZZ010000137.1 GCA_029779755.1 Pseudomonadota bacterium
CGTCAAGACCTGGGCGCTGGCCCACCTGCTGGCCAACGGGCGGCTGGCCGACGTGGTGCTGTTCGGCGTGTTCCTCGTCTGGGCCGTGCTCGTGTTCCGCGCCGCGCGCGGGCGCGACCGCGCCGCCGCCGCGCCGCCCCCGGCCGTGCGTCCCGGCCGCGACGTCGTCGCCGTGCTGGTGGGGCTCGCCGCCTGGGCCGCCTTCGCCTTCCACCTGCATGCCGCGCTGATCGGCGTGCGTCCGTTCTGAACCCGGAAAGGTCTCCGATGTCTCCCGAACTGAAGCAGCAGCTGCAGTCCATCCTCGGCCCGGCGGGCTGGCTCGAGGGCGACGACGTCCTGGCGCGGCCCGCGTCGGTCGCACGCCCCGGCACCCTCCAGACCCGCTACCTCGCCCGTCCGGAGAGCACCGAACAGGTGTCGGCGGTGCTCAAGGCCTGCCATGCGGCCGGGCAGGTGGTGGTGCCGCAGGGGGGCATCAGCGGGCTGGTGCGGGGCGCCGACACCCAGCCGGACGTGCTCGTGCTGTCGACCGAGCGGATGCGGCGCATCGAGGAGATCGACGCCACCCAGCGCATCGCGGTGGTGCAGTCCGGCGTCACGCTGCAGGCCATGCAGGAGGCCGCGGCAGCAGAGGGCCTGCTGTTTCCGCTCGACCTGGGCGCACGCGGCTCGGCCACGCTGGGCGGCAACCTGTCGACCAATGCCGGCGGCAACCGCGTGATCCGCTACGGCATGACCCGCGCGATGGTGCTGGGGCTCGAGGCGGTGCTCGCCGACGGCACCGTGATCTCGTCGATGAACCGGCTGCTGAAGAACAACACCGGCTATGACCTGAAGCAGCTGTTCATCGGCGCCGAAGGCACCCTCGGCATCGTCACGCGCATCGTGCTGCGGCTGTGGGAGGCGCCGGCCAGCGAGCAGGTGGCCCTGGCCGCCTGCAGCGGCTTCGACCAGGTCGTCGACCTGCTGCGCCGCGTCGACCGGCAGTTCGGCGGCGCGCTGTCGGCGTTCGAGGTGATGTGGTGCGAGTACTACGACCTGATCACCCTGCCGCCGGGCCCGCATCGTGCGCCGCTGCCCAACGGGCGTCCGCTGTACGTGCTGATCGAGTCGCAGGGCGGTGACCGCGAGGCCGACGCCGCCCGCTTCGAGCGCGTGCTCGGCGAGGCGATCGAGGACGGACTGGTCGACGACGTCGTGATCGCGCAGAGCGACAAGGAAGTGCAGGGGATCTGGGCGATCCGCGACAGCGTG
>JAKOZZ010000080.1 GCA_029779755.1 Pseudomonadota bacterium
GCCTGCTCGCCGGTGTCGGGCTGGGAGATGAGCAGATCCTCCAGACGCACACCGAGCTTCTGCGCATACTGGGTGTCGAGCGCGTGCTCCGCATCGATGAAGGCGCAGGTGCCGCCCAGCTTCTGCATCTCGGCGATGACCTGCAGCGTGAGCGTGGTCTTGCCCGACGACTCGGGACCGTAGATCTCCACGACCCGACCGCGCGGCAATCCACCGATGCCCAGAGCGATGTCCAGGCCCAGGGACCCGGTGGAGACGACGTCGATCTCTTCGGCGACTTCGCCATCGGCCAGGCGCATCACGGAACCCTTGCCGAACTGCTTCTCGATCTGGGAGAGCGCCGCCGCCAGGGCCTTGGCGCGCTCGGTCTTGGATTTAGCGTCGTCCATGTTGATTACCTTTTCCACGGCCGGAACCCTTTCTCATCGTGAATTCGATGAAAAAAGTATGGCATAGAACTACTGTATAAACAATCAGCCTTTCGGGTCATCCGAACGCTGCATCAGGGCCTGCTGGAGCGCATGCAAGGCGGTCGCCAGGCGCACCGCCGCGCGGTCGCCGGGCAGCCGCCGGGTTTCGCTGAACACGCGGCCGTCACGGTGTGCCCAGCCGAAGCAGACGGTGCCGACCGGCTTTCCGGGCGTCGCCCCGCCGGGGCCGGCGATGCCCGTGACCGCCAGGACGATGTCGGCCGCACTGTTGCGCAAGCCTCCGACGGCCATCTCGCGCGCCGTCGGCTCGCTGACGGCGCCGTGCGCCGCCAGGGTGTCGGGCGAGACGCCGACCATCTCGATCTTGGCGGCATTGCTGTACGTGACGAAGCCGCGGTCGAACCAGGCGCTCGAGCCGGCGATCTCGGTCAGCGCGCGCGCGATGAGACCACCGGTGCAGGACTCGACGGTGGCCACCATCGCGCCCGACGGGCGCAGGTGCAGCCCGAGCTGCCGGGCAGCGGCAATCACATCCTGCTCGTCGGGGACGGGGGGATCGGCGACAGGGGGCATCACAGGACCTTCCACAAGGCGATCACGAGCAGCGTGTAGAACGCCGCCAGCAGGTCGTCGAACATCACGCCGAAGCCGCCGGGCACGGTGGCGTCGAAGTGACGGATGGGCGGCGGCTTGACGATGTCGAACAGGCGGAACAGCACGAAGGCGGCGAACTGCGCACCGAACCCGGCCGGCACCATGGCGAGCACCAGCCAGAATGCCACCACCTCGTCCCAGACCATCGCACCGTGATCGGCCACCCCCATGGCCTGCGCTGTGCGGCCGCACGCCCACACACCGACCACGAACGCTACGGGCAGCAGCAGCAGCATCACGGGCTCGGGCAGCCAGAGCTGCATCACCAGCCAGGCGGCCCAGGCCCACAACGTGCCCACCGTGCCGGGCGCGACCGGCGACAGCCCGGCGCCGAACCCGAACGCCACCAGTCGCGACAGGCGCTGGCGCATGAAGGCCGCGCTCGGCCGCACCGGGCCGGGTGCCGACCCAGGCGCGCCGACGTCAGGCGCCGAAGTGTTCGTATCCGCCGACATCGATGTCGATCCGTGCACCGCGGGCATCCAGCACCCGCACGTCCTCGCCCGGCACGATCCGGCCGATGCGCGTCAGACCGTGCGGCAGCGCGCAGGCCGCCAGCGCCGCCCGGTTCTCGGGCGCCGCCGTGAACAGCAGCTCGTAGTCGTCGCCGCCCGCCAGCGCGAGCCGCAGCGCATCGCCGGGCGGCAGCGCGCGCAGCGCGGCCGGCATCGGCACCGACGCAGCGTCGATCTCCGCGCCCACCCGCGACCGGCGGCATACATGGGCGAGATCGCCGAGGAGGCCGTCGGACACGTCGATCGCCGCCCGGGCGAGATGACGCAGAAACAGCCCGAGCGCCACGCGCGGCTCGGGGCGGTCGAGACGAAGCTGCGCCGGATCGCCGGCGGCCAGCGGGCGCCCCTGCAGCCGGCACCGCAGCGCATAGGCCGCCTCGCCGGTGCAGCCCGACAGCCAGAGGTCGTCGCCGGGCTCGGCGTGATCCCGGCGCAGCGCCGCGCCGTTCGGGACTTCGCCGAAGACGGTGATGCACACGTTCAGCGGTCCGCGCGTCGTGTCGCCGCCGACGAGTTCGCAGCCGTGCCGGTCGGCCAGCGCGAACAGGCCGCGGCTGAATGCGCCGAGCCAGGCCTCGTCGGGCCGGGGCAGCGCGAGGGCGAGGGTGAACGCCAGCGGACGGGCCCCCATGGCCGCGAGATCGGACAGGTTGACCGCGAGCGCCTTGTGTCCCAGCGCCTCGGGGTCGGTGTCCTCGAAGAAGTGCGTGCCCGCGACCAGCATGTCGGTCGACACGGCGAGGTCGCAGCCGGTGGCCGGCGCGAGCAGCGCGCAGTCGTCTCCGATGCCGAGCGCGGCGCGTCGTGTCGGGCCGCGGTCGAAGTACCGCCGGATCAGGTCGAACTCGCGCAGACCGCCACCCGGCGCGTCGGGTACGCGGTGCGCGTGCGGACTCACGAGCGCGACCGTGCCGGGGCTTCGTTCGGGCGCAGGCTGGCCGCCACGCGGTCCAGCACCCCGTTCACGTACTTGAACCCGTCGGTGCCGCCGAAGGCCTTGGCCAGCTCGACGGCCTCGTTGATGACGACGCGGTAGGGGATCTCGGGATGGCGCGCCATCTCGAACGTGCCGACCAGCAGGGTCGCGTGCTCGACCGGACTCAGCTCGTCGACCCGTCGGTCGAGATGCGGCGCGATCGCTGCGTGCAGCTCGTCGACGGCACCCAGCGCGCCGTGCAGCAGTTCACGGAAGTGCGCGCGGTCGCACCGGTCGAAGCCCGGCGATTCGCGCAGGTGCGCCTCGATCGCGCCGGCGTCCTCGCGCGAGACCAGCCACTGGTACAG
>JAKOZZ010000143.1 GCA_029779755.1 Pseudomonadota bacterium
CCCCCCACCGTCACGATCACGACCCTGTATCCGGGCGCCAGCGCCGAGACGCTGGCGCGCACGGTCGCCGCGCCGATCGAGGAGCAGCTGTCGGGCGTCGAGCGCCTGCTGTACTTCAACTCGAGCTCGTCCTCCAGCGGCACCGTCACGATCACCGCCACCTTCGAGGTCGGCACCGACGTCGACAAGGCGACGTTCAACGTCAACAACCGCGTGCAGCTCGCACTGCCGCGGCTGCCCGACGAAGTGCGCCGCAACGGCGTCACCGTGCAGAAGCGCTCCAACGACATCCTGCTGGTGGTGGCGCTGAACTCGCCCGACGGCAGCAAGGACACGCTGTACCTGTCCAACTACGCGTCGCTGAACGTCGTCGACGAACTCAAGCGGCTGCCGGGCGTGGCCGACGTGACGATCTTCGGCGCGCGCGACTACGCGATGCGGGTGTGGCTGCGCCCCGACCGGATGGCGTCGCTGCAGCTCACCCCGTCCGACGTCGCGGCCGCGATCCGTGCGCAGAACGCCCAGTACGCGGCCGGCAAGATCGGCGCCGAGCCGGCGCTGCCCGGCCAGAGCCTCATCTACACGGTGACCGCGCGCGGCCGGCTGGCCAGTCCCGAGGAGTTCGGCGAGATCGTGGTGCGGGCCGGCGGTCCGTCCGGCGTGCTGCGGCTGAAGGACGTGGCCCGCATCGAGCTCGGCGCGCAGAACTACGACGCCTTCAACACGCTCGACGGCAAGCCCACGATCGGCACCGCCGTCTTCCTGCAGTCGGGCGCCAACGCGCTCGACGTGGCCAACGCGGTGAAGCAGCGCATGGCCGAGCTCAAGTCCCGCTTCCCGGCCGGGGTCGACTTCATCATCCCGTTCGACACCACGCGCTTCGTGCAGTCGTCGATCGACGAGGTCACCAAGACGATCATCGAGGCGGCGCTGCTGGTGGTGCTGGTGGTCTTCCTGTTCCTGCAGACGTGGCGCGCGACGCTGATCCCGATGGTGGCGGTGCCGGTGTCGCTGATCGGCACGTTCGCCGGGCTGTGGATGTTCGGCTTCTCGATCAACACGCTGACGCTGTTCGCGATGGTGCTCGCCATCGGCATCGTGGTCGACGACGCGATCGTCGTGCTCGAGAACGTCGAGCGGCTGATGCGCGAGCAGAACATGCGCGCGCACGATGCCGCCATCGAGGCGATGCGCGAGGTGTCGGGCGCGATCATCGCGATCGTGCTCGTGCTGTGCGCGGTGTTCGTGCCGGTTGCGTTCCTGGGCGGCATCGCGGGTCAGCTCTACAAGCAGTTCGCCGTCACGGTGGCGATCGCGGTCGTGCTCTCGGGCTTCGTGGCGCTGACGCTGACGCCGGCCCTGTGCGCGCTGATGCTGAGCGCGGCCGACCACGGTTCGAAGCTGTTCCGTCCGTTCAACGCGGCGTTCGACCTGCTCACGCGCGGCTTCCTCGGCGCCGTCGGCGCGGCGCTGCGCCAGCGTGTGGTGGCGCTGCTGCTGTTCGTCGCGCTGCTTGCCGGTGGTGCCTGGCTGTTCCAGAAGGTGCCCGGCAGCTTCGTGCCGCCGGAGGATCAGGGCTACGTGATCGGCGCGGTCATCCTGCCCGACGGCGCCACGCTCGAGCGCACCGGGAAGTCGGGCGAGCAGTTGCGCCGCATGTTCGCCGACCATCCCGCGATCGAGCACATGTTCGTCGTCAACGGCTTCGACCTGATCGGCGGCGGCAACAAGACGAACGCGGCGACCATCTTCGTGCCGATGAAGAAGTGGTCCGAGCGCACGCAGAGTGCACCGCAGCTGGCCGGCGAGATCTTCGGCAAGGGCATGGCCCTCACCGACGGGATGGCGCTGGCCTTCAATCCGCCCGCCATCCGCGGGCTGGGCAGTGCCGGCGGCTTCGAGGTCTACGTGCAGGGGCGCGGCGAGTCCGACCCGATCAAGCTCGCGCAGGTGGTGCAGGACTTCGTCGCCGCGCTCAGCGCGCATCCGTCGCTGCAGGGCATGAACACGTTCTTCAGGCCGTCGGTGCCGCAGCTGCGGGTCGAGGTCGACCGCGAGAAGGCGCTGGCGCTCGGCGTGCCCGTGGCCGACGTGTTCGATGCGCTGCAGAGCACGATGGGGTCGCTGTACGTGAACGACTTCAACAAGTTCGGCCGCACCTACCGCGTGCTGGTGCAGGCCGACGCGCCGTTCCGGTCCCGGCCCGAGGACCTCGGCAACGTGTACGTGCGGGCCGCGCCCACGGGCGAGATGATCCCCCTGAAAGCGCTGATCAGCGTGCAGACGGTGATCGGCGCCGAGCAGCTCGAGCGCTTCAACGGCTACATCGCGGCCAAGGTGCTGGGCAGCGGCAAGCCGGGGGTCAGCTCCGGGGATGCGATCCGGGCGGTGGAGGAGGTCGCGCGCGCGACGCTGCCGGCGGGCTACGACATCGCCTGGTCCGGACAGGCGTTCCAGGAGAAGCGCACGGGCAGTGCGTCGGCCTACGCGTTCGGGCTGGCGATCGTGATCGTCTACCTGATCCTGGCCGCGCTGTACGAGCGCTGGGGCGTGCCGGTCGCCGTGCTGCTGGCCGTGCCGTTCGCCGTCGTGGGGGCGCTGGGCTTCGTCGCCCTGCGCGGACTCGAGAACGACATCTATTTCCAGATCGGCCTGGTGGTGCTGATCGGCCTGGCGGCGAAGAACGCGATCCTGATCGTGGAGTTTGCCCAG
Source organism: Pseudomonadota bacterium (assembly GCA_029779755.1). Lineage (GTDB taxonomy): Bacteria > Pseudomonadota > Gammaproteobacteria > Burkholderiales > Burkholderiaceae_E > Quisquiliibacterium. Next base: position 2,713 of record JAKOZZ010000143.1, read on the forward strand.
CAGGGCGTGCTCGCCGGTGCCCGCCCGATCGACGCGGCGCTTCAGGCCGCCCGCCTGCGGTTCCGGCCGATCGTGATGACCTCGCTGGCCTTCGTGCTGGGCGTGCTGCCGCTGGTGCTGGCCACCGGCGCCGGTGCGGCGGCACGGCGCTCGATGGGCACCGGCGTGTTCGGCGGCATGATCATCGCCACCTTCGTGGCGACGATCTTCGTGCCGCTGTTCTTCGTGCTGATGGCGCGGCGCCGCCCGTCCCGCGGTGCCGAGGCAACCGGAACGACGTCGACGACGCCCACCGCAGTCACCGCGCCCACCGCGTCCACCGCAGCCACCGCGCCTTCCGCGGGAGACCAGGCATGAACCGGCGTGTATCGTTGGGCGGTCTCGTCGCCCTGAGTCTGCTCACCGCCGCCTGCTCCGTCGTGGGGCCCGACCACCAGCGGCCCGACACCCCGCTGCCGGCGCAGTTCGAGGGGGATGCCCACGCAGGCAGCGCGCGCGTGCCGGCCGACTGGTGGCGCGCGTTCGGCGACCCGCAGCTCGACGCCCTGGTGGCCGACGCGATGGAGCGCAGCCCCGACGCGCGCCAGCTGCTGGCGCAGATCGACGAGGCCGAGGCCGCGCTGCGCGAAGCGCTCGCCGTGTTCTCGCCGCAGATCGATCTGGGGGCGCAGGGTTCGCGCTCGCGCATCACTACGCTCGGTGCACAGCCCGTGTTCGCCGGCATTCCCGTCGTGCGCACCGATCTGCGCCTGGCGGCGTCCACGGCCTTCGAGCTCGATTTCTGGGGCCGCCTGCGTCGCGGGGTCGAGGCCGTCGAGGCACAGACCGCCGCCAGCTACCTGTCGGCGGACATCACGCGGCTGACGCTGGCGTCGGCCACCGTGCAGGCCTATCTGCTGCTGCGTTCGATCGACGCCCAGCTGGCGGCGACCCGCACCGCGCTCAGCCTGCGCTCCGAGTCGCTCGCGCTCATCCGGCGGCGTGCGGCGGGTGGACTGGTGTCCGATCTCGATGTCGCCCAGGCCGAGGGCGCACGCGCCGACAGCGAAGCGCAGCTGATCGAACTCGAGCGCCAGCGCAGTCTGGTCGAGCGACAGCTCGGCGGCCTCACGGGCCGGCCCGGGCTGACCGTCGTCCCCGGCGACCTGAAGGCCTTGCCCCTGCCGCCGGTGCCGCCGGTGGGGCTGCCGTCGGCGCTGCTCGACCGCCGTCCCGACCTGCGTCTGGCCGAGCAGAACCTGGTGGCCGCCAACGCGCGCATCGGCGTCGCCCGTGCGGCCATGCTGCCGACCATCTCGCTCACCGGGTCGCTTGGCGGGCAGAGCCGCGACCTGTCGGACCTGTTGGCCAGCGGCGCCCGCATCTGGTCACTGGGCTTCGGGCTGACCCTGCCGATCTTCGACGCCGGGCGGCTGGCCGCGCGTGCCGAGCAGGCCGAGGCGCGCCACCGGCAACTGCTCGCGGCGTATCAGAAGGCCGCCGAGGCGGCGTTCCGCGAGGTCGCCGATGCGCTGTCGGGCATCGAGCGCTCGGCGCGCGCCGAAGGGGTGATCGAGCAGCGACTGGCCGCCGCACGCACTGCGCACGGACTGGCGATGCGCCGCTACGAGGCCGGGTATTCGTCGTACCTCGAGGTGCTGGACGCCGACCGCGTGCGCAACGACGCCGAGATCGCCCTGGTGCGCAACCGGCAGGCGCGCCTGTCGTTCAGCGTCGATCTGATGAAGGCGCTGGGCGGCGGATGGATGGAACCGATCGCCGCGCGCAGCGCGCCGGCCGCCGCACGCTGACGGATTGCACCGGTGGGGGG
>JAKOZZ010000150.1 GCA_029779755.1 Pseudomonadota bacterium
CCGGACGCCGTGGGCGCGCTCGGCGCGCTGATCGACCACGTCACGCGCACGCAGGGCACGGCCCCCACCCACCTGCAGGGACTGCGGGTGTTCCACGGCGACGACTACCTGATCGTCGACCCGGTCGCGCGGCGCAACCTGGAGATCACCGAGACCCTGCGCGGGGAAAGCGGCGCCTGCCTGCTCGAGGTGCTGGAGCACTGCGCGACCAGCGCCGGCGGCCGGCTGCTGCGCCGCTGGCTGCAGCAGCCGCTGCGCGCCCAGGCCGCCGCCGCGCACCGGCATCAGCGGGTCGCGGCCCTGATGGATGGGGCCGGTCCCGGATCCGGCGCCGGCGCTGCGCTCGGCCCGCTGCTGTCGCGCACGGTCGACTTCGAACGGATCGCCGCGCGCATCGCCCTGCGCTCGGTGCGCCCGCGCGAGCTCGCCGCGCTGCGCGACGCGGTCGGCGCGCTGGACGAGATCGCGCAGGCGCTGCGCGGCGTCGACGCGGCGCTCTTCGCGGGCGACGCCGCGGCGCTCGTGGCCCCCGCTGCGGCGGTCGACGCCCTGCGCGCCGCGCTCGCCGACGAACCGGCGGCGATGGTGCGCGACGGCGGCGTGTTCCGGCGCGGCGCCGATGCCACGCTCGACGAACTGCGCAGCATCGACGAGGACTGCGACCAGTTCCTCGCGGCGATCGAGCTGCGCGAGCGCGAGCGCACCGGCATCGCCAACCTGAGGGTCGGCTTCAACAACGTGCACGGCTTCTTCATCGAGGTCACGCATGGCCAGAGCACGAAGGTGCCCGACGATTACCGCCGGCGCCAGACGCTGAAGAACGCGGAGCGCTACATCACCCCCGAGCTGAAGGCGTTCGAGGACAAGGCGCTGTCGGCGCGCGAACGTGCGCTGGCGCGCGAGCGGGCGCTCTACGAAGTGCTGCTCGACCGGATCGCCCCGTCGGTCGCGGACTGGCAGCGCATCGGCCGCGCGATCGCCGAGATCGACGTGCTGGCCTGCCTGGCGGGGCGCGCGCGCGATCTCGGCTGGGTGGCGCCGCGCTTCGAGCGCCTGCCGGGAATCGAGATCCGCGGCGGCCGGCACCCGGTGGTCGAGACCCACGTCGAGCGCTTCGTGCCGAACGACTGCGTGCTCGACGAGCGGCGACGCATGGTCATCCTGACCGGCCCGAACATGGGCGGCAAGTCGACCTACATGCGGCAGGTGGCGCTGATCGTCCTGCTGGCCTACTGCGGCAGCTTCGTGCCGGCCGACCGCTGCGTGCTCGGCCCGATCGACCGCATCTTCACGCGCATCGGCGCCTCCGACGACCTCGCCGGCGGCCGCTCGACCTTCATGGTCGAGATGACCGAGGCCGCGGCGATCCTGAACGCCGCGACCGAGCAGTCGCTCGTGCTGATGGACGAGATCGGACGCGGCACGTCCACCTTCGACGGGCTGTCGCTGGCGCACGCGATCGCCGGGCGGCTGCTCACGCACAACCGCGCCTTCACGCTGTTCGCGACGCACTACTTCGAGCTCACGCAGCTTGCCCAGCGCCATCCGCAGGCGATCAACCGGCACCTTGCTGCGGCCGAGCATCGCGGCGGCATCGCGTTCCTGCACGAGGTGCGCGACGGGCCCGCCAACCGCAGCTACGGCCTCCAGGTCGCGCGGCTGGCCGGCCTGCCGCCGCCGGTCGTGCGCGCCGCCGGCCAGCTGCTCGAGGCGCTGGAGGCGCGCGCCCGCGAGGACGACGCACAGATCGACCTGTTCGGCGGGGCGGCGGCCGATGCGGCAGAAGGCGCGGCAGCGGGTGCGGCAGCGGGCTCTGCAGCCGACACCGACCGCGGCCGCGATGCGGACGCCGCACGCGCGGCCGAGGACGCGGTGCGGGAGGTGGTGCAACGGCTGCGCGAGACCGAGCCCGACCAGCTCAGCGCACGCGCCGCCCTCGACCTGCTGTACGAACTGCACGGACGGCTCGTCCGATGAACCGACGCGACGCGCTCGTGTGCCTCGCGGCGGGATGCTCGGCGGCGACGCCCCTGTGGAGTGCGCAGGAGCGGGGCGTGCAACCGGCGACCGGGCAGGAACCGGGCGTGCGCTCGGCGACCAGGCCGTTCAGCTTCGCCCTGATCGGCGACACGCCCTACAGCACGGTCGACGAGCAGCAGATGACGCAGCTGCTCGCGGACATCGGCCCGTCGGTGGCGTTCGTGCTGCATGTCGGCGACATCAAGGGCGGCAGCGAGCGGTGTGACGACGACCTGCTGCAACGCCGTCAACGATTGCTGCTGAGCGGGCGGCAGCCGCTGATCCTCACGCCCGGCGACAACGAGTGGACCGACTGCTGGCGGCCGTCGTCGGGCGCGTTCCGCCCAGTCGAACGTCTGGCTGCGCTGCGGCGCCTGTTCTTCACCCCCGATCACCTGCCGTCCAAGCCCCCGCTGCCCGGGGCGACCCGGATCGAGCAGCAGTCACTGGTCGACCCGGCCCACCCCTTTCCCGAGAACCTGCGCTGGACGGTGGGCAGCGGCCCGGGCGCCGTGGTGTTCGTCACCATCAACCTGCCGGGCAGCCACAACGGCCGTGAATCGGGGGCCGCACTGACACAGCACAACGTCGCGCGCGAAGCGGCCAATGCGCAGTGGCTGCGGCAGGCGTTCACCCACGCCGGCGCCCTATCGGCCTCGGGTATCGTGATCGCTGCGCACGCCAACCCCGGCTTCGAGGCGGACAGCGGCCTCTTCGGCACGGTGCGCGCGCCGCGCCGCACACCCGACGACGCGTACTTCGATCTGCGCCGGCTGCTCGCGGAACTGGCCACGCAGTGGCCGGGGGAAGTGCTGTTCCTGCACGGCGACACGCACCGGTTCCAGTCGAACAGACCGTTGCGGGACGCCAGCGGCGCGCCGGTGAAGAACTTCGCCCGGATCGAGAGCTACGGATGGCCCGTCACGTCGTCGTGGATCCGCATCGACGTCACGCCGGGGCGCACCCCACTGTTCGACATCGTGAAACGCCAGGCCGCGCCCGGCTGAACCGCACGGCGTCAGTGCAGCCGGCGTCCGGGCCCGCCGCCCCCGGACGTCGCGTCTTCCCCGGCATCATCGTCATCGGCGTCGTCTTCATCGGCGTCATCGGCGTCATCGGCGTGGGCCTCGAGCCGCCGCGCGTCCCGCCGTGCGGCCAGGGCCTCTGCGAGGTCCGGATCGTCGTAGCCGCCCGCCACCTCGCGCTCGCGCTCGATCTCCGCCTGGGTGGCTTCGCGCACGTCGATCACTTCGAGCTGGAAGCGCAGTGCCATCCCCGCCAGCGGATGGTTGCCGTCGAGCACGACGGCTTCGTCGGTGAAGTCGGTGACCGTGTACAGGCCGTCGTCTTCGACGTCGTCGCGCGCGCCCGGCACGCCCTCGAACGTCATACCCACCTCGAGCTCGTCCGGAAAATCGGCACGGGGCGCCAGCCGCACGAGATCGGCGTCGTAGTCGCCGAACCCGTCCTCCGGCTCGAGGTGCACGGTGGTGCGAAAGCCCACGGTCTGCCCCGCCAGCGCCTCTTCGATCAACGGGAAGACGGCGCCATAGCCGCCCTGAAGGAAGGTGAGCTCGCGCTCCCCGGCCTCGAGCGGCTCGCCCTGGACATCGAACAGACGGTAACGCACCGTCACCCACACGTCGTCGTTGATCTGCATCGCCGAACCCTATAATCGATTGATGCGCAGCCCGAATCCACCGCTCGGCGGCCTGAGTGTAGACGACTTCATGCGGCGTCACTGGCAGCGCCGACCGCTGCTGGTGCGGGGTGCGTTCCCCGGGTTCCGAAGCCCGATCGATCCCGCCGAGGTCTTCGCGCTGGCCGAACGCGACGACGTCGAATCCCGCCTGATCACCGCATTTTCCGCCCGCTGGAAGCTGCGGCACGGACCGTTCGCCCCCGACGAGCTTCCGTCGCGCGGCCGGCGCAACTGGACGCTGCTCGTGCAGGGCGTCGACACCCTGCACGACGCCGCCCGGACGCTGATCGAACGGTTCCGCTTCGTCGCCGACGCGCGGCTCGACGATCTGATGATCAGCTTCGCCACCGACGGCGGCGGCGTCGGCCCGCACCTCGACTCGTACGACGTGTTCCTGCTGCAGGCCCATGGCACGCGACGCTGGCGCATCGCCCCGCCGCCGCAGGACCGCACGCTGGCCCCAGACCGTCCGGTGCGCCAGCTCGCGCGCTTCGAGCCCACCGAGGAGTGGCTGCTCGAACCCGGCGACATGCTCTATCTCCCACCCGACTGGTGTCATGACGGCGTGGCGGTGGGCGACTGCATGACCTTCTCGATCGGCTTCCGGGCGCCCTCCCGCCACGAACTGCTGCGCGCGTTTCTCGGAGACTGCGCCGACGAGGCGCCGCAGGGGCCGGATCCGCGCTACGCGGATCCGGGCACCCCGCCCACCCGGCATCCGGGCGAACTCCCGGCCGCCATGCACGGCACCCTGTCGCGCTGGCTGCTCGACTGGCGTCCGACGCGTGCGCAGGTCGATGCGTTCATCGGGCGGTACGTGACCGAGCCCAAGCCGTCGGTCTGGTTCGAGCCCCCGACGCGCCGCCTGTCGGACGACGCATTCGCCGCGCGGCTGGCCGATGCATCGCTGCTCGCCGACCGCCGCACGCGCATGGCGTACCGGGGCAACCGTTTCTTCATCAATGGAGAAGACCTCCGGCTGGAGGGCGGCCTGCGGGCGCCGCTGAAGCGCTTCGCGGATGTGCGGCGCCTGCCGCCCGGCGCACTCGCGGACGCGCCGGTCGACTCGCCCTTGTTCTGCACCTTGCGCGCATGGTGGGATTCCGGCTGGATCCACTTTGCACCGGCCGACGCCCCCGCGCTCGGGCGCGCGCGCCGGTCCGCGCCATGAGACCCGCCACGGACACTCCCTTCGACACCCGGAGCGCGTTCCACACCGCCATCATCGAAGCCCTGGATCTGTGTCGCCACACGATCATCCTGCTCGACCGCAGCTTCGAAGGCTGGCCGCTCGAGACGGCCGCCGGCGAGCAGGCGCTGCGGGGTGCCCTGCGCCGCGGCGCGCAGGTGCAGGTGCTGGTCGGACAGCACGAATGGCTGGAACGCAACGGCACGCGCTTCATGCGCACCCGCCGCGCATTTCCGGCGCGCATCGAATGCCGGACGTATCCGTCATCCCTGCGCATCGATGAAAGCGTCCTGCTCGGCGACGCCCAGCACCTCGTGCGACGCGTGCACTGGGATGCCTTCCGGGGCCGATCGGTGCTGGCCAGCCCCGCCCAGGTCGAACCGCTGGTACCACGGTATGCGCAGGTGTGGGACGAATCCACCCACTGTCTGCCCGCAACGACACTTGGCTTGTAGGGAGATCCCGAGACAGGGTTTTCCCCCGCTGATATAATCGCGGGCTGAGTTGGGTCCGATGTACGCGCACTTGCACGTGCGCCCGCGACGGACCGCCCTCAAGGCAAATAAAACCCATTGCTTTCTGGCCTTCCTGACTTCCCGATCTCACCAAGGACCTGACATGAACAAGACGCTGCTGATCGCTTCGATGATTGCCCTGGCCGTCGCCGCTTGCGGCAAGAAAGAGGAAGCGCCGGCTCCGGCGCCGGCGCCCGCCGCTGCCCCGGCCGAGGCCCCCAAGGCTGACGCGCCCGCGGCTGCGCCGGCCGAAGCCCCGAAGGCTGACGCTGCCGCTCCGGCCGCCGCCGACGCGCCGAAGGATTCCGCCGCTGCTGCTGGCGCTGCCGCCGGTGCCGCTGCGGGCGCCGCTGCCGGTGCTGCCGTCGACGCCGCCAAGGACGCCGCAGGCAAGGCCGTCGAAGCCGCCAAGGACGCTGCTGGCGCCGCTGCCGACGCTGCCAAGGACGCCGTCAAGAAGTAATCCTTCGCGACTGCTTCCCGAAAGGCCGGCATCCGCCGGCCTTTTTCTTTGGTGCGCCGATATCATTGGTGCGCCGATGTCTTTGGTGCACCGACCTCTTGGACGCGCCGACCTCTTGGACGCACCGACCTCTTGGACGCGCCGATCGCGCGTCTACACCGCGATCCAGCCGAAGCCGTCGTCCTGATCGGCGACGACGATGTCCTCGGGCGCACAGCCCCAGGCCGCCGAGAGCGCAGCCCGGGCCAGTTCGGGTGAATTGTTGCTGCGGCTCAGATGCGCGGCGACCACCGTGCGCAGGCGATCCTGATCGATCGCGCCAAGGATGTGCGCCGCCGCGGCGTTGGCCAGGTGCCCGTAATCGCCGGCGATCCGGCGCTTGAGCATGGCCGGATAATTGCCGTCCCGCAGCAGGCCCTCGTCGTGATTGCACTCGAGCACGAGGGCATCGAGACGCGACATCGCGCGCAGCACGTGGGGCGTGGATCGCCCGAGGTCGGTCAGGACCCCCAGCCGCCGCCCGCCGGCGTCGATCACGAACTGCACGGGCTCGCGCGCGTCGTGCGGCACCGGCACGGGCTCGATGCGCACGCCGCCGACCTCGAACGGGCGGTGCGGATCGATCAGCGACGGCATCGCCCCGTCCGCGCGCCCAATCCCCGTGGCCAGCGCTGTGCCGCAGGTCATGTGCAGGGGAATGCCGAACTTCGCCGCCAGGCGCGGCGCACCGCCGACGTGATCGCCGTGCTCATGGGTGATGAGCATCGCGCTGAGGTCGCGGGGCTCGAGCCCGACACGCTGCAGCCGCCGCTGCAGCTCGCGCATGCCGAAGCCGCAGTCGATCAGCAGATGCACCGCCGTCGAGCCGGCGCCGCATTCGATCAGCAGCGCATTGCCCTCGCTGCCACTGCCCAGGCTGCAGAACCGCATGCAGGACCGCCGCGACGAGGTTCAGCCGCGCAGCACACGACGGCCGCACGCGTGCGGCCGTGCTGCGGCGCTACTGCAGCTGTTCACGCAGCAGCGCGAGGATGCGCGTGCCGGTCTTGCGATCGACGTCGGTGGCCAGCGGAGATCCGTCCTTGCCGAGCACGGTCACGCGGACCTGCTCGCCGGCGGCGCCGACCTTCACACGGAACTGCTGTGCGTTGGCACGCGCCTTGGCCGAGCTGGAGAACATGCGGGCGAAGAATCCGGGCTTCGCGGTGCTGGCAGCGTCGATCTCGGGATCGATGTAGCGCACGAAGAACACGCCCTGCGACCGGTCGCGGTCCTCGACGGTGAAGCCGCCGCGGTCCAGCGCCAGGCCCACGCGGCGCCAGGCGCGATCGAAGCTTTCACGCACGTCGAGGGCATCGCCCGATGCCGACAGCGACACCAGCGACGGTGCCGCCGCGCC
>JAKOZZ010000166.1 GCA_029779755.1 Pseudomonadota bacterium
GCGGCCGGGGATCAGCGCGGTGGTGATGACGATGTCGGCCTGCTTCATGCGCTCGGCGACCGCGGCGGCCTGGCGCTGCATCCACGCGGCCGGCATCGGGCGCGCGTAGCCGCCGACGCCCTGTGCGATCTCGCGTTCCTCGTCGGTCTCGAAGGGCACGTCGACGAACTTGGCGCCCAGCGACTCGATCTGCTCCTTCACGGCCGGGCGCACGTCGGACGCCTCGATCACGGCGCCCAGCCGCTTGGCGGTGGCGATCGCCTGCAGACCCGCGACACCCGCGCCGAGGATGAGCACCCGGGCCGCCTTCACCGTGCCGGCGGCGGTCATCATCATGGGCATCATGCGACCGTAGGTGGCGGCGGCCAGCAGCACGGCCTTGTAGCCGGCGATGTTGGCCTGCGACGACAGCACGTCCATGCTCTGCGCGCGCGTCGTGCGCGGGGCCGCCTCGAGCGCGAAGGCCGTCAGGCCGGCCGCGGTCATCGCCGCGATGCCCTCGGCGTTGAAGGGCTCGAGCATGCCGATCAGCACGGCGCCCTTGCGGAAGAGCGCGAGTTCGTCCGCCTGGGGGGCGCGCACCTTCAGCACCATCTCGGCCCCGAAGGCCCGGGCACGGTCGACGATCTGCGCGCCGGCGGCGGCAAAGGCGTCGTCGGTCTGGGCCGCGGCCGTGCCGGCTCCCGACTCGACCAGCACGGTGTGGCCGGCAGCCGCCAGCTTCTTCACGGTCTCGGCCGTGGCCGCGACCCGTGTCTCCCCGGCGCGCGTCTCCGCCGGGATCCCGATCTGCATAGGACCTCCCCTGGGTCTTCGATTGACCCGGGTTATATCACGCTCCGCAACCGCGGACGACCGTGGCCGCGCGCCGGCGCCGGGTGCTGGCGCGCCGGCGACGACGGGGGGCATTGATAGAATCCGGCGATGAGCTACTGGAAGCCGGACACGACCGTGGCCGCGATCGTCGAGCGCGACGGCCGCTTCCTGATGGTCGAGGAGAAGACCCGCGACGGCGTGCGCCTGAACCAGCCCGCCGGCCACCTCGACCCGGGCGAGACCCTGCCGCAGGCGGTCATCCGCGAGGCGCTCGAGGAGACCGCGCACCACGTCGAGCCCGCGGCCTGCGTCGGCATCTACATGAGCCGCTACCAGCATCCCGAGACGCGCACCGACGTGACCTACCTGCGGTTCGTGTTCGCCTGCCGGCTGGTGGCGGCCGACCCGATGCGCCCGCTCGACGCCGGCATCGTGCGCGCGCTGTGGCTGACGCCCGACGAGATCCGCGCGCGCCACGACATGATGCGCAGCCCGGTCGTGCTGCGCGGGCTCGAGGACTACCTCGCCGGCAAGCGGTTTCCACTCGAGCTGATCTTCACGCATCCGAACTGCGTGTACACCTATGTCTGAGGTCTCCGACCGCCGCGTCGTCGTCGGCATGTCCGGCGGCGTCGACTCGTCCGTCTGCGCCTGGCTGCTCAAGGAGCAGGGCTACGACGTGGTCGGCCTGTTCATGAAGAACTGGGAGGACGACGACGACAGCGACTACTGCTCCACCCGCCAGGACTGGATCGACGCGGCCAGCGCGGCCGACGTGATCGGCATCGACATCGAGGCGGTGAACTTCTCGGCCGAGTACAAGGACCGCGTGTTCGCCGAGTTCCTGCGCGAATACTCGGCCGGCCGCACGCCGAATCCGGACGTGCTGTGCAACGCCGAGATCAAGTTCAAGGCCTTTCTCGACCACGCGATGCGCATGGGGGCCGCCCACATCGCCACCGGCCACTACGCGCGCGTGCGCCGCGTCGACGCGGGCGAGGGCGCAGGCCCGCGCTACGAGCTGCTGCGCGGCGTCGACGCCGGCAAGGACCAGAGCTACTTCCTGCACCGCCTGACGCAGGCCCAGCTGTCGCGCGCACTGTTTCCGGTGGGGCACCTGCCCAAGCGCGAGGTGCGCGCGATCGCCGCGCGCATCGGTCTGGCGAACGCCGCCAAGAAGGACTCCACCGGCATCTGCTTCATCGGCGAGCGGCCGTTCCGCGAATTCCTGAACCGGTACCTGCCGACCCGGCCCGGACCCATCCTCGACACCGAAGGGCGCGAGATCGGCCG
>JAKOZZ010000169.1 GCA_029779755.1 Pseudomonadota bacterium
TCGCGCGCAGCGCCTTCTTGTCGACCTTGCCCACGGCCGTCAGGGGCAGGGCGTCGACGAACTCGATCCGCTTGGGCGCCTGCTGCGCGCCCTTCAGCGCCTTCACGCGTGCAATCAGCGTGTCGGCGTCGACCGTGGCGCCGGCCTTGCGCACGACCATCGCGGTCACCGCCTCGCCCCACTTGGGATCGGGCACGCCGATCACGGCGGCCATCGCCACCTCGGCGTGGGTGGTCAGCGCATCCTCGACCTCGCGCGGGTACACGTTGAAGCCGCCGGTCACGATCAGGTCCTTGGTGCGGTCGACGATGTACAGGTACCCGCGGTCGTCCATGCGCGCGACGTCGCCGGTGTGCAGCCAGCCGCCGCGCAGCGCCTCGGCGGTGAGATCGGGGCGCTTCCAGTAGGCATCCATCACGTACGGCGCGCGCACGCAGATCTCGCCGGGCTCGCCCGGGGCCACCTCCTGCAGGTCGGCGTCGAGCAGCCGGATGCGCGCGCTGGCGACCGGGCTGCCGCACGACGCGAACAGCTCCGGGCGGGCGGCATCGTGGTCGGCGCGGCGCAGCACGCTGATCGGGTAGCACTCGGTCTGGCCATACAGCTGCGAGAACACCGGGCCGATGCGTTCGAGGCCCTCGACCAGCCGGGTGGGGGACATCGGCGAGGCGCCGTACAGCAGCAGTTCCATGGACGACAGGTCGGTGCGGTCGAGGGCCGGATGATCGAGCAGCACGTAGATCATCGTCGGCACGAACAGCGTCATGTTGATGCGCTGCGCCGCGATCGTCGCGAGCACGCGGTCCGGGTCGAATCCCCGCATCAGGTGCACGGTGCCGCCGGCCAGCAGCGTGGGCAGCACCTTGGAGCCGGCGACGTGCGTGATCGGTGCGACCGCCAGGAAGCGGGGATCGTGCGGGAACTCGAAGTCGGCGAGGATGGAGGTGACCGCGCCCACCGTCGTGCGATGGCGGCGCTGCGCCCCCTTGGACTTGCCGGTGGTGCCGCCCGTGTAGTTGAGGATGGCCAGGTCGTCGAGCCCGGCCAGGTCGCGCGGTGCCGCGCTGCCGGCCGCGGCGGCCGCGGCGAGCAGGTCCTGCCCGAACTCGGCCGGACCGAGCGTGAGCGTCGTGCGCACGCCCTCGGCGAGCGTGGCGAGCTCGCCGCCGCGGTCCCGGTAGCCGGGCACGTCGACCACCAGCAGCGTCGCCCCCGCGTCGGCGATCTGGTCGAGGTGGTCGTTCAGCGACCCCATCGGGTGCAGCCAGGTGACGGCCAGGCCCAGTCCCTGTGCCGCGACGCCGGCACACCAGACCTCGGCCCGGTTCGCCGACAGCAGGGCCATGCAGTCGCCGCGGCGTGCGCCCGCGGCACTCAGCGCTGCCTGCTGGCGGCCGATCAGGTCGAGTGCGCCGGCGTACGTGAGGGCGCCGCCGTCCCACTGGAACGCAATCCGCTCGGGGTGGCGGCGCAGCGCGCGCAGCGCGAGGCCGACGGAGGTGGGGGCTTCGTGAATCGTGTCGTGGAGGTCCGGGTGCGTCATGGGCGGGGATCCATGTCGGTGCTGCGTCCGGGCGGGCCCGGGACGGCGTCGCGGCCGTCCCGGCGATCGTGCGATGATGCCCGCAAAACGGCGCGCACATCGCACCGCCCGAAGGCGGCGCGTCCATCGCACCGCCCGCAGCGGTGCGCACATCGAGCGACCGAAGCGACCGACGGGAGACACGACCATGCACGATCTGGCGATCCGCAATGCGCTGCTGCACGACGGCACCGGTGCCGCCGCGGTGCGCGGCGATCTGGCCGTCGACGGCGAACGCATCGTGGCGGTCGGCCCCGGCGCCGGCGCCGCGCGCGTCGAGGTCGACGCGACGGGGCTCGCCCTGATGCCGGGCAGCAACGACGGGCACACGCACTACGACGCGCAGCTCACCTGGGATGCGTTCGCCGACCCGTCGCCGCAGATGGGCGTGACCACCGCGGTGATCGGCAACTGCGGGTTCACGATCGCGCCGTGCCGTCCGGCCGACCGCGACCTCACCATGCGCAACCTGACCCAGGTCGAGGGCATGTCGCTCGACGCCTTGCGCGCCGGCATCCGCTGGGACTTCGAATCGATTCCCGAGTACCTCGACATGCTCGAGCGCACCGGGCTCGGGCTCAACGTCGCGGCCTTCGCCGG
>JAKOZZ010000216.1 GCA_029779755.1 Pseudomonadota bacterium
TCGGCCTTGGCCACGTTGCGCCGGAACTGGTCGTCGGTCAGGGACACCGACAGCGCCGACTGCAGCAGCGCCTGGTAGGTGTCGTGACTGTGATCGGGGTCGAACTCGGGACGGGCCGTCTCGTCGACGTGGGCACCGCCCTCGGCCAGCGCCGCCGCCACCGCGCGCACGCGGGCCGACACTTCGGCCGACACCGGCGCGCGGGCATCGTCGGCCCAGACGGCGATGCGCAGCGCATGCGTGGGCTTGTCCAGGCCATTGAGCCGCACGTCGAGCCCGGCGGCATCGAGCTCGTCGGGGCCGGCCAGCGCCCGCACCACCAGTTCGAGGTCGGCCGCGCTGCGCGCGATCGGGCCGATCACCGCGATGTCGATCGGCCGCAGCGCACCCAGATCGTGCCCGCGCGGCGACAGCAGCCCCCAGGTGGGCTTGTGTCCGAACACGCCGCAGTAGTGCGACGGGTTGCGGATCGAGCCGCCGATGTCGCTGCCGAGCTCCAGCCCCGTCAGACCGGCGGCGATCGCCGCGGCCGCGCCCCCCGAAGAGCCGCCCGGTACGCGTTTGGTGTCCCACGGGTTGCGGGTGGTGCCGTAGATCTCGTTGTAGCTCTGGAAGTCGGCCAGCGCGACTGGAACGTTGGTCTTGCCGAAGATCACCGCACCGGCGCGCTCCAGCCGCTGCACCGCAACGCTGTCCTGCGTCGCGATGCTGTCGCGCCGCTCCGGAAAGCCCCAGGTCGACGGCATGCCGACGCGGTCGTGCGACTCCTTGATGGTCATCGGCACGCCGTGCAGCGGGCCCCACACCTCGCCACGCGCCAGCGCCGCGTCCGCCTGCGCGGCACGCGCGCGGGCGCCCTCGGCGTCGAGCACCACGATGGCATTGATCGCCGGGTTCAGCCGGGCGACACGGCCGAGATACATCTCGAGGGCCTCGCACGCGCTCAGCCGGCGCGTGCGGATGGCCTCGGCGAGTTCGGTGGCCGAGGCGAACCACGGTTCGTTCATCGTCTGCTCCGTCGGTGGATACCGGATGCTAACCGCCTGACGGAACGCTCCGTCGGGTCACACGTCATCGGCGCGTGCACTCACTGCACCGGCGCCGCCTGGGGCCCGCGCACCAGCCGTCCCGGCAGCGCCGCGGTCGCCTCGCCTTCGCGATACACCGGCACGCCCGACACCACCGTCGCCACGTAGCCCTGCGCCCGCTGCAGCAGACGCCGCCCCCCTGCGGGCAGGTCGTGCGCGATCACCGGCAGCGACACCGCGAGCCGCGTCATGTCGATCACGTTCAGGTCGGCCTTGTATCCCGGCGCCACCAGCCCGCGGTCGAACAGCCCCACGGTGCGGGCCGTGTCCAGCGTCTGCCGCCGCACCAGCCACGACACGTCGAAGCGTCCGGTGGGCCGGTCGCGCCCCCAGTGCGACAGCAGGAAGGTGGGGAAGCTCGCATCCGAGATCACGCCCACGTGCGCGCCGCCGTCGCCCAGCCCGATCACCGTGTTGTCGTCGGCGATCATGTCGCGGCAGGCGTCGAGACTGAAGTCGGCATAGTTGGCGAACGGCGCCAGCAGGAAGGCACGGCCGTCGTTGCGCAGGATCTCGTCGTAGGCGACCTCGGCGGCCGGACGCCCCTGGCGCTGCGCGATCGCCGCCAGCGACTGCTCGCGCGACGGCTCGTAGTTCGGCGTGTCGCCCAGCGGGAAGATGCGCTCGAAGGCGGTGAGGCGCTGACTGAGCATGTCCTTGCCCGGCTGCCCGATCTCCTGCAGCAGTCGCGCACGCAGTTCGGGCGTGCGCATACGCGCCACCCGCTCGTCCAGCGGCAGCGCGGCGATCGCCTTGTAGGACGGGCACGTCGTGAACGGATTGCGGCTGCCCTGCAGCCCGAGCAGCACGCCCACCGGACGCGGCGCCACCTGCGCGCGGATCTGCAGACCGTCGGCGACGGCCTCGCGGGTGAGCGCGAGCAGACGGCGCCAGTCCTCGGAGGCCGTGGCCGAATGCCGCTGCAGCAGGGTGAAGGACATCGGCCGCCCGCAGGCCGCAGCCACGCGCCGCAGCATCGCGAGCTCCTCGTCCAGCGACGGCACGTCGAAGTCGGAGATGAACTGGAACACGCCCTTGCCGGCGTCGGCGAGCCCCATCGCGATGCCGGTCAGCTCGGCCTCGGTCGCACGCAGCGTGGGCGTCGGGTCGCCCTTGATCGACTTGTGGTTGATCGAGCGCGACGTGGAGAACCCGATCGCACCGGCACGCACGGCCTCCGCCGCGAGGTGGCGCATCTGCGCGATGTCGTCCTCGGTGGCCGGCTCAAGGCGCGCGGCGCGCTCGCCCATCACGTACATGCGCAGCGCGCCGTGCGGCAGCTGGGCGGCGACGTCGATGTCGTAGGGACGACCGTCGAGCGCGTCGAGATACTCGCGGAAGCTCTCCCAGCGCCAGTCGAGACCGACGTGCAGTGCGGTGCCGGGGATGTCCTCGATGCCCTCCATCAGCTCGATCAGCCGATCGCGGTCGGCAGCACGCACGGGCGCGAAGCCGACGCCGCAGTTGCCCATCACGGCGGTGGTCACGCCATGCCAGCTGGAGGGCTGCATGCGGCTGTCCCAGGCGACCTGGCCGTCGTAGTGGGTGTGCACGTCGACGAAGCCGGGCGTGACGAGCAACCCGTGCGCGTCGATCTCTTCGCGGCCCCGTCCGCGCACGTCGCCCACTTCGGCGATCAGGCCGTCCCTGACGGCGACGTCTGCGCGCCGCAGCGGGCCGCCGCGGCCGTCGGCGAGCTCGCCGCCGCGGATCACGAGATCGAAGTCCATGGGTCGTCCTCCTGGTGCTGTTTGTTGTCGATGCTACACGGGGCGGGGGGCGGCGTGCGGCGTGCGGCATTCAGCCTTCGGCGCGGGCGAGCGGCGGCTCCAAGGCCCGGGGGCGGGCCGCGACGGCGCCCGTCGCTGGCGCGCCGGGTGCCCTGCGGTGCTCGGCCCGGGCAGGTGGCTGCGCAACTCGGCCCTGCGGGCCTCAAACAGTGCTCGCCACCGTCGCGCTGCGCGCGCCGGAACCTGCCCGGCCCTGCGCTCCTCGGCGCCGCCGAGGCCCGCCCCCGGGCCTTGGAGCCGCCGCTCGCTCGATGCATTGCGATACACGACCCTCCGCAAGTGCACGGCGATCTGCCAGTGCCATCGGCGAAGTCCGCGGCGCATGACGACGCGACGCATGCCGTTCGAACGTGCGCGATCCACCTGCACGTACAGCAGCGGTTCGGCTACTGGCGATGCGAACCCGCAATGGAGACCGTTCTGCCGGACCGTGTGCAGCCCCGCACTCCTCGGGCCCGCACGAACACCTCGGTGGTTCCGGCGAGCGAGAGCCCCCTGGGGCCGGTCGGGTTCCGACGCACGCGCAGCGGGCGGCGGTGGCGAGCACGGTTCAAGCCACGGGGCACGAGACGCTCGCCAGGACCGTCGAGACGTCTGCACGAACACCGGGACCGCCAGCGACGGACGTGTGCGCCGATGAAGGCCGCGCCGATGGACTTCGGTGCTCCATGGAGCCGAGGCAAGGGGCCGGCGCACGGCGACGTGTGCGATGCCGAGGAGCGCAGGATCGGGCAGGTTCCGGCGCGCGCAGCGCGACGGTGGCGAGCACTGTCTGAGGCCCGCAGGGCCGAGTTGCGCAGCCACCTGCCCGAGCCGAGCACCGCAGGGCACCCACGCGCAGCGTGGGCGAGCACCCGGCGCCGTGCGCCGGCCCCTTGCCTCGGCGACGCTCAGCCACCCGAACGGATACGATCCCACTCGGCTCGGCAGCTGTATGCCCTGCACGCACCGCGTCGCGCGCCCCGTGTAGATTCCCGCCTACGACAAGCGAGGAGACCCGCACCATGGAAGACCTGACCGTGACCCCGACCCCGTTCGCATTCGCCGATCTGCATGCCGGCATGCAGAAGTACATCGACGGCGATCTGCTGGCCGGCGTGTCGTCCGCCGTGCTGCGGGGGCGCGAGCTCGTCGACGTGCACTGCGCCGGCTGGGGCGATCGCGAGAACCGCGTGCCGCTGCGCACCGATCACATCTTCCGCGCGTTCTCCAGCACCAAGCTGATCACCTCGTGCGCGGCGCTGCTGCTGCACGAGGAGGGACGCATCGACCTCGACGAGCCCGTGCAACGCTTCCTGCCGCAGCTGGCCGACCGGCGCGTGCTGCGCCCGGGCGCCACCAGCCTCGACGACAGCGA
>JAKOZZ010000230.1 GCA_029779755.1 Pseudomonadota bacterium
GAAGTGGGCAGCCTCGCCGGCTTCGCGTCGTACGACGACGACGGCCGCATCGCCGCCTTCACGCCGGCCAACCACGTGGGCGGCGTCGGCCGCATCGCCGGGCGCACCGGCATCGTCTGCGCCGACGACTTCACCTCGCGCGGCGGCCATGCCGACGGCGCGATCGGCCAGAAGAGCCGCTACCTCGACCAGCTGTCGATCGAGATGCGCGTGCCCTCGGTGCGCCTGCTCGACGGCTCGTCGGGCGGCGGCAGCGTGGCCGCGATGGTGCCCAAGCAGGAGAGCGCCGCGCAGAGCGCGGCCAAGGAGAGCACCGGCGCGATCCAGGCCGGGCGCCCGCGCGTGACCGGCGCCGGCGGCTCGTTCCTGCCCGCGCACCTGGGCAGCACGATGTACACCGAGCAGCTCGCCACCGTGCCGGTGGTGAACCTGCTGCTGGGCAGCGTGGTGGGCATCGGCGCGGCCAAGGCGGTGCTGGGCCACTTCTCGGTGATGGTGCGCGACATCGCGCAGCTCTTCGTCGCCGGCCCGCCGGTGGTCAGCCACGCGATGGGCTACGAGGTCACCAAGGAGGACCTCGGCGGCTGGCACATCCACTGCCGCAACGGCTCCGTGGACAACCTCGCCGAGACCGAGGAGGAGGCGGTGGCGATGGCGCGGCGCTTCCTGTCGTACCTGCCCCAGAGCGCGTACGAGACGCCCCCGGTGCTGCCGCCCAACCCGGACGATCCGCCCGACCGGCGCGAGGAGGCGCTGCTCACGCTGATCCCGCGCAAGCGCACCACCACCTTCGACGTGC
Source organism: Pseudomonadota bacterium (assembly GCA_029779755.1). Taxonomy (GTDB): domain Bacteria; phylum Pseudomonadota; class Gammaproteobacteria; order Burkholderiales; family Burkholderiaceae_E; genus Quisquiliibacterium. The sequence goes on from JAKOZZ010000230.1 coordinate 800, forward strand.
GCGAAGGCATCCGGCTGATGGCCGACAAGGGCTCGTTCTTCGAGATCGGCCCGCTGTGGGGCACCGACCAGGTGGTGGGCTTCGTGCGCTTCAACGGCTACCCGATGGGCGTGATCGCGTCCGACAGCCGTCACGTGAACGGCGGCGCACTCACGGCCGACGGCTGCGACAAGCTGCGCCGCCATCTCGATCTGTGCGACCTGTTCCACCTGCCGGTGCTGAACCTGATCGACAACCCGGGCTTCGCGGTGGGCATCGAGCACGAGATCGCCGGCACGATCCGCAAGGGCGCGGAGTGGATGGTGGCGTTCGCGCAGGTGCGCGTGCCCATCTTCACGGTGCTGATGCGGCGCAGCTTCGGCGTGGCCGGCAACAACTACGCGACCCCGCGCGCCGGCTCGGGCACGCGGGTGGCGTGGCCGGCAGCCGACGTCGGCGGCATTCCGCCCGAAGGCGGCATCGAGGCGGCGTACAAGCGCCAGCTCGCCGAAGCGGCCGACCCGGCCGCGCTGCGCGCCGAGATCAACGCGCGCATCGAGAGTGCGCGCGGCCCGATCGGCCCGCTCAACCGCTTCCAGCTCGAGGAGATGATCGACCCGCGCGACACGCGGCGGCTGATCTGCGAGTGGGTGGGCGACGCCTACCGCATCGTGTCGCAGCCGGCGCAGCTGGTGCCGCGCGCGCTGCAGTTCCGGCCGTAGTCGACGACAGGGCAATCACGCATCGGACACCCGGTGAACCGATCTCGCACTACGGATTCCGCTTGACGGAATCCGTAGTGCAGATCATCATGCCCCATGATTCGCTCGTTCGCGTGCGTCGACACGGATGCCCTGTTTCACAGCCGGGCGGTATCCCGCTTCCGCAACATCGAGCGCGTCGCCAGACGTAAGTTGCTTCAGATCCACGCCGCAACCGAGCTCGCCAGTCTGCGCATCCCGCCAGGAAACCAGCTGGAGGCGCTGAAGGCCGACCGCAAGGGTCAGCACAGCATCCGCATCAACGACCAGTGGCGGATCTGCTTCGTCTGGAAGTCGGACGGAGCGCACGACGTCGAGATCGTGGACTACCACTAGGAGCACCGAACATGTCCAAGTTGCTCGATGAGATCCACCCCGGCGAAATCCTGCTCGAGGAGTTCATGAAGCCGATGGGCATCAGCGCCCGCCAGCTCGCGGCGGACATCGATGTTTCCCCGAGCCGGATCAGCGAACTGGTGAACGGCCAGCGCCCCATTACGGCAGACACGGCACTTCGGCTTGGGTTGTTCTTCGGCATGGAGCCTCGGTTCTGGCTGAACCTGCAGTCCGAATACGACATCCGCATGGCGGATCGGGCGTTGCGCGCGAAGCTCGTGCCGAGGATCCGGGTATTTCAGACGGCTGCCGATTGACCGCGCGCCTCCCGAAGCCGCACAGCGACTTCGGGCTGACGGGCATCCTGTGCGCGAGGCCTCAGTCGTACGCCTGCAGCGTGTCGTCGATCGCGCGCTCGATGTCGGTGGGCGTGGCGCAGTAGCTGAGGTGCGAGCAGAACGGGCGGTAGCGCAGCAGTGCGCTGTCGCCCGTGCCCCAGCGCGCGGGCGGCTCGGGCGACAGCCACACCACGCGCTTGGCGCGTTCGGCGGCTTCGCGGAACAGGTCGATGCGCGGGTCGGAGTTGTTCGAGCGGCCGTCGCCCAGGATCAGCAGCGTGGTGCGGCCGTCGATCGCGTCCCAGTGGTCGGCCTCGAGGTCGACCAGCGCCTGTCCGTAGTCGGTGCTGCCGCCGCCGATGCGATCGAGGATGTGACGCATGGCCCCCTCGAAGTCGCGTGTGCTCAGCATCTGCGACACCTCCTGCAGACGGCTCGAGAACGCGAAGGTGCGCAGGTCGGTCACCTTCTCGTTGAGCGCGTACAGGAACAGCAGCAGGAAGCGCACGTACGGCGCGACCGATCCCGACACGTCGCACACCGCCACGATCTTGGGGCGGTCCTTGCGCCGGGTCTTCCACACCAGCTCGACCGGCGTGCCGTCGTAGCCGGCGTTGGCGCGCAGCGTGCGCCGCAGGTCGAGCCGGCCGCGCTCGTGGATGCGGCGCCGGCGCGAGTGCCGCACCGCCAGCCGCTTGGCCATGCGCGCGACGACGGCCTTCAGCCGTTCGATGTCGCGTGCGCCGAGCTGGCCGATGGAGCGGTCGACCATCACCTCGTTCATGAACTGGTCGGTGGCGCCGCGGCCGAACAGCTCGAAGCGCTTGGCGACGTGCGCGCGCACCTGGCGCTGCAGCGACGAACGCGCGTCCATCAGCCGCTGCACTTCGGCGCGCGCGGCGTCGGTGCGCTCGCGCATGCGGCCGAGCATGCGCTCCTCGAGCGCCTCGATGCCCATGTGCACGAGCGTGCGCCGCACGTAGTACGCGGTCTGCGACTCGAAGCGGATGTCGTCGACGCCGGCGGCCTCGGCCGCGCGGGCGATCGTGCGGCCGAGCCGGTCGGCGTCGCCGGAGTTGGCGAGCGCGACCAGCGCGTCCACGCTGTCGGGCATCGCCGACGACGATGCGCCGCCCCCCTGCCCCGAGCCGCCGCCCGACGACGGTGCGCCCGGCGCGCCGGCGGCACCCGACGCCTGCTGCCCCCCTGGCTGCTGGCTCGGGTCGCCCGCCGCCTCGTCACCGCGCGGCTGGGCGCCCTGCGGGTCGCCCGGGGCGTTCTCGCCGGCGTTCTGCCCCTGGCCGTCCTGCTGTCCGGGCTGGCCGGCCTCGGGCTGTCCGGAAGCACCGTCCTGGGTGCGGGCGTCGCCGCTCTTGCCGTCGGCACGGGCCTGCGCCTCGGTGCGGCTGAAGTACAGGTCGAACAGGCGGTCGTGCACCGCCTTCTCGTCCTCGGACTTGGCCAGCACCACCGACAGCGTGTCCTTGAGCGTCGTGCGCTCGCTGTAGCCGACGATGGCGACCGCGCGCGCGGCGTCGATCGCCTCGGCGGTGGAGATCTCGGCGCCCGCCGCGCGCAGCGCGCGGATGTAGCGGGCCAGCGCGACGTCCATCAGAGCGGCCCGGCGGTGTCGGCCAGCACGGCGCGGACCAGCGGCTCGATGCGCTTCTGCACTTCGGCCAGGTCGGTCTCGCGCTTGAGCAGCACGCTGAGCGTGTCGCGCACCAGCTCGTCGTCGAGCGCGTCGGCGTGCAGCAGCAGCAGCGTGCGCGCCCAGTCGACGGTCTCGCTGATCGACGGCAGCTTGCGGATGTTCTCGTCGCGCAGCGACTGCACGAAGCCCACCAGCTGCGCCAGCAGCGTGGCGGAGATGTCGGGCACGCGTGCCCGCACGATGCGCGCCTCGCGCTCGCCGTCGGGGAAGCCGATGTGCAGGTGCAGGCAGCGCCGCTTCAGTGCATCGCCCAGCTCGCGGGTGTTGTTGGACGTGAGGATGACCAGCGGCGGCGTCTGCGCGTGGATCGTGCCGATCTCGGGGATCGTGATCGCGTAGTCGGACAGGATCTCGAGCAGCAGCGCCTCGAGCGCCTCCTCCGACTTGTCGATCTCGTCGATCAGCAGCACGCTGCCGCCCTGCTGCTCCATCGCCTTGAGCAGCGGCCGCGGCTCGAGGAAGTCGCGCGAAAAGAAGATGTCCTGGAAGCCGGCGAGCTTGCGGAACGACTCCTGCAGGTTGTCGGTGCCGTCGATCAGCTCGTGGATCTTCTCCTTCAGGATCTGCGTGTACAGCAGCTGCTTGCCGTACTTCCACTCGTACAGCGCCTTGCCCTCGTCGAGCCCTTCGTAGCACTGCATGCGCAGCAGCGGGATGTCGAGCGCCTTCGACAGCGACACGGCCAGGTCGGTCTTGCCGACGCCGGCCGGGCCTTCGATGAGCACCGGCTTGCGCAGGTGGTGGGCCAGGTAGATCGCGGTGGAGATCGGGCGCGAGGAGATGTAGCCCACGGAGGCCAGGCAGTCGGTGACGGCGTCGATCGACTGGAGCGCCGCGGGCGTGGATTCGTTGGTCATGTCGCCAGGTTCACGAGTGGTGCGCGCGTGCCGGCGGCGGGGCGCCGGTCACGTGTCGTCCAGGAAGGTCGAGGGCGCCCCCGGGCGGTTGCTCCGGGGGCGGGTGATCAGGGGATTCTATCCATCGTCGCGGATCGGCCGCTTGCGGCCGGATTCCGGTATGGCGCGCACGGCATCCGGCGCTCGGTTGACAGAACCGCGCCCGCAGCACATTTTTCATGGGACAAGGCATCCGTGCATGGACGCGCCGCCCTGGCGCGCCCCGGAGGCCATCCTCGAGGAGACAGCTTCATGCCCGCAGTGGAATCCTTCACGGTCACCCCGCTCGACGCCACCTTCGGCGCCCGCATCGAAGGCGTGCGCCTGGCGACGATCGGCGACGACGCCTTCGCCCGCCTGTACCGCACCTGGCTCGACTACGGCCTGCTGGTGTTCCCCGGCCAGCACCTGACGCAGGACGAGCAGGTGGCGTTCGCGCGGCGCTTCGGCGCGCTCGAGATCGAGATCACGCCGATCAGCAACGTGCGCCGCGACGGCACGGTGCGCGCCGACGTCGACGGCGACGACGTCGTCAAGGTGCTCAAGGGCAACATGGGCTGGCACTGCGACAGCACCTACATGCCGGTGCAGGCCAAGGGCGCGGTGTTCACCGCCCACGTGGTGCCGCCCGAAGGCGGCGAGACCGGCTTCGTCGACATGCGCGCCGCCTACGACGCGCTGTCGCCCGAGATGAAGGCGCGCATCGCCCACCTGTCGGCCTACCACTCGCTGCACTACAGCCAGGCGAAGGTGGGGCACGAGCACAAGGAAGGCAGCACCTACAGCGGCTACGGCTTCCAGGTGAAGGACCCGCCGCTGCGCCCGCTGGTCAAGATCCACCCCGAGACGGGCCGTCCGGCGCTGATGATCGGGCGGCACGCGTACGGCATCCCGGGCCTGGCGCCCGAGGAATCCGACCGCCTGCTCGACGAACTGCTCGACTTCGCCTGCCAGCCGCCGCGCACCTATCACCACCACTGGACGCCCGGCGACGCCGTACTCTGGGACAACCGCTGCCTGATGCACCGCGCCTGTCCCTGGGACATGAAGCAGCCGCGCGTGATGTACCACTCGCGCATCGCCGGCGACCAGGTCACCGAGTTCGCAGCGCCCGCGCCCGCGCACGCCTGAGCGCCCCCGACGCGCCCTGACGACGCCCCGTCGACGCCCCGTCGCCCCTATCGACGCCCTACTGAATCGCCCCAGGAGCCCCCATGAGCATGCTGCCCGAGTCGGTGACGATCACCGACGACACGATGCGCGAAGGTCTGCAGATCGAGAGCGCATCCATCCCGGTCGACGCCAAGCTGCGCCTGCTGGACGCCCTCGGCGAGACCGGCGCCAAGGTGATCTCGATCGGCTCGTTCGCCCACCCGAAGTGGACGCCCCAGATGGCGTGCATCGAGGAGATCGCCGAGCGCTTCGTGCCCAAGCCGGGCATCAAGTACACGGCGCTGGTGTTCAACAAGGCCGGCTACGACCGGGCCGACGCCTACTTCCCCAAGATCGACGTGCGCAAGTCGGGCAAGCGTCCGGGCGTGCTGGTCGAGATGTGCGACTCGTTCTCGCGGCGCAACTACAACCGCTCGCAGGCGCAGCAGATCGAAGCGCTGGACGCGGCCGTCGCCGCGGCCGTCAAGAGCGGCGTGCAGGAGGCGTCGGTCACGATCGGCAATCCCTTCGGATCGAACTTCGAAGGTCCGTTCTCGCTGCAGCAGCGCATGGACATGCTGGCGCTGATGATCGGCAAGTGGGAGAACGCCGGCATCCGGGTCACGCGCGTGTCGCTGGCCGAGGCCATGGGCTGGAACCTGCCGCACCTGGTGCGCGAGACGATGACCGCGATCCGCGACCGCTGGCCCGGCATCACCGACTTCCACCTGCACCTGCACAACCAGCGCGGCGCGGCACTCGCCAGCTACTACGAGGCGCTGCAGCTCGGCGCGCGCGAGTTCGACACCTGTCTGGGCGGCATGGGCGGGTGCCCGTACAGCGGCAACGGCCGCTCGGCCGGGCACGTGCCCACCGAGGACTTCGTCGACCTGTGCCACGAGATGGGCGTGCAGACCGGCTACGACCTCGGCAAGCTGATCGAGGCGGTGGCGGTGGCCGAGGAGGTGGTGGGCCACGTGCTGTGGGGCCACGTGTCGAAGTCGGGCCCGCGCCCGCGCGGCAAGGACCTGTACCCGCTCGACATGCCGTTCATCGAGACGCTCGAGGAGGCCGCGCACTTCCGCAAGGGACCGCAGGTGTACGCCGGGCAGATCTCGCCGTGGAAGAAGGACGACGCACTGCTGCGCAGCTGAACCCGACGAGGTCCCCATGCCCGTGATCGAATCCAAGCTGGACCTGCGCGCCGAGCCGTTCCAGCAGAACCGCGCGCACATGCTCGCCGCGCTCGGCGAGCTCGACGCGCTGTACGCGCAGGCCGCGCAGGGCGGCGGCGAGGAGACGCTGGCGCGCCTGCGCAAGCGCGGCAAGATGCCGCTGCGCGAGCGCATCTCGCTGGTGCTCGACCCCGACACGCCGTTCCTGGAGATCAGCCCGCTCGCGGCCTGGCGCTCCAACTACGAGGTCGGTTCCGGGTTCGTCGTGGGCATCGGGGTGATCGAGGGCGTGGAGTGCGTGATCCTCGGCCACGATCCGTCGGTGCGGGCCGGCGCGTTCAACCCGTTCAACCACAAGAAGCTGATGCGCGGGCTGCAGATCGCCCGCGAGAACCGCATGCCCTACGTGCAGTTCGTCGAGTCGGCCGGCGCCGACCTGCGCGGCGAATCGGGCGGCGGCGATCCGGAGGCCGCCATCCGGCGCGAGACCGGGCATTTCGCCGAATCGGGCCGGCTGTTCTACGAGATCACCGAGCTGTCGAAGATGCGCATCCCCACCATCTCGGTGGTGTTCGGCGCCTCGACGGCGGGCGGCGCGTACCAGCCCGGCATGAGCGACTACAACATCTTCATCCGCGGTCAGTCGAAGGTGTTCCTGGGCGGGCCGCCGCTGGTGAAGATGGCCACCGGCGAGGACGCCGACGAGGAGAGCCTGGGCGGCGCCGTGATGCACTGCACGGTGTCGGGCCTGGGCGACTACCTGGCCGAGGACGAGGTCGACGGCATCCGACTGTGCCGCGACGTGGTGCGCCACCTCAACTGGCGCAAGCAGGGCCCCGGCCCGTCGCTGCCGGCCGACGCGCCGGTGCTCGACGCCGAAGACCTGCTGGGCATCGTGTCGCCCGACCTGCGCACGCCCTTCGACATGCGCGAGGTGATCGGGCGCATCGTCGACGGCTCGCGCTTCGAGGAGTTCAAGCCGCTGTACGGGCCGACGCTGGTCACCGGCTGGGCGTCGATCCACGGCTTTCCGGTGGGCATCCTGGGCAACAACGGCGCGCTGTTCTCGGAGTCGTCCGAGAAGGCCGCGCAGTTCATCCAGCTGTGCAACCAGATCGACGTGCCGCTGCTCTTCCTGCACAACATCACCGGCTACATCGTCGGCACCGACTTCGAGCAGCGCGGCATCACCAAGAACGGCTCGAAGATGATCAACGCGGTGTCGAACTCGACCGTGCCGCACCTGACGGTGATCGTCGGCGCGTCGTACGGCGCGGGCAACTACGGCATGAGCGGGCGCGCGTTCGGCCCGCGCTTCACGTTCACCTGGCCCACCGCCAAGATCGCCGTGATGGGCCCCAAGCAGATGGCCGGCGTGATGACCATCGTGCAGCGCACCGCCACCGAGCGGCGCGGCGAGGTCTTCGACGAGGAGGCCAACGCGAAGCGCGTGGCCTCGGTCGAGCACTGGGCCGAGGAGCGCTCCAAGGGCCTGTTCGCCACGTCGCGCGTGGCCGACGACGGCATGATCGACCCGCGCGACACGCGCACCGTGCTGGGCATCGCGCTGTCGGCGTGCCACAACGCACCGGTCAAAGGCACCAAGGAGTTCGGCACATGGCGGATGTGATGCTTCGGCCGATCCGTCGGCTGCTGGTCGCCAATCGCGGCGAGATCGCGCGGCGCATCTTCCGCACCGCGCACCGGATGGGCATCGAGACGGTGGCCGTGTACGCCGACGGCGACGCGCAGGCGCCGTTCGTGCTGGAGGCCGACCGCGCGGTGGCGCTGGGCGGCCGCACGCCGGCCGAGACCTACCTCGACGTCGGCAAGGTGATCGACGCGTGCGTGCGCTCGGGTGCCGACGCGGTGCACCCCGGCTACGGCTTCCTGTCCGAGAACGCGGCGTTCGCGCAGGCCGTGATCGACCGCGGACTGACCTGGGTCGGACCGCCGCCGGACGCCATCCGCCGCATCGGCGACAAGCTGGCGGCCAAGCGGCTGGTGCGCCACATCGCCGTGCCGACGCTGGACGCGTTCGAGGTGGGCGCCGACGACGACGGGGCGGCGGCCGCGCAGCGCATCGGCTACCCGGTGCTGATCAAGGCGTCGGCCGGGGGCGGCGGGCGCGGCATGCGCATCGTGACCTCGCCCGCCGACCTGCCGGCCGCCCTCGAAGGCGCGCGCCGCGAGGCGCTGTCGGCCTTCGGCGACGGCACGGTGTTCCTCGAGCGCTGGCTGGCGGTGTCGCGCCACGTCGAGATCCAGATCCTCGGCGACCGGCACGGCAACGTCGTGCACCTGTTCGAGCGCGAGTGCTCGATCCAGCGCCGTCACCAGAAGATCGTCGAGGAGGCGCCCTCGCCCGCCGTCGACGCCGGGCTGCGCGCGCGCATGACCGACGCCGCGCTGAGCGTGGCGCGCACCATCGGCTACCACAGCGCCGGCACGGTCGAGTTCCTGGTCAGCGGCCAGGAGTTCTTCTTCCTCGAGGTGAACACGCGGCTGCAGGTCGAGCATCCGGTCACCGAGGCGATCACCGGGCTGGACCTGGTCCGCGAGCAGCTGCGCATCGCCGAGGGCGAACCCCTCGGCTACGGGCAGGACGACGTGCGCATGCACGGCCATGCGATCGAGGTGCGGCTGTGCGCGGAGAACCCGGCGCAGTCGTTCCTGCCGACGCCGGGCACGGTGGCGGTGTGGACCCCGGCGGCCGGCGACGGCCTGCGCTTCGACGCGGGCATCGAGTCCGGCACCGAGATCGCCATCGAGTTCGACGCGATGATCGCCAAGGTGATCGCGCACGCGCCCACGCGGCGCGAAGCGGCGATGCGGCTGGCGCGCGCGCTGGAGGCCACGCGCATCCAGGGCATCGTGCACAACCGCGACTACCTGGTGTCGATCCTGCGCTCGCCCGAGTTCCTGGCTGGCGACACCACCACCGACTTCATCGGCCGCGTGACGCTGGCCACGCAGCGCGCCACGCCCGCGCAGGCGCTCGACCTGGCGATGGTGGCCGCCGCGCTGCACGCGCGCGCGCAGCGCCGGGCGACGGCCACGGTGCAGGCGACGATCCCCGCGGGCTTCCGCAACTCGGTGATGCCGGCGCAGCGCACGCGCTACCGCGTCGCCGGCAAGGACCACGTCGTGCAGTACCGCAGCGCACGCGACGGCAGCGTGCACGTGCAGGTCGACGACCGCGCCTGCCATGCGGTCGTGCATGCGGCCGACGCCGACGGCATCGACCTGGCCGTCGACGGACAGCGCGCGCGCCTGCGCGTCACCTGCGTCGACGACCGGCGGCTGGTGCACGGCCCCGACGGCGACCTGGAACTGGTCGAGCTGCCGCGGCTGCCGTCGGCGGCGCGCGCGGGCTTCCGCGGCGGGCTGCAGGCGCCGATGCCGGGCAAGGTGCTGACGCTGTCGGTGGCCGCGGGCGAGGCGGTGGCGCGCGGCCAGACGCTGCTGGTGCTGGAAGCGATGAAAATGGAGCACCGCATCACCGCCCCGGCCGACGGCACCGTCCGCGCGGTGCGGGTGGCCGTCGGCGACCAGGTCGCCAACGGTGCGCTGCTGATCGAACTCGAGGAAACGAAGGCCACCAAGGAACCCTGATGCCGACGACTGAAGCCACACGCTACGAGGTCCGCGACGGCGCGGCCTGGATCACGCTGAACCGGCCCGAGAACCGCAACGCGCTGTCGGCGGTGCTGGTCAACGAACTGAACGACCACCTGATCGCCGCGCTCGACGACCCGGCCGCGCGCTGCATCGTGATCACCGGCGCCGACCCGGCGTTCTGTGCCGGCGCCGACCTGAAGAACCCGCCCGGATCGAGCACCGGCGGGCGCGCCGGCGTGTCGCTGCCCGAGATCCTGAACCGCATGATGCAGAGCCCCAAGCCGGTGATCGCGGCCGTCAACGGCTCGGCCTTCGCCGGCGGCCTGGGGCTGGTGGGCGCGGCCGACATCGTGATCACCGCCGAGAACGCCGAGTACAGCTTCTCGGAGGTGCGCATCGGCGTGATCCCCGCGATCATCGCCGTGGTGTGCGTGCCCAAGCTCGGCACCCACCATGCGATGAAGCTGTTCCTCACCGGCGAGCGCTTCAGCGGCCGGCGCGCGGTGGAGATGGGCTTCGCCCACCGCGCCGTGCCCAAGGCCGACCTGGTCGCGGCCGTGCAGGAGGAGATCGACATGATCCGCCTGGGCGGCCCGATCGCCGTCACCGAGTGCAAGAAGCTGGTGCGTCGCGTGCCCGAACTGAGCACCGAGGAGGGCTTCCGCGAGATGGCCGAGTGGAGCGTGCGCATGTTCCGCTCGCCCGAGGCGGCCGAAGGCATGGGCGCGTTCCGCGAGAAGCGCAAGCCGTCATGGGTGCGCGACGCCTGACTGGGGCGGACGCCCGACGATGACGACGCGTGACGACGGCGCCTGACGATGCCGCACGACATCCGCGAGGAGACACGATGAGCGAACTCGACACCTTCCGCGCCGAGGTCCGCGCCTGGCTGGAAGCCAACCGCCCGGCCGACCCCGGCTTCCTGCTGCCCGAGTCCTTCATGGAGGTGGGCACCGACGAACAGTTCGCGTTCCTGCGCGACTGGCAGCGCACCGTGTACCAGGCCGGCTACCTGGGCATGGCCTGGCCCAAGGAGTACGGCGGCGGCGGCCGGCCGCAGGTCTACCAGGACATCGTCAACGCCGAGATGGCGCGCGCCAAGGTGCCCTTCGTGCCCAACACGATCGGCCTGAACTGGGCCGGGCCGCTGATCCTCGCGATCGGCACCGAGGCGCAGAAGCGCCGCTTCATCCCCGGCATCCTGAGCGCCGACGACATCTGGTGCCAGGGCTTCTCCGAACCCGACCAGGGCTCGGACCTGGCCAACTGCCAGACGCGCGCGCGCCGCGACGGCGACAGCTACGTGATCGACGGCTCCAAGATCTGGACCAGCCTGGGCAGCTACGCGAAGTACATGATCCTGCTGGCGCGCACGAACCCGGACCAGCCGCGCTACGACGGGCTGTCGTACTTCCTGATCCCCATGCAGACGCCGGGGATCGAGACGCGCCCGATCCGCAAGCTCACCGGCGAGTACGGCTTCACGCAGACCTTCTTCCGCGAGGCGCGCGTGCCGGCCGACTGCCTGATGGGCCGCGAAGGCGAAGGCTGGAAGATCGCGATGCTCACGCTCACCTTCGAGCGCGGCGCCAGCGGCGGCCAGGCGGGCGGGCTGTCGCGCATGGCCCTGACCGTGCAGGACGTGCTCGAGATGGCGCGGCGTGCGCGCCGCGACGGCCGTCCGGCGCTGGAGGACCCGTTCGTGCGCGACCAGATGGTGCGCTTCCTGATCGAGGACCAGGGCGACCGCCTGTGCACGGCGCGCGCCCGCATCCCCGCGCTGTGCAGCGAGCGCCCGCACGCGATCCCGCTGTCGAACAAGCTGCGCACCAGCGAGCACCGGCGCCGGCTGTTCCAGTTCGCGCAGTCGCTGCAGGGGGCCGACGCACTGCGCTGGGTCGGCGACGACCGCGCGATCGACGGCGGCAAGTGGCAGCGCTCGTACCTGAACGCGTTCTCGTCGACGATCGGCGGCGGCACCAGCCAGATCCAGGCCAACATCATCGGCGAGCGCGTGCTCGGCCTTCCGAAGGACTGACCCATGCTGCCCCTGAGCACCGACATCCGCTTCGGCGACGAGCAGGCGATGCTGCTGGAGACCGCGGTCGCCTTCTGCCGCGACAAGTCGCCGGTGGCCGCCGTGCGTCGCCAGCTCGACACCGAGCACGGCTTCGACCGCGCGCTGTGGGATGAACTGGTCGGCCTCGGCTGGACCGGCATCGCCGTGCCCGACCCCTACGGCGGCAGCGGCCTGACGCTGGCCGAGGTGGCCACCATCGTCGAGCCGATGGGCCGCCACCTGCTGGCCACGCCCTACGTGAGCACGCAGCTCTTCACGCAGGCGCTGCTGGCCGGCGGCGACGAAGCCGCGAAGACCGCGTGGCTGCCGCGCGTGTGCCAGGGCGCGATCGGCACGGTGGCGCTGCACGAGCCGCACGGCGACTGGGATCTCGCGCACATCGACACGCGCGCGCAGCGCGACGGCGACACGCTGGTGCTGCAGGGCGACAAGACGCTGGTGGGCGACGCGGCCGTGGCCGACGTGCTGCTGGTGTCGTGCACGCTCGACGGCGCGCCGGCGCTGGCGCTGGTGCCCGCAGCCCACCTGCCCGCGGAGCGGCGCCGCCGCGAGACCGTGATCGACGAGACACGCCGCGTCTACGCGCTGCACCTCGACGGCCAGCGCGTGCCGGCGGCCGGCCTGATCCACGGTGCCGCCGCGCACGCGGCGCTGCGGGCGGTGCGCGACACCGCCCTGCTGCTGGCGTCGGCCGAAGCGGCCGGCGGCATCGCCGCGGCCCTCGACACGATCGTCGACTACCTGAACCTGCGCACCACGTTCGGACGCAAGATCGGCAGCTACCAGTCGCTCAAGCACCCGTGCGCCGAGATCCTGATGGGACTGGAACGCACCCGCTCGCACGTGGCGCACGCGGCCACGCTGATGGGTACGGGCGCCGACGCCGAGGTGGCGCTGCGCATGGCCAAGACCGAAGCCGGCGACGACTATGTGTTCGCCGGCGACCGCGCGGTGCAGTTCCACGGCGGCTTCGGCTTCACCTTCGAATGCGACGCGCAGCTGCACCTGCGCCGCGCACTGTGGCTGCAGCACTGCCACGGCGACGCGGCCCACCACCGCAGGCGGCTCGCCGACCTGCTGCTGGGCTAGACGGGCACCGCGCGCGACACGGACGCCGCTCGCACGCCACTCGCACGCCTCACGCACGCCGCTCACTCGACCACGACACGCACCGCGCCACGACGCGCGCACCGCAAGGAGACCCCCATGGCCTACGTCGACGGAAGACTGATCCACGACGCCGACAGCCACCTGATGGAGCTGGACGACTGCCTCGATCCGTACTTCGAGCGCGCGCTGCTGGCGCGCTTCCATGCGCTGCCGGCGATGCAGGCCAAGCGCGCGCAGGCCGGCCGTCCCGGCAAGTCGGCCGCCGCGCATGCCGACCCGGCGTTCCGCGCCGGCGTCGACGCCAACATCCTGCTGCGCAAGAACTACGAGGCCCACGGTGCATTCCTGCCGGCCGACCGCCCCCATGCGCTCGACCTGCTGGGCTTCGCCAGCCAGCTGGTGTTCACCACCTTCTGCCTGGGCAACTTCGACCTCGACCACGGCGACGACCTCGAGCTGTGCTACGCGGCGGCCAGTGCGCACAACCGCATGATGACGGACTTCTGCGCCGTCGACCGCCGCCTGCTCGCCACCGCCTACGTGCCGCTGGAGGACTTCGACCGTGCGATCGCCTGCGCGCGCGAGGCGATCGCCCTCGGCGCCAAGGGCCTGATGGTGCCGTCGCTGTGCCCGCGCCGTCACGGCCCCAGCCACGTCGGGCTCGATCCGGTGTGGGCGATGGCGCAGGAGGCCGGCATCCCCATCCTGCTGCACGTCGGCGGCGAGGAGAAGCTCAATCCGGTCTACAAGGAGAACGGGCTGCCGCCGGTGCCCGACTTCCACGGGGGCGACGACAACTTCACCTCGGTCAGCTACATGCCGATCCCGAACGCGGCGATGCAGACGCTGGCCACGCTGATCTTCGACGGCGTGTTCGACCGCTTCCCGCGCCTGAAGTGGGGCGCGATCGAGCTGGGCGCCGCCTGGGTGCCGGGCTGGATGCGCGCGATGGATTCGGCCGCGCACGCGTTCATGAAGAACGAGGAGCGGCTCAAGCGCCTGTCGGCCAGGCCGTCCGAGATCGTGCGCCGCCAGTTCCGTGCCGCGCCCTACCCGCACGAGGACACCGGCTGGATCATCGCCAACGCCGGCGACGAGGTGTGCCTGTTCTCGTCCGACTATCCGCACATCGAAGGCGGGCGTCATCCGCTGAAGCGCTTCGACGAATCGCTGCGCGGCTGCAGCCCGGAGGCCGTGCGCCGCTTCTACGCGGACAACTTCATCGACCTGATGGGCGAGGGGCTGGCGCCCGAGCTGCGCCGCCCCGCGCACCTGAAGGCCGCCGCCTGACGCGCGGACGCGCACACCCGCGACGCACCGACCACACATCGACCACGCACAGACCGCATATCGCCGGCACTTCGTTCCCACCACGCTCCGACCCCATGACCCCCGACACCTCCGGATTCGACACCCCGCTCGTGCTGCGCGGCCCGCTGCGCGAACCCCGCCAGATGCTGGCCGACCAGGAATACGGCGGCCACGCATCCATCCACGACGACCGCATGGCCGAGCAGCTCGGCTTCCGCGCCGGGCCGATCGAAGGCCCCACCCACTTCAGCCTGTTCCCGCCGCTGCTCGCGCGCCTGTGGGGACGCGCATGGTTCGAGCGCGGCTGCATCTCGGCGCACTACCAGAACATGGTGATCGAAGGCGAGTCGGTGCGCGCCTTCGCCGAAGTGCCGCCGCCGGGCGCCACCGTCACGCGCGTGTGGGCCGAGAAGGCCGACGGCACGCCGGTGCTGGAGGCCAGCGCGAGCCTCGGCCCCGCGCACGGGCCCACGCTGCTCGAGCAGCGGATGGCCAGGCTGGCACCCCCCGGCAGGCTCGTGATCCTGGAAGACCTGCACGTGGGCCTGAAAGGCGCCGCCGACGAGCGCGTGCGCATGGACCCCGACCAGCACATGGGCGCGCTGTATCCGTTCACGCTGAACCAGAAGCTGGCGAAGATCACCGAGAACAGCCCCTGGTACAGCGATGCGTCCGCGTCGCCCTGGGGCCGACCGATCATCCCGCTCGAGATGATCAGCGTGCTGGCCGAGTACTCGAACCGCCAGGCGAAGTTCCCGGTGAAGGGGCCGGCGGTCGGGCTGTTCGCCGACCAGGAGATCCGCCTGATCGACGGGCCGCTGTTCGTCGGGCAGGACTACCTGATCCGGCGCGAGATCGTGCTGCTGTCGGAGAGCAAGCGCACCGAGTCGTACTGGGTGCGCGCCGACATCTTCGACGCCGACGGCCGCACGCTGCGCGCCCAGGTGCTGCTGAACCACGCGACGCTGAAGCAGTCGTTCGCGGGCTACGACGACGCGCGTGCCGCGCGCGAGCGGGCATGAGCGCCCACGATCCCGTCGACGTGCTGATCATCGGCGCCGGCGCGGCGGGTGCCGCCGTCGCCTGGAGCCTGGCCGACACGCGCATGCGCATCCTGTGCCTGGAACAGGGCGACTGGTGCAACCCCGCGCAGTACCCGAGCACGGGCCGCGACTGGGAGGCGCGCCAGCTGGGCGACTACAGCTTCAACCCGAACCGTCGGCGCGCGCCCGGCGACTATCCGGTCAACGAGCGCGACTCGCCGATCAAGGTCGCCAACTTCAACGGCGTGGGCGGCGGCACGGTGCTCTACGCCGGCCACTTCCCGCGCTTCCATCCGTCGGACTTCCGCGTGCGCACGCTCGACGGGGTGGCCGACGACTGGCCGATCGACTACACGACGCTCGACCCGTACTACGCCGAGAACGACCGCATGATGGGCATCTCGGGCCTGGCGGGCGACCCCGCGTATCCGTCGTGCGGCGCGGTGATGCCGCCCGTGCCGCTGGGCAAGGCCGGCGACGCGTTCGCGCGCGGCCTCAACACCCTGGGCTGGCACTGGTGGCCGTCCGACAGCGCGGTCGCCACGCAGGACTACGACGGGCGCGCGCGCTGCATCAACCTGGGCCACTGCGTGGCAGGCTGCGCGCAGGGCGCGAAGGCCAGCACCGACATCACCTACTGGCCGCATGCGATCCGCGCCGGCGTGAAGCTGCGCACGCGCGCCCGGGTGCGCGAGATCACCACCAACGACGCCGGCATGGCGTCGGGCGTGATCTACCACGACGCCGAAGGCCGCGAGCACTTCCAGGCGGCCGAGGTGGTGATCGTGGCGTGCAACGGCGTGGGCACACCGCGCCTGCTGCTCAACTCGCGCTCCGCCCGCTTCCCCGACGGCCTGGCCAACTCCAGCGGGCTCGTCGGCCGCAACCTGATGTTCCATCCCTACGCGGCCATCCACGGCTACTTCGACGAGGAACTCGACGGCTACCGCGGCCCGGGCAACTGCATCCGCAGCCAGGAGTTCTACGAGACCGACCGCGCGCGCGGCTTCGTGCGCGGCTACACCTTCGAGTTCACGCGCGGGCGCGGCCCGGTGCTCACCGCGATCTCGGGCATGAGCGCCGGACGCATCCCGTGGGGCGCCGACCACCACCGCGCCTACCGCCAGCTGTTCAACCGGATCGCCGGCATGGTCGCGATCTGCGAGGACCTGCCCGAGGAACACAACACGGTCACGCTCGACCCCGAGCTCACCGACCCCGACGGCATCCCGGCACCGAAGATCACGTACCGGCTGAGCGACAACAGCCGGCGCATGCTCGAGCACGCGGTGGCGCGGGGCAGCGAGATCCTGCGCGCCGCCGGCGCCTGCGACGTCAGCCACGAGGCGCCGCTGGCACTGGGCGGCTGGCACCTGATGGGCACCGCACGCATGGGCACCGACCCGTCGCGTTCGGTCGTGAACCCATGGGGACGCAGCCACGACGTGAAGAACCTGTTCATCGTCGACGGCAGCGTGTTCGTCACCTCCGCCGGCGTGAACCCGACCTCGACCATCCAGGCGATCGCGCTGTACGTGGCCGACAACATCAAGCAGCGCCTGGCCAACCTCTTCGACTGAATCGCACGACCGACCGACCGCCATGGCCACGATCCCCTTGCATCCCGCCAGCCCTCCTGACGGCGCCACCGCGCCGCCGGGCGCAGCCTCCTCGACGGGCGCTGCTGCCTCGACGGGCGCTGCTGCCTCGACGGGCGCTGCGCACGCGGCGCCTGTCGTCCCTCCGCTCGCCGACGCGCAGTGCCACGCGCTGCGCCGCCTCGCAGGCCTGATGATCCCGGCCAGCGACACCTACGGCGTGCCCGGCGCCGACGATCCGGTCATCTTCGCCGACCTGCTGGCATCGATCGGCGCTCAGGCCGACGCGGTGGCGCAGGCGCTCGAGCGCCTGGACGCGCTCGCCGGCGGCCCGTTCGCCGCGCTCGACGCCGATGCGCAGACGGCGGGCGCCGAGCGCTTCCGCACCACGCGCGGCTCGGGCGCCGCCCTGCTCGTCACGCTCGTTGCACAGTGCTACTACCGCGACGACCGCGTGATGCGCTCGCTAGGCATGGAGCCGCGCCCGCCGTTCCCCAAGGGCTTCGACGTGACGCCGGGCGACTGGTCGCAGCTCGCGCCGGTACGCGCGCGTGGCAGACTCTGGCGGGACGCGCCCTGACCCCACCACCCCTCAAGGAGACCCCCATGACCGCCAGGACGATCGACACCGGCACCAACGACCTGCTCGCCTCCCTCGACGCCGGCGTGCTCACGCTCACGCTGAACCGTCCCGACGCACGCAACGCGATGAGCCGCGACATGAACGAGGCGCTGGCCGCGAAGCTGGCGTGGGCCGAGCTCGACCCCGAGGTGAAGTGCATCGTGCTGACCGGCGCGGGCAAGGGCTTCTGCGCGGGCGGCGACGTCAAGGGCATGGCCGCGCGTGGCGATGGCACGGTCGGCAACAACACGATCGACGGCGCAATCCACCGTCAGCGCGTGATGCAGCGGGCCACGGCCGGCAAGCTGTTCAAGATGCCCAAGCCGACGCTCGCCGCACTGCCGGGCGCTGCGGCCGGCGCGGGCCTGTCGCTGGCGCTGGCCTGCGACCTGCGCATCATGGCGAGCACGGCCATCATGACCACCGCGTTCGCGCGCGTGGGCTTCTCGGGCGACTACGGCGGCACCTACTTCCTCACCCAGCTGGTCGGCTCGGCCAAGGCGCGCGAGATGTACTTCCTGTCCGACCGCGTGAGCGCGGACGAGGCGCTGCGCCTGGGTCTGACGAACTGGGTCTGCGCGCCGGAGGAACTGGCCGCGAAGACCCGCGAAGTGGCGCTGCGCCTAGCCAACGGCCCGACCGTGGCCTACCGCTACATGAAGGAGAACCTGAACCGCGCGATGGCCGGCGAGGTCGACGACTGCCTGGACCTCGAGGCCACGCACCACGTGCACTGCGGCCAGACCGAAGACCACCGCGAGGCGACCAAGGCGTTCGTTGAGAAGCGCGAGCCCGTGTTCAAGGGGCGCTGAGCGCCCACGCCCGGGCGGGCGCCACCCGCGCCGCGCCCGGCCGGCGGCTCAATCCGGAATCGACTTCGCCTGCGCCACGTAGCCGCGGTTCCAGGTCGGGCTGATGATCACGTCGTTGATGCACACGTGCGCCGGCATGCGCGCCAGGAACAGCACCAGCTCGCCGCAGTCCTCGGGCTGCACCATGCGGGCGCGCTCCGCGGCGGTCACCGGGATCGGCCGCTTCTCGAGGATGGGCGTGGCCACCTCGCCCGGGCACAGCGCGGTGGCGCGGATGCCGTGCATGCCTTCCTCGATGTTGATCGTCTCGGTCATCGCATTCACGCCGAACTTCGCGGCGTGATAGGCGGGGCCGGTGACGACCCCGATGTGCCGCCCCGCCCACGACGAGATGTTCACGATCAGGCCGTCGCCCTGCTTGCGCATCTGCGGCAGCACCGCGTGGCAGCAATAGAAGACGCCGTCGAGGTCGATGCGGACCACCTGGTCCCAGTCGGCGCGGGCCAGGTGCTTCCAGTTGCGCCGCTGCACGTTCAGGCCGGCGCTGTTCACCGCCACGTCGATGCGCCCCTCGGTGCGCACGATGTCGTCGGCCACGGCCTGCACGGCGTCGGCGTTCGACACGTCGAGCGGCGCCACGCGCGCCTGCCCGCCCGCGGCCGTGATCGCTGCGGCCACCCGTTCGAGCTCCGCCTTGCGCCGCCCCGACAGCACCACCCGCATGCCCGCGCCGGCCAGCGCGCGCGCCGCGCCTTCGCCGATCCCGGTACCCGCGCCGGTCACCCAGGCGACCAATCCCTTCAGATCCCGCATGTCTTCCTCCGTGTGTTGCGCACGTGCGTACGTGCGTACGTGCGTACGTGCACGCGTCTGTGGCGTCCGCGTCCGCCGCGTCCCTTCGTGCGGTTGTCGAGCACGCTCGTGCGTGCCTGCACGCGATGATGCCCGGGTTCCGGCGTGACCCCGTTCCGTTCGGTGCGGTCGTCGATCACGAGGCGGCCGGCAGCCGAGAGGTCTGCACTCGCGCTTGGAGCCGCGGTGGCGATGACGGGGGCAACGGCAGTCGTGGGACAACGGCAACGGTGGGGCAGCGGCAATAGGGTGTTGGCCGCTTCGTTGCGGCAGTCGAGATGACCATGATCCATGACCATGGTCATCTCAACGTGTGCGCCGGAAAGGACTCACGTGCGAAGCCCGCCGGGGGGACTCACGTACGAAGCCCGCCGGGGGGGATTCACGCGCGAGGCGCGCCGGGCGTGCGCTCCCGATGCGGGACGCTCGGCCTGACCGTCCCGGGAGGCTCCGCCCGGCGACGACGCGCGCGGGCGCTGGTAGCATCGCCGCAGATCGAACTCGAGAGCCCAAGACCATGTCCACGACCCCGGTCCGCGTTTCCGCCGCAGTCCTGATCATCGGCAACGAGATCCTGTCCGGCCGCACGCAGGACACCAACCTCGCGTACCTCGCAACCAAGCTGAACGAGTACGGCATCCAGATCCATGAGGCCCGGGTCGTCCCCGACGTCGAGGACGCCATCGTCGAGGCCGTGAATGCGCTGCGACATCGCTACGACTACGTGTTCACCACCGGCGGCATCGGCCCCACGCACGACGACATCACGGCCGACTGCGTGGCCAAAGCGTTCGGCGTGCCCCTGGTCGTCAACGAGGAGATCGCTGCGATGCTGCGCAAGCGCCCGTCACCGCCCGAGGTGATGGAGTCGCGCATGCGCATGGCCCGCATCCCGGAAGGCGGCGACCTGGTGCGCAATCCGCTCGGGCCGCCCGGCTTCTACATCGGCAATGTGTACGTGATGGCCGGAATCCCGCAGGTGATGCAGGCGATGATCGGCGCGCTCGATGGCCAGCTGCGGCGCGGCGAGACGATCCGCTCGCGGTCGGTCACCGCCCACCTGTCCGAGGGGCAGATCGCCAGACCGCTGGGCGACATCCAGAACCGTTACCCGCACATCGACCTGGGCAGCTACCCGTTCTACCGCAAGGACGTGTACGGCACGACGCTCGTCATGCGCGGCAGCGTGGAAGCCGACCTGGACGCGATGCTCGAC
>JAKOZZ010000251.1 GCA_029779755.1 Pseudomonadota bacterium
GGGAAGTTGAACGGCGCGACCACGACCCAGGCGCCGTACGGCTTGAGCCGGGTGCTGTTGCGGCTGACGAAGCCCTCGAGCGGGTCGTTGGGGAGCTGCTTCACGAATCCGTCGTTCTGCTCCATCTGGTCGCAGTACCAGGTGATCAGGTCCGCGGTCTCCTGCACTTCGCCGATCGACTCCATGCGGTTCTTGCCGACCTCCACCGCGAGTGCCGCGGAGAGGTCGTACACGCGCTCCTCGATCAGGGCCGCCGCCCGCCGCAGCAGGCGCAGGCGCT
Organism: Pseudomonadota bacterium; assembly: GCA_029779755.1. Lineage (GTDB taxonomy): Bacteria > Pseudomonadota > Gammaproteobacteria > Burkholderiales > Burkholderiaceae_E > Quisquiliibacterium. Next base: position 281 of record JAKOZZ010000251.1, read on the forward strand.
CGCGCCACGGCGTCGCCGCCCAGGCCGGGAACGCACGCCGCGCTGCCGCCACCGCGTCCTGCGCATCGCCGGCTGATCCCTGCTGGAAGCGGCCGAGCAGCCAGTCCCGGTCGATCGGCGAGCGCAGCTCGAAGGTGGATGTGCCCGTGCGCGGCGCGCCGTCGATCCACATCGGGTGCGTGCGGCCGAAGGTGGCGCGCACGCGTGTCAGGGCGTCCTCGAACTGCCGGTGCAGTGCGTCCGGCGGATTGAACATCGTCGAATACGTCAGCTTGTAGCCGGTTGGGGTGGTCATCGTGTCGCCTCCTGCGCAGTCTGATGGCAGCTTACCGCGATCGCCGCACGCGACCGTTCCGGGCGCGCGGGTGTGGCGCTGCCGCAGGGCGGGTGTGCCGCTGCCGCGGGCGTGCAGAATGGCGTCCATGCAGGCCTCCACGATGACCTTTCCGGGTGGTGCCGCGTGTGGTGCACGGCGGCTCGCCCTCTCCCTGTCCGGTGCCTTGGCGCTGGGCGGCGTCGCGGCCTCGCGTGCGCAGGCCCCGGCGACCGCAACGCCGCCCGCCTCCGCGGCGACGGCACCGGCACCAGCACGGGCACCCGCAGCGGCACCCGCAGCGGCCGTTGCCCAGCCGCCCCGGTTCTCGACGATGCCCGCCGGACCGACCGTCGAGGGATGGCGTCCGCTGCGCCCGGCGCCGAATGCGCCCGACACCGCGTACGCGATCGTCGACGACGGCGGCGCGCGCGTGCTGCGGGCGCAGGCCGACGGGTCGATGTCCGGTCTGGTCCACGAAGCGCGTATCGAACTGCGGCGCACGCCGATCCTGCACTGGCGCTGGAAGGTCGCGTCCGTCGTGGCGGACGCCGACCTCACGCGGCGTACCGGCGACGACTATGCGGCGCGGGTCTACGTGCTGTTCGACTACCCCAGCCAGCGCCTGCCGCTGGCCACCCGGGCGAAGCTCGCGCTCGCCGAGACCCTGTACGGTCAGCGCATCCCGACCGCCGCGCTCAACTACGTGTGGGACAACCGCGCGCCGGTCGGGTCGATCCATCCGAACGCCTACACCGACCGGGCGCGCATGATCGTGCTGCGCAGCGGCTCCGACGCGGCCGGCCGCTGGGTCGACGAGCGTCGCGACGTCGCGGCCGACTTCCGGGCCGCGTTCGGCGAGGATCCGCCCGACGTGATCGGCGTGGCCGTGGCGACCGACACCGACAACACTGGCGGCCGGGTCGTCGCGTGGTATGGAGACGTCGAATGGCGTGCGCGATGAGCGGCCACGGAAGCCGACCGCCGCGCCGGCACGATCTGTCGGTACCATGCGGCGCATCACGCCCCAGGAGACTCCGGACATGAGCAGGTTCTTCGAGCCGTTCAGCGGCATCCCGAACGTCAGCGGCAACCCTGCGCTGACCGACCTGAT
>JAKOZZ010000284.1 GCA_029779755.1 Pseudomonadota bacterium
GGCCGGCTACGCCAAGCGCAAGGTGAAGAGCGCCCTGCAGTTCATCTTCGACTTCGAGGAGTCGGTGATCCGCGCGGCCCGCGAACGGGGTCTGGACGGCGTGGTGTGCGGACACATCCACTGGGCGGCCATCCGCGACGCCGGCGGCATCACCTACGTGAACTGCGGCGACTGGGTCGACTCGTGCACGGCCATCGTCGAGCACCCGGACGGCCGGCTCGAGCTCGTGCAGTGGCACGGCCCGGTGGAGGCCCAGGCGACCGCGTCCCGCGCTCACGCTGCCGCCCGATCCCCTGCTGCGGCCGGCGCCCACACGGCCGCCGCCACCCAGAGCACGCCGCAGATCGCCCCGCCGTCCGCCCCGCCGTCCGCCCCGCCGTCCGCCCCTGCACACGCGGCGCCACGGCGCGAACACGGCGACCCGGCGAACGTCCGCGAAGCCGCGTAGCCGCATCGGCGCGACGCCGCTTGTCCGCTTGTCCGCTTGTCCGCTTGTCCGCCTGGCCGCCTGGCCGCGGCGCAGCGTGCCCCCGGGGCCTCGGCCTGCCCGACGCGCGTCAGCCGGCTTCCGGACTGCGGTCCGGGCCCGGTGCGCCGGCTGGCGCAGCGGCATCCGCCCGCGCAGCGGCCAGCAGCAGCGCCTCGAGGCGCCCGACCACGTGCGCCCAGTCGAGCGTCAGCGCGGTGGCACGCGCGCGTGCGCCGAGAGCCCACGCGCGCGCAAGGTCGCCGGCGAGCGCGCTCGACAGCCGCACGAAGGCGTCGGTGTCGCCAAAGCCGGCGAGCAGTCCGTTCTCGCCGTGGCGGATGTGCTGCGCGGCGGCCGCATAGTCGTACGCGACGACGGCCAGGCCGCTGGCCATCGCCTCGAGCGTGACGTTGCCGAACGTCTCGGTCAGGCTGGGGAACAGGAACGCGTCGGCGCTGGCGTAGTGGGCCGCGAGATCCTCGCCCGTGCGCTGACCGGCGAAGTGCACGTCGGGACACTGCGCCCGCAGATCCGCGCCGGCCGGGCCGTCGCCGACCACCACCAGTCGCGCGGCGGGCGCCCGGGCACGGATCGCCGCGAACGCCGCCGTCAGGGCCGCCAGGTTCTTCTCGGGCGCGAGCCGCCCGACGTGGATCACCACCGGCGTGTCCGGTCCCGCGCCCCAGACGCGCCGCAGCGCCGCGTCGCGACGTGCCGGGTCGAACAGCCGCGTGTCCACGCCGCGCGCCACCACCCGCAGATTGCGGTAGCCGCGCGCGGCCAGGTCGCGCGCCAGCGCGTCGGTCGGCACCATCGTCATCAGGGCGCGGTTGTGGAACTTGCGCAGGTACGCGGCAATCGGCCGGGTCAGCCAGCCGGCGCCGTAGTGCCGGCTGTAGGCGTGGAAGTTGGTACGGAAATCGGAGGTGACCGGCAGACGCAGCTTCAGGGCCGCCTGCAGCGCCGACCAGCCGAGCGGGCCTTCGGTGACGATGTGGACCAGGTCCGGCCGCTGCGTGCGCCACAGGCGCTGCAGCGCACGGCGCGCCGGCAGCCCGAGCTTGAGATCCGGGTACTTCGGGATCGCGACGCCGCGCCGCAGGATCTCGTGGAATCCGCCGCGCACGTCCGCCCGGTCGGACGCCCCCTGCCGCGGTCGCACCAGCTGCACCTCGTGCTGACGTGCACACAGGCCGTCCACGAAGCGTGCAACGGTGGTCGCCACCCCGTTGACCTCGGGCGGATAGGTCTCGGTCACCACGGCGATGCGCAGGTGCCTGCGCAGCGGCGGATGGCGTTCGACCAGCGGCTCCAGCGCGTCGTCCATGCGCCCATCGTGCCCGTGCGACACGACGATTCGATGACCGGGCATCCCTGTCGATCATCGGCCGCCCTGCTGTCGCGCGGCCGACGCACCGCTGTCGCCGAACCTTCATCGCAGCGTCAGCGCGCCGTCATCGCCGGCTCGCGACAATCGCGCCGCGGGCATGCCCCGATCACCGAGGAGG
>JAKOZZ010000304.1 GCA_029779755.1 Pseudomonadota bacterium
GGCCGGCGGCTGATCGTGCTGACCACGCACCGGCGCGAGAACTTCGGTGCGGTGATGCACGGACACCTGCGCGCGCTGCGCCGGTTCGTCGAGCGGCACGCGGACGCGACGGTCGTGTTCCCGGTGCATCCCAACCCGGCCGTCGTCGCCGCCGCGCAGGCCGAGCTCGGGGATGCGCCGCGCATCCACCGGATCGCTCCGCTCGACTACCCGGACTTCGTCCACCTGCTGTCACGCGCCTGGCTGATCGTGTCCGACTCCGGCGGCATCCAGGAGGAAGCGCCCACCTTGGGCAAGCCGGTGATCATCCTGCGCGACACGACCGAGCGCCCGGAGTGCTCGAGTGCGGCATCGGCCGCCTGGCCGGGCACGACGCGGCGCGGCTCGAGGCGCTGCTGGAAGACGCCCATGCCGACGCATCGCTCGCCGACACGGCGCGCGCAGTCGCCAATCCGTTCGGGTCGGGCGACGCCGGCGCGCGCATCGCGCAGGCGGTGCACGCGTTCCTGGCGCGCACCGACGACGCACCGATCACAGCACACCCGCAGGAGCACCGCCCATGATGATCACCGTGATGATGCCGGCCTACAACGAGGAACGGGACCTCCCGGGGCTGCTGGAGCGCACGCGCGCCGCCCTCGACGGGTGGGCGCACTACCGGGTGCTGATCGTCGACGACGGCTCGCGCGACCGGACCGCCGAGATCGCTCTGGAGGCCGCGCAGCGGATGCCGGTCGAGCTGATCCGCCACCCGCACAACATGGGGCTCGGCGCCGCGATCCGCACCGGACTGAAGGCGGCCGCGCAGGCCGACGGCGTCGTCGTGACGATGGACGCCGACAACTCGCAGGGCCCGGAGCTCATCGCGACCATGCTCGCGAAGATCGAGGACGGCGCCGACGTGGTGATCGCGTCGCGCTTCCAGCCGGGCTCCCAGGAGGTGGGCGTGCCGCCGCACCGCAAGTTCCTCAGTCATCTGTCGAGCGCCGGCATCCGCGTGCTGGCGCCCTACCCGGGCGCACGCGACTACACCTGCGGGTACCGCGTCTATCGTGCCGAGGTGCTGCGCCGGCTGATCGACCGCTACGGCGACCACTTCGTCCGCGAGAACGGGTTCTCGTGCATGCTGGAGATCCTGCTCAACCTGCGCCGCATCCGCGC
>JAKOZZ010000318.1 GCA_029779755.1 Pseudomonadota bacterium
TAGAAGAACTTGCCGCGCCAGCCGCAGTAGCGGTCCTGCGACAGCATCACGCGTTCGGCGTGGCCCGCCTCGATCAGCTTGACGACGTTGTCGACGCGCACGTCGTCCGACTGCCGGCGCACGTTGCCGATGCGGTCGAAGCCCACGAACGAGCCGCGCTTCGCGATGCCCAGGTGGTAGGCGTGATCGGGGTTGCCGCAGCTGTGGCCGATCAGGCAGCGGTTCAGCGGTACGCCCTGCGACTCGAAGAGGTCCTGCTGGTCGGGGCCGCACTGGCCGGCCTCGGTGTGCGTGAGGATGGGCACGCCGGTGCGCCGCTGCGCGATCGACGCCGCGGTCAGGCAGCGGCGCTCGAGCTCGCTGATCTGCGGCGCCCCGGTCGAGCACTTGAGCAGGCCGGCGCGGATGTTCGTGCCGTCGATGCCCTGTTCGATCTCGCGCACGTAGAGGTCGGCGATCTCCTCCACCGACGCGTGGCGCCAGTACGGCGGGATGCCCATCGCCTCGAAGTAGAAGCCGGTGGCGCACACGATGTGCATGCCCGAGCGTTCGGACACCTCGGCCAGCAGGCGCACGTCGCGGCCCAGCTCGATCGGGCAGGGGTCGACGAAGGTCGACACGCCGAGTGCGACCAGTTCCTTCAGCCGCGACACGGCCAGCTCGACGAAGGCGGTGCGGTCGAACGTGTAGCGCGGATCGAACTCGGCGCCCGGAAAGGACACGAACACGTGCTCGTGCATCAGGGTCTTGCCGAGCTGGTCGACGGGCACGGGGCCCAGCACGGTCTGGATGTTCATGGCGGGTGTCTCCTCTGGTGGGTGCGATGCGATCCGGTCGGTGGCCTGCGATCGTGTGTCGCGTCGATCCTACCCGGGTTGCGCGGATCGCTAGACTCCGTCGCTCGATCACACCGCACACGCGCAGGAAACGACATGGACGACGATCTCGAAGCACGGATCCGCTCGGGCAAGGCCCTGAGCGAATCGATGGGCAACTTCCACGTGACCGGATGGGACCCGGCGCGCCGGACCCTGGACGCCGCATTCACGGTGCGCCGCGAGTACTGCCACACCAACGGCACGATCGCGCAGGGCGGCTTCATCACCGCCTGGCTCGACGCCGCGATGGCGCACGCGGTGATCCACGACACCGACCACGCGCAGACCGTCTTCAGCCTGGAGATCAAGGTCAGCTTCTACGAGAAGGTCGGGCCGGGCGACGGCCGTGTGGAAGGGCGCGTCGTGCGGCGCGGCAAGCGCGTTGCGTTCCTCGAGGCGTCGCTGTTCAACGCCGAGGGCAAGCTCGCCGCACAGGCGACCTCGACCGGGATCCTGGCCAATCTGTGACGCGAGGCCCGCGGCGCATCGGGCCGGATCGGTGGGGCGGCGAACCGGAACGCCGCCGCGACGAACCGGAGCGCCGGCGCAGCGTCCGGCGGCCATTGAAAACCACATATGTGGTTTTTTCTGACATCCCTGTATCATCGTACGCATTCCGGGCGATGGCGCGGCACGGCGTGCCGCGGTGCGTGCGCCGTGCGCGCCGTGCCACCGCCCGACCGGGCCCGCGCGCGACGTCGCGCGTGCGACCGGCGATCGGACAATCGACAGGAGAAGACGATGAATTTCGAGCTCGACGAAGAGCACCGCATGCTGAAGGACGTGGTCGCGCGCTTCGTGCGCGAGGACCTGATTCCGCTCGAGAACGCGGTGATGGCCCGCGAGGCGTCGACGGGGCTGCACGGCCTGACCGACGAAGAGGAGCGCAAGCTCGACGAGAAGGCCCAGGCGCTGGGTCTGTGGGGGCTGGACGCGCCCGCCGAGCTCGGCGGCTCGGACCTGCCGGTGACCGCGATGGTCGGCGTGCACGAGGAGCTCGGCCGCTCGATCACGCCGTACATCCTCGCGCCCGATTCGCCCAACCTGCGCATGCTGATGATCACCGCCAACGACCAGCAGCGCGAGCGCTACCTGGCGCCGTACGTGCGCGGCGAGACGGTGTCGGCGATCGCGATCTCCGAGCCCGGCGCCGGCGGCGACCCGGCAGGCATGACCACCCGCGCGGAACGCGACGGCGACGACTTCGTGATCAACGGCCGCAAGATCTGGATCAGCCGCGCCGCCAAAGCCGACTGGGCGATCGTGATGGCAGTGACCGACAAGGCCAAGGGCGCACGCGGCGGCATCTCGGCGTTCATCGTCGACAAGGGCACGCCCGGGTTCAACGTGCTGCGCCGCATCCCGATGCTGGGCGGACACTCCACCTACGAGGTCGCGTTCGAGGACTGCCGGGTGCCCGCCACGCAGATGCTGGGGCAGGAGGGCAAGGGCTTCGCGCCGATGCAGGCGCGCCTGTCGAGCCGGCGCGTCGAGATGGCCGCCAAGTGCATCGGCCGTGCGCAGCGGGCGCTGGACATGATCTGCGAATACGCGCCGCAGCGCTCCACCTTCGGCGCGAAGCTGTCGGAGCGCCAGGCGATCCAGTGGTGGGTGGCCGACGCGGCCACCAAGATCCACGCCTGCCGTCTGATGACCTACGAGGCGGCGGCCCGCATCGACCGCGGCGAGGAGGCCCGCACGCAGGTGTCGATGATCAAGGTGTTCGCCACCGAGATGGCCTGGGAGATCATCGATCACGCGATGCAGACCTTCGGCGCGATGGGCATGACCAAGGAGCTGCCGCTGCAGCAGATGGCCAACGACACGCGCCTGATGCGCGTGTACGAAGGCCCGACCGAGGTGCACCGGTGGGTGGTCGCGCGCGCGCTGCTGGGCACGCGCCGCTGACCGCCGCGCCGCCGAGCGCCGCGCCGGACACGCGCATCGACGCGTCCGACTTCCGCGAGCCCCCGCTGGAGTCGGTCGTCACCCGGGAAGCCGCCGTCATCAAGACGGCGGGGCGGGTGTTCGAGGTGCTCGAGTACCTGCGCGAGGTCCGCCGGCACGTGACGGTGCGCGAGGTGTCCGAGCGCCTGGGCTATCCGCTGTCGAGCGCCCAGGTGCTGATGAAGAGCATCGCGACGCTCGGCTACCTGCGCTACGACCGCGGCACGCGTGCGTACTTCGCCACGCCCATGCTGGCCCGCCTGGGCGACTGGGTGCTCGACGCCCTGCACCAGGGCGGCGACCTGTTCGGCGTGCTCGAGGCGGTGGCGCGCGACACCGGGCTGACCACCATCCTGGCGGTCGAGAACGACATCTATGCGCAGTACGTGCACGTGATCCTGGGCGGTCAGTCGATCCAGTTCAACGTGCAGCCCGGCACGCGGCGCGTGCTCTGCATGTCCGGCCTGGGCTGGGCGATGCTGGCCACGCGCACCGACGCCGAGATCGCCCGCGTGATCCAGCGCACGAACGCACGGCTCGGCAGCGGCGGCCAGCGGGTCGACGCCGCCTACGTGATGGCCCAGGTGGGCGAGACGCGCGCCCGCGGCTACGCGTTCTCGCGCGGCGTCGTCACCGAGGGCGTCGGCATCATCGCGCTGGCCCTGCCACCGGGCCCCGCTTCCAACCGCGGACTGCCGGGCGAGCGTCTCGCCGTCGGCGTCGGCGGCCTGATCGAACGGCTCGACGCCAACCGCGACGTGATCGTGCGCGCGATCCGCGAGCAGATCTTCGCGGCGGCCGTCGACCGCACCCCCTAGAACACATTCCAACGGAGACACCCACATGACCGCATCGTCCGGGGACGCCGCACGCGACGTCCCGCTTCCCCTGCAGGGCATCGTCGTGCTCGACCTCACGCGTGTGCTGGCCGGGCCCTACTGCACGCGGCTGCTCGCCGACATGGGCGCGCGCGTGATCAAGGTCGAGCGCCCCGGCGCCGGCGACGACACCCGCCACGCGCCGGTCCAGGTCGAACCCGGCCGGCTCGACCAGAGCTCGTACTTCTCGCGCACCAACGCCGGCAAGGAAGGCATCGGCATCGACCTGGCGAGCCCGGAGGGCATGCGGGTGCTGATGGACCTGGCGCGGCAGGCCGACGTGTTCATCGAGAACTTCGCGCCCGGCGTGGTCGCGAAGCTCGGCTGCGACTACGAGGCCGTGCGGCGGGTCAAGCCCGACATCGTCTACTGCTCGATCTCGGGCTACGGGCAGACCGGGCCCTGGCGCAAGCGCCCGGCGTTCGCGCACACCACCAACGCCATCTCCGGAATGATGTACCTCGAGCAGGGCGACGCCGAACCGCGCGCATCCAACCTGCAGGCCGCCGACGTGCTGGCGGCGGCCCACGCGATGGGTGCGATCGTCAGTGCGCTGTTCCGGCGCGAGCGCACGCAGCAGGGCGCGCACATCGACGTGTCGATGCTCGAAGCGCTGATCGGCGCCGACAGCGTCACGTATCCGTCGGTGCTCAACGGCGGCGAGACCTACGGCAACCCGCGCCCCGGCATGGTGGTGCACCGCATCGGCGATCGCCACCTCGCGATGCAGATCGTCGGCGCCGGCGACCTCTGGCCGCGCATGCTGAAGCTGATGAACCGCCCCGACCTGGCCACCGATCCGCGCTTCGCCGCGTCGGCCGACCGGGTGAAGAACTGGCCTGCGCTGCGCGACCTGATGTGCGCCTGGCTGGACGGCTTCGACAGCGTCGACGCCGCGCTTGCCGCGCTGGAGGCCGCGCGCGTGCCGTGTGCGCCCGTGCTGCGGCCCGACGAGGTGATCGCCGCGCCGCACCTGGCCGAGCGCGAATTCTTCCCCTCGGTGCAGCACCCGGTCGCCGGGCCGGTGCGCGTCACCGCCAGCCCCTATCACCTCGACGGGCGCCCGGTGCATCCGCGCGGCCGCGCGCCGCACCGCATCGGCGAGCACACGCGTGCGGTGCTCGGCGGCCTGCTCGGCTACGACGACGCGCGCCTGGCCGCGCTGTTCGCATCGGGGGCGGTGGCCGAACCGGAGTGACCGACGCGGGCGGCGTGGCGGCGTGGCGGCGTGGCCGCCGCGCCGCGGGGCTCCCGCGCTGGGCCGGTTTCCCTTCCCCGCGCCGGCCTGTCGCCGTTCCCCGCCCGCAGTGCACGTCAGGGCCGCCTGCACGAGAGAATCTCTTTGATGTACATCCATGACATGGATATGCTGTGTACATGGACCTGAAAGGGGTGCGCACATGACCATGCACATCAATCTCTCGCCCGAAATGGAGACCTTCATCAAAGGCAAGGTCGCCAGCGGCTTCTATGGCAACGCGACTGAAGTGATCCGCGATGCAATCCGGCGCATGCAGGCGGAAGAAGACCGCATGCAGGCCTGGCGGGCAGCGATCAAGAAGGGGGACGACGAGCTCGATCGAGGCGAGGGCATCGCCTACACAGCCAAGGCCCTCGATGACATCACGGAGGCGGCGATCGACGGCATGCACAGCGGCAAGCCGATGAACCCTGATGTCCTCCCCTGACGGGCCCCGCAAGCTTGTCCTCTCGCCAGCCGCCAGACAGGACTTCATCGACATCCTGCGCTACACCGGGGAGACGTGGGGCCGGGGGCAGATTCTCGTCTACCGCGACAAGCTCGACGAAGCGCTCCAACGGATCAGCCGGCACCGGGGGTTGGGGCATCGTTCCCCCGAACTCCCCGAGACCCACCGTCTATACCCCGTTGGTTCGCATGTCATTGTTTACCGAGACCGACAGGCCGCCGTTGCGGTGGTGCGCATCCTGCACCAGCGCATGAGCCTGATGCGGCACGTGCGGGGCCACTCGGAAGACTTCTAGCGCCCCTTCCACACCGGCTTGCGCTTCTCCACGAAGGCCTGCAGCCCTTCCTTGCGGTCCTCCGACTCGATCGCCTTCATCGCGATCGGCATCTGCGCGTCCCAGCCTTCCGTGTCCGTCCAGTTCGCGCCCTGGAACACGATCTCCTTGGTGGCGGCGAGTGCGGTCGGTCCGTTGACCAGCAGCGCCTCGGCCCACTCGAGCGCGGTGGGCAGAGCCTGGCCGGGCTCGACGATGCGGTTGACCAGGCCCCAGCGCGCGAAGAACTCGGGGTCGCGCAGCGTGCCGCTCAGGGCCACTTCCATCGCGATGTGATACGGGATGCGCTTGGGCAGGCGGAACAGGCCGCCGCCGATCGCCACCACGTTGTGGCGCACTTCGGGCAGGCCCATGCGCGCGTTGCGGGCGGCCACGATCAGGTCGCACGACAGGCACAGTTCGAGGCCGCCGCCCACCGCCACGCCTTCGACCGCCGCGATCAGCGGCTTGCGCGACGGGCGCTTGAACAGGCCGAAGCCGCCGCGCGGCGGGCGCTCGCGCAGCCCGCCCTTGGCCGCGGCCTTCAGGTCGGCGCCGGCCGAGAAGTCGCCGCCGGCGCCGGTGATCACGCCGACGAACAGCTCGTCGGTGTCGTCGAGCAGGTCCATCGCCGCGTTCATCGCGAACGCGGTCTCGTTGTCGCAGGCGTTCTTGACCTCGGGGCGGTTCAGCGTGATGACGAGGATCGGGCCGCGGCGCTCGGTGAGCACCTTGCTGCTGGAGGGATGGCTCATCGCGGGTGCCTCACAGGGTGAAGGTGAAGCCGCCGTTGACCGGGTACATCTGGCCGGTCACGTAGTCGCTGGCGCCCGACGACAGGAACAGCACCATGTTGGCGACGTCGCTGGGCTTGCCGAGGCGGCGGATGATGTACTTCTCGAGGATGCGCTTGGTGCGCTCGGGGTCGGCGGCCATGCGCGCCTCGATCGCGGGCGTGCCCATCGCGCCGATCACCACGCAGTTGGCGTTGATGTTGTGGCGGCCCATGCCGCGCGCCACCGAGCGCATGAAGCCGGCGGCACCGGCCTTCGCGCCGGCGTAGATCTCCATGCCCGGGTCGCCCCAGCGGCCGGCGTCGGAGATGATCGTGACGATCTTGCCGCGCTTGCGTTCGATCATGCCGGGCAGCGCCGCGGCGGTGCAGTTGATCACGCCGTCGAAGTTCACGCCGATGAAGGTCTTCCAGGCCTCGGGGCCGGTCTCGTAGAACGGCTTGCGGGCGTCCTCGTGCGGCGTCGCGCCCGCGTTGCCGGCGTTGTTGACGAGTGCGTCGATGCGGCCGTACTTCTGCACGGCGCGCGCGAACATCGCCTTCACGCTGTCGTGGTCCGAGACGTCGGCCTGCAGCGCGATCGCGTTGCCGCCCGCCGCGTTGATCTCGTCGGCCACCGCCTGCGCGCGCTCGAGCACGAAGTCGTTGACGACGACGCCGTCGGCGCCGTGCGCGGCGAAGTGCAGCGCGATCTGCCGCCCGACGTTCTGGCCTGCGCCGGTGACCAGGCCGACCCGGCCCTGCATGCTGAGGATGTTGTCCATTCGATGTTCTCCTTGAGCGTTCGTGTGTGCGTCTGTGCGTGTGCGTGCGTGTGCGTGTGCGTGTGCGTGCGTATGCGTGTGTGTGCGTATGCGTGTGTGCGTGCGCCGACCCGGCGCGATCGGCTCAGACCAGGCGGTCCCGGTCCTTCCAGAACGGCGCGCGCAGCTCGCGCTTGAGCAGCTTGCCGATCGTGTTGCGCGGCAGCTCGTCGACGATGCGGATCTCGCGCGGGCGCTTGTACGTGGCCAGTGAGGCGCTGCAGTGCGCGATCAGTTCGTCGGGCGTGGCGTGCCGGCCCGGCTTGAGCTCGCAGAACGCCAGCACGCGCTCGCCCATCTCGTCGTCGGGGATGCCGATCACCGCCGCGTCGGCCACCGCCGGATGGGCCTGCAGCACGTGCTCGATCTCGGCCGGATAGATGTTGACGCCGCCTGCGATGATCATGTCCTTGGCGCGGTCGCTGATGTACAGGAAGCCGTCCTCGTCGAGCCGGCCCATGTCGCCGGTGCGGAAGAAGCCGCGGTCGTCGAGCGTGTCCGGGCCCAGCGGCGGTGCGTTCAGGTAGCGGTCGATCACCGCCGGCGTCCAGGTCCAGATCTCGCCGGTCTCGCCGGCCGGCAGCACGGTGCCGTCCTCGCCGCGGATCTCCAGCTTCACGTGCCGGTACGGCCGGCCGCTGGAGCCCGGCTTGCGCCGCTGCATGTCCGGCGGCATCGTCGTGATCATGCCGGTCTCGGTCGAGCCGTAGCCTTCCCACAGGCACTCGCCGAAGTGGTCGATGATCCAGTTCTTGAGCTGGTCCGACACCGGTGCGGCGCCCACGGACAGCGTGCGGATCGACGACAGGTCGCGCCCGGCGAGCGCCTCGGGCGGCAGCGCCGCCATGCGCTTGTACATGGTGGGCACGCCGGTCCAGTGGGTGACGCGGTGGCGCTCGATCGCGTCGAGCGCGGCCACCGGGTCGTAGCGGCGCAGCATCACGACCTTCGCGCCCGCGCGCTTGGCCGACCACATCTGCGCGGGACCCGATCCGTGGTGCATCGGCATCGTCACGAGGTAGACGTCGTCGGGGGTGGCCGCGCGTGCGCCGCGCACGTCCATGAAGTATTCGATCGTGACGCGGTCGGTGGCGGGCTCCTTCATCACGCCTTTCGGCAGCCCGGTGGTGCCCGACGTGTAGATCACCAGCAGCGGATCGCCCACCGACGCGTAGCTGCGGCCGTGGTCCTCGGCGACCAGCGCCGCGTAGGTCAGGAACCCTGGCGCGGCGGCGTCGAGCGACACCGCGGCCTTCAGCGTCTGGCCCTCGAAGGCGGGCAGCAGGGCGGCCGGGTCTTCGTCGTCGCAGATCACGGCGACGGCCTGGCTGTTGTTGAGCACGTAGCGGGTCTCGGTGGGCGTGAGCCGCCAGTTCATGCCGAGCAGGCGGCAGCGCAGCTTGGCCAGCGCCTGCGCCACCACCGACCACTCCAGCCGGATGTGGGTGCGCACGACCACCAGGTCGCCCGCGCCCAGGCCGCGCGCCTCGAGCGCCGCGGCCAGTCGGTCGGCCCGCGCGTTCCATTCGCCCCAGGTCATCGTGCGCTCGCCCTCGACGAGGGCCACGGCATCGGGTTTGATCCGTGCCCAGTGCTCGAGCGTGGGCGGCGTGGCCGCGGGGGTGGGCGGTGCGGCCGGGCCGCGGTCAGTCTGCATGCGCGTCTCCTCGTGTGGGTTGCCGGGGGGCGGCGTCGGATGGACGGGTGGCGACGTCGGGTCGACGGGGCACGACGCCGGGTCGATGGGTCACGCCAGCAGGTGCCGCGCCAGCACGCGGTACTTGTGCACTTCGGTCGGGCCTTCGTAGATGCGCGCCATGCGCTGGTGGTCGTACCAGTGGGCCAGCGGGCTTTCGTACGTGCAGCCGGCGGCGCTGTCGATCTCGATCCCGCTCGGCATCTGGAGCGCCTACCGGCGCGGCACGACCTTCGACCACGCCACGCTGCTGCTGTGCCTGGCCAAGCTGTCGGTGCCCTCGTTCGTGCTCGCGCTCGGCCTCATCTACGTCTTCGCGCTGCACCTGAACTGGCTGCCGGCCACCGGCTTCGTCGCGCTCGACGAAGGCGTGTTCGCCAACCTGGAGAGCATGGTGCTGCCGGTGGTGGCGCTTGCGCTCACCGAGGTGCCGGTGTACCTGCGCCTGCTGCGCAGCGAGATGGTGGGCACGCTGCAGCAGAACTTCATCTCGCTGGCGCGCGGCATGGGTCTGCCCACGCGCAAGATCCTGTTCGAGAACGCGCTGCGGCCGTCGTCGCTGAACCTGATCACCGTCGTCGGCATCAACATGGGCCGGCTGATGGGCGGGGCGATCATCATCGAGACGATGTTCGCGCTGCCGGGCATCGGACAGCTGCTGGTCGAGTCGGTGTATCAGCAGGAGTACCTGATGACGCAGGGCATCGTGCTGTTCGTGGGCGTGATGTTCATCCTCATCAACCTGCTCACCGACCTCGTCTACGCGCTGGTCGATCCGCGCCTGCTGCGCGACGCAGGGGCCTGACATGCAACGCACGCCGCTTCTGTACCGTGCTGCGCTGGTCTGGCTCGCCCTCGTGCTGGTGGCCACGCTCACCGCGCACTGGCTGCCGATCCGCGACCCGCTCGCACAGAGCCTCACCGACATGCTGGCCAAACCCGGCGTGGAGCGCTGGTTCGGTGCCGATTCGCTCGGCCGCGACGTGTTCTCGCGCACCATCCACGGCTTTCGCATCACGCTGGTCGTGAGCCTGGGTTCCGTCGCGTTCGGCCTGGTGCTGGGCGGGCTGCTGGGCATCGTCGCCGGCTACTTCCGCGGCTGGGTCGAGCGCGGCATCCTGATGGTGGTGAACGTGCTGCTGGCGTTCCCGCCCCTGGTGCTGATCATCGCGATGGTCGCCTACCCCGGCGAGCCGATGATCAAGGTGATCGTGGCGCTGGGCATCGTCTTCACGCCGGCGGTGGTGCGCATCGCGCGCGCCAACACCCTGCGGCTGAGCGAGCTCGAGTTCGTCACCGCCGCACGTGCGGCCGGCATGGGCGATGCCCGCATCATCTTCCGCGAGCTGCTGCCCAACCTCGTCCCGGCGCTGCTGGCCTACGCGCTGCTGCTGGTGGCGGTGGGCGCACTGGCCGAGGCGGGGCTCAGCTTCCTCGGCCTGGGCGTGCCGCCGCCGGCGCCGTCGCTCGGGTCGCTGATGGCCAGCGAGCAGTCGCGCGTGATGGACGCCCCGCATGCGGTCTTCTTTCCGGCGCTGATGCTGTTCCTCACGATCTTCGCGCTCAACCTGGTCGGCGAGCAGATCCAGAAGCGCATCGACGGACGGGCGGGGGCGGCATGAGCACACCGTTGCTGAAGGTCGACGGCCTGCAGACGCATTTCGACCTGCCGCGCGGCGTGCTGCGCGCCGTCGACGGCGTGTCGTTCACGCTCGAGGCCGGCCGCACGCTCGGCATCGTGGGCGAGTCGGGCTCGGGCAAGTCGGTGCTGGCGCGCAGCATCATCGGCCTGCTGCCGGCCGACCGCACCCTCAAGCCGGCGGGGGTGGTCGAGTTCGGCGGGCGCGACCTGCGCCGCCTGTCCGAGCCGCAGATGCGCGAGATCCGCGGGCGCGAGATCGCGATGATCTTCCAGGACCCGATGACCTCGCTGAACCCGGTGCTGACGATCGGGCGGCAGATCGAGCAGGTGCTGCTGCAGCACACCGACCTGTCGAAGGCCGCCGCACGCACGCGCGCGGTGGAGCTGCTGGCCGAGGTCGGCATCCCCGATCCGCAGCAGCGCGCGAAGGAGTACGCGCACCGCATGTCGGGCGGGATGCGCCAGCGCATCGTGATCGCGATCGCACTGGCCTGCGCGCCGCGCCTGCTGATCGCCGACGAGCCGACCACCGCGCTCGACGTGACCGTGCAGGCGCAGATCCTCGACCTGCTGCGCCGCCTGCAGGACACCCACGCGATGGCGATGATGCTGATCACACACAACCTAGGCGTGGTCGCCGAGATGTGCGACGACGTCGCCGTGATGTACGCCGGGCAGATCGTCGAGCGCGGCAGCGTGGCCGACGTGCTGCAGCAGCCCGCGATGCGCTACACGCAGGCGCTGCTGCAGTCCGTGCCGCGCACCGACAGCCCGTCGCACGTGCGGCTGCCGGTGATCGACGGACAGCCGCCGAACCTGATCGCGCCGCCGGCGGGCTGCCGATTCGCCGCCCGCTGCGCGCACCGCTCGGCGCAGTGCGACCGCGAGCAGCCGGCCTGGACGAGTGCCGGGCCGGGGCACGGCTACGCATGCTGGCATCCGGTCGTGCACGCCTGACGCGCCACCGAACGACCCGCACGAACAGTCTGCACGAACAGTCTGCACGAACCGTCCGTACGAACAGCACGCCCGACAGGAACCGAACCGTGGACACCCGCACACGAGGAACGCATGGCTGGTAGCGGCACCGCACACCTGACCGGGGATGACGCGCTGCTGACCGCGCGCCACCTGGTCAAGACCTTCCACGCCAAGGGCGGACGCCGCGTGCAGGCGCTGTCCGACGTCTCGCTCGAGCTGCGGCGCGGCGAGACGCTGGG
>JAKOZZ010000325.1 GCA_029779755.1 Pseudomonadota bacterium
CCAGGCGGTCTTGCGGATCAGCAGGCGCAGCATCTCGCACTGCGTGGCCAGCTCCACCAGCGGGAACTGGATGCCCTGGTTGCGCGCCAGCTCCTGGCCGAAGGGCTTGCGCTCGCGCGCGTACTTCACGCTCTCGTTCACGCAGAACGTGGCCGCCCCCAGCGAGCTGGCCGCCTGCCGGATGCGGTTCTCGTGCACGAAGGCCTGCGCCACCGCGAGCCCGTTGCCCTCGGTGCCGAAGATGGCGTCGTCGGGCACCCATACGTTGGTGAAGCTCACGCGCGGATGGTCGGTGGGCATGTTGAAGGTCCACAGGTATTCCTCGACCTTCACGCCCGGCGTGCTGGTGGGCACCAGGAACGCGGTGATGCCCTTCGCATCGCCGGCCTTGCCGCTGGTGCGCGCGAACACCGAGCAGGCGGTGGCCACGTGCATGCCGGTGGTCCACATCTTCTCGCCGTCGATGCGCCAGCCCGACACGCCGTTGCGGGTCTCGCGCACGGCCTTCGTCTCCATGTGCGTGGCGTCGGAGCCGTGATCGGGTTCGGTGAGACCGAAGGAGACCCGCTCGCTGAAGTCGAGCGTGCCCTTGATGTACTTCTCCTTCTGCGCGGGCGAGCCGAAGTCGCGCAGCATCACGATGAACGGGAAGTTGCCGACGACCGAGTGCTCGTTCTGCAGGTCGTTGAACAGGCCCAGGCCCTTGCTGGCCAGGTGGTCGCGGATCACCGACATCCACAGGTTGCCGCCGTCCTGCCCGCCGTACTCCCGGGGCAGGGAGAAGCGCCAGAAGCCGGCCTTGTCCGCGCGCCGCTTGCACTCGCGCAGCAGCTCCTCCCACTCGGGGCGGGGCAGGCCGCCGTTGTCGAAGTCGGTGCGCGCCCATTCGCGGCGGTGGTCGAAGAAGCGCTCGTTGTCGTCCTGCGCCTGCAGCGGCTTGATCTCGGCCTCGATGAAGGCATCGAGGCGGGCCAGGTAGTCGACCAGGTCGGCGGGGAGGGAGAAGTCCATGGGGATTCCTTTCGTCAGCGCACGTCGGCGCCGCGGTTGAACGGGACGACCTCGTGCTCGTGCGCGAAGAACAGCGGCGAACGCGCCAGGTCGATGAAGCGCTTCTCGTCCTCGAGCAGCAGTCGGCCGGCCTCGCGCGCGGCCGGGCCGCGTGCGGACAGGCACTGCTCGAGGCTGTCGAACCAGAGCTCGGCGACGCCGTCGTAGCCGGCCAGGCCGCCGCGCGACGCGGTCATCGCGGCGAACGAGGCCTCGTCGAGCGAATGGCACTGCACGTAGCGCCGGATGCCGAGTGCGGCCGCATGCGCGGCCACCAGCGGCGCGTGCCGCTCGCGCCAGTACGTCTGGAACGCCGCACGGTCGAGATGCGGCAGGCGGTGCAGGCAGAAGATCAGCTTGACCACGGGGGCGGGCTCCTCTCGGTCGGATGCGCGGGGTTCAGGGCTCGGGGGAGATGCGCACCATCAGCTTGCCGTCGTGCGCGCCGGTGAACAGCAGCCCCAGTGCGTCGGCCGCGTTCTCCAGGCCGTCGACCACGTGCGCCTTCCACTTCAGTTCGCCGCCGGCGACCAGCGGCGTCAGCTCGGCCAGCGCCTCGCGCGCCCGCGGCAGGAAGTCGATGACGATGAACCCGCGGATGGTGATGCGCCGCATCAGCACGCGCGCGAAATCGGCCGGGCCGGGGACCGGCCCGCTGTGGTTGTAGGTGGAGATCATGCCGCACAGCGCCACGCGGCCGAAGGTGTTCATGCGTGCGATCACGGCGTCCATGGTGGCCCCGCCGACGTTCTCGAAGTTCACGTCGATGCCGTTCGGGCAGTGCCGGTCGAGCGCCGCGCCGACGTCCTCGGCGCGGTAGTCGATGGCCGCGTCGAATCCGAGCTCGTCGACCAGCCAGCGGCACTTGGCCGCACCGCCCGCGATGCCCACCACGCGGGCGCCGCGCCGCCTGGCCAGCTGGCCGGCGACCGAACCGACGGCCCCGGCCGCCGCCGACACGACCACCGTCTCGCCGGCCTTCGGCTGGCCGATGTCGACCATGCCGTACCACGCCGTCAGGCCGGTGCTGCCCAGCACGCTCAGATGCGCGGTGAGCGGCACGCCGTCGAGACGGCGCACCCGGCCGAGCTGGCGCTCGGACGCCACCGTGTAGTCCTCCCAGCCGCCGAGGCCCACGCTGACGATGTCGCCGCGCGCGAACCGCTCCGAGCGGGTGTCCTCGACCACGCCGATGCCGCCGCCGCGCATCACCGCGCCGATCTCGACCGGCGGCAGGTACTGGTCGCGATCGCTCATCCAGATGCGGTGGGTGGGGTCGAGCGACAGGTAGACGTTGCGCACCAGCACCTCGCCCGCGGCCAGCGCCGGCACCGGCGCAGTCGTGAACTCGAGGTCGCCGGCGGCGATATCGCCTTCGGGCCGGCGCACCAGGCGCCAGCGTCGGTTGTTCAGCGGGGTGGTCATGGCGTCAGCGCGGCGCCATGCGGATCGCGCCGTCGAGCCGCACGCTTTCGCCGTTGAAGTAGCCGTTGGTGATCATGAGCTCGACGAGCGCCGCGAATTCGTCCGGCTCGCCCAGGCGCTTGGGGAACGGCACCGACGCCGCAAGCGACGCCTTCACGTTCTCGGGGGCACCGTGCAGCAGCGGCGTGCTGAAGATGCCCGGCATGATCGTGTTCACGCGGATGCCGTCGCCCATCAGGTCGCGCGCGATCGGCAGCGTCATGCCGACCACGCCGGCCTTCGAGGCGGAGTACGAGGCCTGGCCGATCTGACCGTCCTCGGCCGCGACCGACGCGGTGTTGACGATCACGCCGCGCTCGCCGTCCTTCAGCGGCGGCAGGTCGAGCATGCCCTTGGCCGACTTGGCGATGCAGCGGAACGTGCCGACCAGGTTGATCTGGATGATGCGGTCGAACTGGTCGATCGGGAAGTGCTTCGTCTCGCCCGACTGGCGGTCGCGGCTGGCGGTCTTGACCGCATTGCCGGTGCCGGCACAGTTGACCAGGATGCGCTCCTGGCCGATGGCCGCGCGCGCGGCCGCGAAGCCGGCGTCGACGTCGGCCTCCGAGGTGACGTTCACCTTGCAGAACACGCCACCGAGCTCCTGCGCCAGCGCCTGCCCGGCGGCCTCGTTCAGGTCGAAGATGGCGACCTTCACGCCCTGTGCGGCGAGGCGGCGTGCGGTGGCGGCGCCCAGGCCGGACGCGCCGCCCGTGACGACGGCGGAAATGGATGCATCGAGTTTCATGGAACGGATCTCCCGGGTTCGTGAGTTGGGCCGCACACCACCGGCCGGTGCCTGCGCGCGGCGGCCGCGTCCACGCAAGGACGCGCCGAAGCGGGTGGGATCTTGTCCGATCGTCCCGCGTGCGGGCATCGTCCGAAGGGACGATTCTGGCGGCCGGCGCGCCGCCTGCCATGCGGCGGTGCGGAATAGAATGACCGCATGCCCGTGCAGCCCCCCCAAGGCCCCCCCGTCCGCGATGCCGCGCCGCCCCGGCCGGTGCTGGCCGGGCCGTTGCTCGCGGCGAAGCTCAACCCCCCGACGACGCCGGCATCGCAGGTGGTGCGCACCGGCATCCGCGACAGCGTGTGCAACGCACAGTCGGCCCGCCTGGTGCTGGTGCGCGCCCCCGCCGGCTTCGGCAAGACGACCACGATGATGCAGTGCCGCGCGCTGCTCGAGGAGCGCGGCGTCGACACGTCCTGGCTGACGCTGGACGGGTCCGACAACGACTCCACCCGATTCCTGGACTGCCTGGCCGAGGCCGTGTCCGGGCTCTCCGGGCAGGACGTGCCGCGCAGCCGCAGCGATGGCGGCGCCGCCCCGGCCGACATCGCGCTGGCCATCGTCGGATCGCTGGCCACCCGCACCGCGCCGTTCGCGCTGTTCCTCGACGATTTCGAGGTGATCCAGGACCCCGCCGTGCTCGGGCTGGTGCGCCAGATCATCGATCACCTGCCGCGCGGCGGACAGCTGGTGATCGGCTCGCGCAGCCTGCCCGACCTGGGCCTGGGGCGCCTGCGCGCACGCGGCCAGCTGCTCGAGATCGACACCGACCGCCTGCGCTTCTCGCTGGACGAAGCCGGCGAATTCCTCAGCGACCGCCGTCACCTGGCGATCCAGCACGACGACCTGTCGCGCCTGCACCGCAAGACCGAGGGGTGGGTGGCCGCGCTGTGGCTCGCCTCCGTGGCGCTGGAGCGGCGCGACACCGCGACCGACTTCATCGACCGGTTCTCCGGGTCCGACCAGGCGATCGCCGACTATCTCGCCGAGGACGTGCTGGCCGCGCAACCCGCCCCGGTGCGCGCGTTCCTGCTGCGCACCAGCATCCTGCGCCAGCTCAGCGCACCGCTGTGCGACGCGCTGGTGCCCGGTGCCGACAGCGCCGCCCTGCTGGCACGGCTGCAGGCATCCAACCTGTTCCTCACCCCGATCGAGGGCGAGCCCGGCGTCTACCGCTATCACAGCCTGTTCTCGGACTTCCTGCGCGCGCAGTGCGCGCGCGAGTACCCGGCCGAGCTCGCCCGGCTGCACCTGGCCGCCTCCGCCTGGTATGCGGCGCAGGGCCGTCCGGTGCCGGCGATCGACCACGCGATCGACAGCGGCGCCCACGCGCGGGCCGTCGAGCTGCTGTCCGCCCATGCCGAGAACCTGCTCGCCCAGGGCCGCATGCGGCTGCTGACGCGCTGGTTCTCGGCCCTGCCGGACGAGGTGCTGCGCACACGACCCCTGCTGCAGGTGTTCGCGATCTGGGCCGCCAACTTCACGCGCGGCGCGGGCGAGGCGATGACGATGCTCGAACGCTCGGGCTGCGCCGACAGCACCGACCCCGACGTGCAGGCGCACGTCTCGGCCCTGCGGCCGGTGCTGCTGGCCATGGTCGACCGCCCCGAGCAGGCGTACGCGGTCGGGCGCGAACGCCTGCTGCAGTCGCCCACCAGCCAGCCCTTCGCCGACAGCACGCTGGCCAACGCGATGGCGCTCGTCGTCGCGACGATGGGCGAGCACGGCGAAGCCCAGCGCCTGCTCGACGCGGCGCGGCGCACGCAGGGCACGCGCGCGAGCATGTTCAACCGGATGTACTCCGAGTCCGTCGAAGGCATGCTCGACCTGCGCGAAGGCCGCATCCGGCAGGCGACGGCGCGCTTCCGGATCGCCGTGAGCGCGACGCGTTCGGTGTCGTACACGCACACCAACGGCAACGCCTGGGCCGGCGTGCTGTACGCCGGTGCGATGTACGAGGCCAACGAACTCGAGCAGGCCGAGCAGCTGCTCAACGTGTACCTGCCGCTGGCCCGCAACGTCGGCCTGCCCGACCACATGATCCTCGGCTACGTGATGCTGTCGCGCATCGCGTTCTGCCGGGGCGACATCGATCCGTCGGTGCAGGCGCTGACCGAGCTCGAGTACATCGGGCACCAGCGCCACCTGCCGCGCGTCGTCGCCAGCGCCCGGCTCGAGCGCGCACGGCTGCTGCTGCTGCAGGGCAACGCACGGGCATCGCAGCAGGAGCTCGTGCGCGCCGACGACCCCGAGGTCTGGCAGCGCACGCGGCGGTTGCGCCAGTCGGCGAACGACCTCGACTACCTCGATCTGGCGCGCTGGCGCTGGACCATCTTCTTCGGCGCGCCCGGCAGCGTGCTGGACGCGCTCGACGCGGCGATCGCCGAGGCGGCCGGCGCATCGCTGCATCGGCGGGCCCTGAAGCTGCGCATCCTGCGCGGCCTGGCCCTGCAGGGCAGCGGCGACGTCGGCGCCGCGATGGACGCGATGAGCCAGGTGCTGGCGATCACGTGCGGCGAAGGCATGTTCCGCATCGTCGCCGACGAGGGCGAGCCGGCCGCGCTGCTGGTGCGGCGCATCGAGGCGGCGTCGACACGCGACGGCGACACCCTGCGCGATCCCATCTTCACCGAGTACCTGCACCGCCTGGTCCGCGCGCTCGGCCCGGCGACCCCGGCCGACTCGGACGGCGCCGGCCCCGCGCCCGCCGCAGCGCCCGCGGGCGCGCCGCTGGAGCCGCTGACGCGCAAGGAGATCCGGGTGCTGCAGCTGCTCGCCGAGGGCTACTCCAACACGGCCATGGCCGAGAAGCTGTTCGTGTCCGACAGCACCGTGCGCACGCACCTGCGCAACATCAACACGAAGCTGGGCGCCCGCAGCCGCACGCAGGCCGTCGCGCTGGGGCGGCGCCTGGGCCTGATCCGCTGATCCGCTGATCCGCTGATCCGCTGATCCGCTGATCCGCTGATCCGCTGATCCGCGGCGCCGCTGCTCCACTGCGCCACCGACCCCGCCGACCCGCGCGGGTACACTCGCAGCCGCCGCGCACCGCCCCCTGCGATCCCGGAGCGCCACGTCTCTTCCGTCCACTCAGGAGCCGCCCTTCATGATCAAGACCCTTGTCCGCCTCGGCGCCGCCCTCACCTGCGCGCACGCCCTGCTGCTCGCGCCGGCCGCCGCGTCGGAAGCCTTTCCGTCCAAACCGCTGCGCTGGATCGTGCCGTTTCCGCCGGGCGGCTCCACCGACGGATTCTCGCGTCCGGTGGCCAAGAAGCTGTCGGAGATCCTCGGCCAGCCGGTCGTGGTCGAGAACGTGCCGGGCGCTGGCGCGTCGATCGGCATGGAGCGTGTCGCCCGCTCGGCCCCCGACGGCTACACGATCGGTCTGGCGACCACCGGCACCCACACGATCAACCCGAACCTCTACGGCAGCCGCCTGCCGCACGACACCTCGAAGGACTTCACGCCGCTGACCCTGGCGGCGCGCTACGTGAACGTGCTGGTCGTCAACGCCAGCCTGCCGATCAACTCCGTCCAGGACCTGATCGCCTACGCGAAGGCCAACCCGGGCAAGGCCACGCTCGGCTCGGCCGGCAACGGTTCGTCCAATCACCTGTCGGCCGAGGCCTTCCGGCTGCTGAGCGGCGCGCCGACCACGCACGTGCCCTATCGCGGCAGCGGGCCGGCGATGGCCGACGTGATGGCCGGCAACATCACCGGCATGTTCGACGTGCCCATCACCGCGATGCCGGCGTCGAAGACGGGCAAGGTGAAGGTGCTGGCCGTGGCCGGCGACAAGCGCACCCCGTTCTATCCGGAAGTGCCGGCGATGAACGAAGTCGGCGTGAAGGGCTTCGGCGAGATGAGTCCCGACATGTGGTTCGGCATCGTCGGCCCGGCCGGCATCCCGAAGCCGGTGGTGCAGAAGCTGAACGAGGCGCTGATCCAGGCCATGCGTTCGCCCGAGGTGCGCGAGCGCATCGCGGCGCAGGGGTTCGAACTGTGGACGAGCACGCCGGAGGAGTTCGCGAAGGTGATCCGCACCGATCGCGAGAAGTGGGGCAAGGTCGTCAAGGCGTCGGGCGCCAAGGTCGACTGAACGCCCTCCGGACGGGCGCTGGCGGACGGGCGCCGGCGCACCGCCGGCAGCGTCTCCGCCCGCGGCGGCCGCTAGCCCAGCGCGTTGAGCGCGGCGGCGTAGGCGTCCTCGGTCTCGCGCGGCGACGTCGACGACACGAACAGGTCGCGCACGAGGCCGTCCTTCAGGCCGTAGATCCAGCCGTGCAGGGTGAGCGGCTGCCCGCGCTCCCAGGCGTCGCGCACGATCGTCGTCTGGCTGACGTTGCGCACCTGCTCGATCACGTTCAGCTCGCACAGCCGGTCGATCTGGTGGGCTTCGTGATAGAGCGGCCGGATCCGCGCCGGATGACGTTCACGCACGTCCTGCACGTGCCGCAGCCAGTTGTCCGACAGGCCGATGCGGTCGCGACGCAGCGCGGCGCGCACGCCGCTGCAGCCGTAGTGACCGACCACCATGATGTGCTCGACCTTCAGCACGTCGATCGCGAACTGCATCACCGAAAGACAGTTGAGATCGGTGTGCACCACCACGTTGGCGATGTTGCGGTGGACGAAGACCTCGCCCGGCGGCAGGCCGATGATCTCGTTGGCCGGCACCCGGCTGTCCGAGCACCCGATCCACAGGTAGCGGGGCGACTGCTGCTTCGACAGGCGCTCGAAGAACTCCGGGTCGGTCTTGCGGATGCGGTCGGCCCACGCACGGTTGTTGTCCAGCAGATGAGTCAGCGTGCGCATGTTGGTCTCGCTCGGTACGTGCCGCCGGTTTTACCATAGCTGCGTGGCGCCGGCC
>JAKOZZ010000335.1 GCA_029779755.1 Pseudomonadota bacterium
GCCATGGTCGTCGACCAGCAGACCGGCGAGACGCTGTTCTCCAAGAACGCCCAGGCCGTGCTCCCGATCGCCTCGATCACCAAGCTGATGACGGCGCTCGTCGTGCTCGATGCGAACCTGCCGCTCACCGATCCGGTCGAGGTGTCGGAGCTCGACATCGACACGGAGAAGGGCAGCCGCTCGCGCCTGCGTCCGGGCACGCGCCTGTCGCGCGGCGAGATGCTGCAGCTGGCGCTGATGTCGTCCGAGAACCGCGCCGCCCACGCCCTCGGCCGCCACTACCCGGGGGGCATGCCCGCGTTCGTCGCGGCCATGAATGCCAAGGCCCGCCAGCTGGGCATGACCGACACCAGTTTCGTCGAGCCGACCGGCCTGTCCAGCAGCAACGTCTCCAATGCGCGCGACCTGGCGCGACTGGTGATCGCGGCGGCGCAGTATCCGCTGGTGCGGCAGTTCTCGACGGCGAACGGGCTCACGGTCGACGTCGGCGTGCGCACGCTCAACTTCCACAACACCAATCGGCTGATCTCCAATCCCACCTGGGAGATCGGTTTGCAGAAGACGGGCTACATCTCCGAGGCGGGAAGCTGCCTGGTGATGCACACCAATATCGACGGACGTCCGGTGGTCATGGTGCTGCTCGACGCCAACGGCAAGCTGTCGCGGTTCGGCGACGCCGAGCGCATCCGCCAGTGGCTGGAGAACGAGAGCCGGCGTCCGCACCCGGTGCGTGCGGACAGCGGCACGCGCCGCTCGATCTGAGCCTGCGCGCCGCATAGACCGCTGTCAGCCGAGTCAGCAGCCCGTCGAACGGGCCGCCGGCGTCAGGCCTCCGACTCGAAGCCCAGTGCCGACGAGATCTGCGCGGCGGTCCGGCAGAGCAGGTCGATCCAATCGTCCTGCACGAAGTCCGCAGGCGCCGAGATCGACAGACCCGCCACCAGCTTGCCGCTGTCGTCCCGGATGCCGGCAGCGATGCAGCGTACGCCGAGCTCCAGTTCCTCGTTGTCGCGCGCATAGCCGCGGGCGCGCACCAGCGCCAGCTCGCGCTCCAGCCGTGCCAGCTCGGTGATGCTGTTGCGGGTGTGACCGGCCAGCCCGGTGCGCGTGGCATAGGCGCGCACGTTCTTCGGATCGTCCACCGCCAGGAACAGCTTGCCGACCGAGGTGAGATGCAGCGGCGCGCGACCGCCCACCGCACGCACGACCTGCATGCCGGAGCGCTCCGACACGGCGCGTTCCACGTAGACGATCTCGTCCCCCTGCCGGATGGACAGGTTGACCGGCTGACCCGTCGCACGGTGCAGCTCGCGCATCGGACCCATCGCGGCGTCGCGCACGTTCAGGCGCGCCTTCACGAGGTTGCCCAGCTCGAGCAGGCGCATGCCGAGCTGGTAGGCACCCGGCTCCCCGCGATCGACGAAGCGCGCCGTCACCAGGTCGTTGAGGATCCGGTGCGCCGTGGATGGGTGCAGACCGGTACGGGCGGACAGATCCTTCAGGCTCACCGAGTCCGGCTGTTCGGCGAGCGCATCGAGCAGCGACACCATCCGCTCGATGACCTGAATGGCGGTGCGACCTTCTTCATCCGGCGATTTTCGC
>JAKOZZ010000434.1 GCA_029779755.1 Pseudomonadota bacterium
TTCGCGCCGGGCTTGTTGTCGATCACCACCGGCTGACCGAGGATCTCGCCCAGGCGCGGCGCGACCACCCGCGCCATCAGGTCGGTGGCCCCGCCGGGCGCGTACGGCACGACGATGCGGAGCGGCTGCGACGGGTAGGCCTGCTGGGCGCCGGCAGGGCCCGCGCGTGCCGCGGCGCATGCGAGCCCGGTGAGCCAGGAACGGGCGAAGCGGAACATCGGAGGTCTCCTGTTGCGGACGAGCCGCAGGGGTGGGTTTGAGGGGAGGGTGGGGGTGGGCTCTGAGGTGGGGCGTTCAGCGGTCGTCACCAGTGCCGTCCCACCATCGGGACGGCGCCAGGCGGCGTCCGTGCCTGATGCGCCGGTCGAACCAGAGCGCGAGACGTCGCCAGCGCGTGCCGGCAAGCCAGCGCCACAGGCGCGCGCCGCGCCGGGCGAAGTCGCGGTTGTACGGGCACACACGGATGCAGATCGCGCAGTCGGTGTTCTGCTGCGCCCAGTAGCCGAAGCACTTCTCGGCATCGATCGTCCACTTGACGACCCCGCGCAGGTACGACGGGCCGGGCGGGGGCGGTCCGGGCGGACCCGAGGGGATCGCCTTGACCGGGCAGCCGTCGACGCAGGCCCGGCAAGCGTTGCAGAACGCCTTGACGCCGAAGGCGCTGGGGGCGTCGTGCGCGAGGGGCAGGTCGGTGAAGATCTTGCCCAGCCGTACCCGCGGCCCGAAGCGGCGGGTGATCAGCAGCCCGAGCCGCCCGTACTCGCCGAGACCGGCCTTGATCGCCAGGGGCACGGCCAGTGCCGAGTCGTTGGCACTGGCGATCGCTTCGTAGCCCAGGTTGCGCAGGTATTGCGCGACCGACAGCAGGGTCATCGTGTCGTGCGAGTAGCCCAGGCCGGTGGCGGCGCCGGAGAGCGCCGACGGCACCGTGCTCAGCAGCGCGCGGTCCATCGGCATCACGACCACGATCACGTGCGTCAGCGACGCCGGGATGTCGACCGGGCGTTCGATGCCGCTCATGTCGCTCATCTTCGCGCTGTACATCCAGCGTTCGTCCCGCGCGGTGATCCCCACGTCGCCGGCGCCGAACGCGCGCGCCACCCGCTTGACCGCCTGCGCCGCCGCCTGCGGCGAGGCGAACGCATGGCGCTCGGCGGCCGGCGGCAGCTGCTGCGTGTACGGGTCGGAGAAGCCCTCGCGACGATCCTGCTCGCGCCGCGCCTCGGTGAACAGGTCACTGACGTGCCAGGCGGCGTTTCGGACCGCGTAGTCGTGCTGGGTGAATCCGTCGGCCTTGCGCCAGCCGGCGAGCGGTTCGCGATAGGTGCGGTAGAAGCGTTCCGTCTTCGGCGAACGGATCGCCGGGTCGTGAAACGAGCGCCGATAGATGTCGTTGCGCTGTGCGAACGGCGCGAAGTCGGGGCCGACCTCGAAGCCGGCCGCGCGGTCGCTGTCTCTGGGATCGGAGTCCATGCGGCCGGAGGATACCGGAGGCGCCGTCCCCGCGCGGCGCGCGATCGCAGGGCACTTCGCAGGGCACTTGATTGCACGGCGCGAAGCCGCCCGGACCCGACGAATGGCGGGCGCAGCGATCCCGGGCACGGGCGATCGTCGCGAACCACGCAACGGATCGCGCCGTATGCTGCGCATGCACCAGACGCGGTCGAGCGCAGGGAAGATCGGTGAAAGCCCAGTATTCACGCGGGTTCCACTCTGGCATTCCGGATGGCGGCATTTCGGATCGAGCGCTTCCTCGAAACCGGTTGCGGAAAATTGTTGCAGGTGCGTTATGCTTCCGGCCCAGTGCTTCGAGGACGCCGACGAACGGCGGCGCACTTCGAAGATGTTTCGTAATTTGAAACAATGCATTGAAGCCAACCGTACGATGATTGCTTCTCTGTTCTGGATCGCAGGACCGGCAGGTTCCCTGCAGGTGGCGCCGGTCGGCGCCGGAGGGCCGGCCGACGAGGACGCGATCCGCGAGGTCATCGTGCGCCGCAGGCTCGCCTGGAACGCACGGGATTCGGCCGCTTACGCGCAGCTGCTGACCGAGGACGCCGACATCGTCAGCGCCACGGGCCGATCGGCCGCCGGCCGCGATGCCATCCTCCGGCTGCTCGCCGAGCAGCACGCGGGGCCGTACCGTGGCGTGACGATCACCAACACCGACGTCACCAAGATCAAGTTCGTGCGGGGTGACGCCGCGATCGCCGATGCCGACTTCCAGCTCGACGGCATGCGTGCGGACGACGGCAGCGCCTTGCCGCCGCTGCGCGGCGTGCTCAGTTTCGTGCTGTGCAAGCGCGCCGGCACCTGGCTGATCTCCTCCATCCGCGGGATGCCGAACGAGCCGTTTCCCGCGAACGCCGCGCGCATGGGCAATCCCGGCGTCTGAACGCGCACGGCATCGCGCGCCGCCCCCGATGCCCACCAACGTCGAGATCAAGGCCCGCGTCGACGACCTCGACGCAATGCGCCGCCGCGCGGCGGCGCTGTCCGACGACGGTCCGCACGAACTCGTGCAGGACGACACGTTCTTCCGCTGCGCGGACGGCCGCCTGAAACTGCGGGTGTTTCCCGACGGGCAGGGCGAGCTGATCTTCTACCGGCGCGCGGATACGCACGGTCCGCGGGTCTGCGACTACCGGATCGCCCGCATCCCCGATCCGGAGGCGCTGCGCGCGAGTCTGGCGGCGGCCTGGGGCGAAGCCGGCCGCGTGCACAAGCGCCGCACACTGTACCGGGCGGGCCGCACGCGCATCCATCTCGACCGGGTCGAGGGGCTCGGCGACTTCCTCGAACTCGAAGTGGTGCTCGTCGACGGCGAGCCGGTGGAGCGCGGCCGCGAGGAGGCGCATCGGCTGATGGCGGTGCTGGGCGTGTACCCGGAGCGCTGCGTCGACGTGGCGTACGTCGACCTGCTGTCGCGCCGCGGGGCGGCGTCCGGCGAGCGCCCCGCCGTGGCGGCCTCAGGCGAGCGCCCTGCCGTGGCGGCGAGCGGGCCGGCGCACGCCACCGTGACCTTGCGCAGCGGAGCGAGCGTCGTGCTGCGTCCGTTCGCGCGCGAAGACACCGAGGCGGTCATTGCGCTGTGGCAGCGCTGCGGGCTGACGCGTCCCTGGAACGACCCGACGCGCGACATCGAGCGCAAGCTCGGTGTGCAGCCGCACCTGTTCGTCGTCGCGCACGATGCGCACCGTGTGGTCGGGGCCGTGATGGCCGGCTATGACGGGCATCGCGGCTGGGTCAACTACCTCGCCGTGTGCCCGTCGCTGCGCGGGCAGGGCCTGGGCGCCGCGCTGATGCGGCACGTCGAACAGGGGCTTCGCGCGCTCGGCTGCCCGAAGGTGAATCTGCAGATCCGCACGGGGAACGCCGCCGTGCGCGCGTTCTACGAATCCCTCGGATACGCGGTCGACGACGCGTTCAGCATGGGTCGACGCCTGATCCCCGACGTGCCACAGTCGCCGGCGGGCTGATCGTCGCGACGGCCTGCCGCGGCGCCGAACGCGACCTTCGTGCCCTGCGCGACCCACCACGTCCTGCGCGACCCACCGCGCCCTGCGAAACCCACCGAGCCCGTCACCCTCTGGAGACCCCCATGACCCGACCCCTGCCGATCGAGCGCTGGCATCGCATGCTCGAGACCCGCAACTTTGCCGAACTCGACGCAATGCTCGCCGACGACGTCGTGTTCGAGTCGCCGGTCGTGCACACGCCCCAGGCGGGCAAGGCCATCACCGCAAAGTACCTGAGTGCCGCATTCCGGGTGCTCAACAACGAGCACTTCCACTACCGCAACGATTGGTTCGGCGAGCGCTCGGCCGTGCTGGAGTTCGCCACCACGATCGACGGCATCGTGATCAACGGCGTCGACATCGTGCACTGGGATGCCGCAGGCCGCATCACGCACTTCAAGGTGATGGTGCGTCCGCTCAAGGCGATCAACCTGCTGCACCAGATGATGGGCCGCATGCTCGAATCCCTGGGGCAGGGCCGGCCGGGCTGAGCCGTCGGACCCCGCCGCGGCGGGCGCCGGCGGCCCGCGCCCGCCTGTGCTAGGCTCGCGCCCGCCCGCCGAAGCGCGCGCCGGATGCCGTGCGCGTCGTGCGCGCCGCCGTGTGCACCGCGGCCGGCGCCCGGCGCCTGGCACCCGATTCCATCGACCCCGAATCCACCGGCACCGGCGCTCCGGCGTCCGGCGCCTCCCGAGGAGATCTGCATGCGTTTCACCCGCAACCGTCTTGCCGCCATGCTGGCGGCCGCCGCGCTGTGCGCGCCGGTGGTCGCCGCGGCCCAGCTGAAGATCGGCTTCATGGGCGAGCTGTCCGGGCCCCAGGGTCCGCTCGGCCAGGACCAGTACGACGCCCTGATGCTGCTGATCGAGCAGAACGGCGGCCGGCTCGGCGGCGTGCCCGTTCAGGTGCTGCGCGAGGACAGCCAGCTCAAGCCCGACGTGGCCAACCAGATCGTCGAGCGCCTGATCGACAAGGAGCGGGTGCCCATCATCACGGGGGTCACGTTCTCGAACGTGATGATGGCCGTGCACAAGAAGATCACCGAAAAGGGCGTGTTCCTGATCGGCTCGAACGCCGGGCCGTCGCCGATCGCCGGCGCGCAGTGCTCGCCGTACTTCTTCTCCACCTCGTGGGAGAACGGCCAGCAGGCCGAGGTCGTCGGCAAGTACATGTCCGACAAGGGCTTCAAGCGTGTGATGACGATCGCCCCGAACTACCAGTCGGGCAAGGACACCGTCGGCGGCTTCAAGCGCTACTACGCAAACGCGCCGATCGGCGAGCTGTGGCCCGCGCTGAACACGCAGGACTTCTCCGCCGAGATCGCGCAGATCGCCGCTGCGCAGCCGGAGGCGGTGTTCGCGTTCCTGCCGGGCGGCCTGGGCATCAACTTCATCAAGCAGTGGAACCAGGCGGGCATGCGCGGCAAGATCCCGCTGATGACCTCGTCGACCACCGACGGCATCGGCCTGCCCGCGATGGGCGACGCGGCGCTGGGCGTGATCTCCGGCACGTTCTGGGGCCCCGACCTGGCCAATCCCGCCAACCAGAAGTTCGTGCGCGACTTCGAGGCACGCTACAAGCGCATCCCGTCTCAGTACGCGGCGCAGTCGTACGATGCGGCGCAGCTGCTCGATTCGGCGCTGCGCAAGGTGGGCGGCAAGGTCGACGACAAGCAGGCGTTCATGGCCGCGCTGAAGGCGGCGGACTTCAAGTCGGTGCGCGGCAGCTTCCGCTACAACACCAACCAGTTCCCGATCCAGGACTTCCACATGTTCGAGGCCGTCAAGGACGGCCAGGGCCGGATGACACTGAAGACGATCGCCACGCCGCTCAGGGAAGACAAGGACGCGTACTTCGACAAGTGCCCGATGAAGTGATGCGCCGCGCGCGCCGCGTCGCGGGCGGCCGCGCTCCACGATGACCGCCGCCCTCGTCCTCACCCAGGTGCTCAACGGGCTGCAGCTCGGCGTGCTGCTGTTCCTGCTCGCTGCCGGGCTGACGCTCGTGTTCGGCATCATGGACTTCGTGAACCTGGCGCACGGTTCGCTCTACATGGTCGGCGCCTACCTGGCGGCGGCCACGGCGTCGGCCACCGGGTCGTTCCTCCTCGGGGCACTGGTGGCGGTGCCGGGCACGATGCTGGTCGGCATCGTCGTCGATCGCATCGCGCTGTCCGGTCTGTATCGCCGCGACCACCTCGACCAGGTGCTGGCCACGTTCGGCCTGGTGCTGTTCTTCAACGAGGCGGTGCGCATCGTCTGGGGCCCGAGCCCGCTGTACTTCGAGACCCCGCAGTGGCTGTCCGGCACGGTCGAGCTGTTCGGCTTCGGTTACGCCGCCTACCGCCTCGCGATCATCGTCGTCGGCCTGGCGGTCGCCGTCTTCCTGGCCTGGCTGATCCACGGCACACGGGTGGGCATGCTGATCCGCGCGGGCGCCAGCAACGCGCCGATCGTGTCCGCGCTGGGCGTGGACATCCGCCGTCTCAACATGCTGATCTTCGGCCTCGGCGCCGGTCTTGCGGGGCTGGCCGGGCTGATGGCCGGGCCGATCTTCTCGGTGCAGTCGGGCATGGGCGAGACGATCCTGATCCAGACGCTGGTGGTGATCATCGTCGGGGGCATCGGCTCGATCCGCGGTGCGTTCCTGGCCGCCCTGATCGTGGGCGTCGTCGACACGCTGGGACGCGTGTTCCTGCCGATCTGGATGGCGCGCGCGATGGAGCCGGCGATCGCGCAGGCCGCCGGGCCGGCGCTCGCCTCGATGCTGATCTACCTGCTGATGGCCGGCGTGCTGGCGTTCCGGCCGGCCGGCCTGTTCCCGGTGCGGGGCTGATCCGATGTGGCGCGCGCTGCTGCCCGAGCCGGTGTCGCTGCGCGCGCCGCGCACCTGGGCCGTCGGCGCCCTGCTGCTGATGTTCGCGCTGGTGCCGGTCCATGCGCACGTGTTCGACCAGCCGTTCTACATGACCCAGTTCGGTCGCATCCTCGTCTATGCGATCGCGGCCTGCAGCCTGAACCTGCTGATCGGATGGACCGGTCTGGTCAGCCTCGGCCACGCGATGTACCTGGCGATCGGCGCCTATGCGGTGGCGATCCTCGACTTCCACGGCGTGCACGACGGCTGGCTGCAGCTCGGCACGGGGCTGGCCGGGGCCGCGGTCGTCGCGCTGCTCACCGGCGTGGTCGTGCTGCGCACCAGCGGCATGGGCTTCATCATGATCACGCTGGCGTTCGCGCAGATGTTCTACTTCCTGGGCGTGTCGCTGAAGCACTATGGCGGCGACGACGGCATGCGCCTGACCCAGCGGTCGGTGCTTGCGCCGCTCGACCTGGGCTCTCCCACCCAGCGCTATTACCTGGTGCTGGGCGGCCTGGTGCTGCTGCTGTACCTGAGCTGGCGCCTCGTGCATGCGCGCTTCGGCCACGTGCTGCGCGGGATCAAGGCGAACGAGCGGCGCATGCGCGCGCTGGGCTTCGAAGCCACGCGCCTGAAACTGGTCGTCTACGTGATCGCCGCGTGCGTGGCGTCGTTCGCCGGCTTCCTGCTGGCCAACCTCACGGGCTATGCGTCGCCGTCGTACACCGCCTGGACGGTGTCGGGCGAGCTGATCGTGATGGTGATCCTGGGCGGGGTGGGCACGGTGATCGGTCCGCTGGTCGGCGCGCTGGCGCTGCTGCTGCTGGAGGAGTGGCTGGCCGCGCTGACCACGCACTGGATGGCGCCGCTGGGGCTGGCGATCCTGCTGGTGGTGGTCCTGACCCGGCGCGGGCTGTATGGCGCGTTCCTCGCGTGGAGCCGGGAGCGGGCGCCGTGACGTCGGCCCCGTCCGCAGCCCCTTCCGCAGCCGTGTCCGAGGCACCGGCCGTGCGCGGGGACCTGGCCGTGCCCGCGGCCGTGCTCGAGACGCGCGGGCTGACCAAGCGCTTCGGCGGGCTCACGGCGACCGACGACGTGTCGCTGTCGCTGCTGCCGGGTGAAGTGCACGCGCTGATCGGCCCGAACGGTGCCGGCAAGACCACGCTGATCGGGCTGCTCACCGGCGAACTGCGGCCCGATGCCGGTGCGGTCGTGCTGCAGGGGCGGGTGGTCACGCACTGGTCGGTCGCGGCGCGTGCACGCCGCGGGCTGGGGCGCTCCTACCAGGTCACGCAGTTCTGTCCCGACTTCACCGCGCTCGAGAACGTGACGCTGGCGGTGCTCGCCCGCAGTGGCAGTGCCTTCGGCGCCTGGACCCCGTTGCGCCGCCAGGCCGGTCTCGTCGAACAGGCCCGGGCGGCGCTGGACGAGGTGGGGCTGTCGGCGCAGGCCGAGGTGCCCGCCGGCGTGCTTGGCCACGGCGAGCACCGTCAGCTCGAGCTCGCGATGGCACTGGCGCTGCAGCCGCGCGTGCTGCTGCTCGACGAGCCGCTCGCCGGCATGAGCGGTGCCGAGTCCGAGCGCATGGTGCAGCTGCTGCAGCGCCTGCGCGGCCGCTACCCGATGCTGCTGGTGGAGCACGACATGGGCGCGGTGTTCGCGCTGGCGGACCGCATCAGCGTGCTGGTCTACGGCCGCCTGATCGCGACCGGCACGCCCGCGGAGATCCGGGCGCACGCCGACGTCCGCGCCGCGTACCTCGGCGACGAGGACATGGACGCGTGAGCGCGCTGCTGCGGGTCACCGGTCTGCAGGCGGGGTACGGCCGCAGCCAGGTGCTGTTCGGCCTGGACTTCGAGGTGGGCGAAGGGGAGGTCGTCACGCTGCTGGGCCGCAACGGCATGGGCAAGACCACCACCATCAAGTGCCTGACCGGTCTGCTCGCGCCCAGTGCCGGGCGCATCGAGCTGGCCGGCCGCATGCTCGCCGGGCAGCCCGCCCATCGCATCGGGCAGGCCGGCGTCGGGCTGGTGCCCGAAGGCCGTCAGGTGTTCCCGAACCTGACCGTACGCGAGAACCTGGTCGCCACGGCGTCGATGCGCAACGCGGGCGCCTCCCCGTGGACGCTGCAGCGCGTGTACGCGCTGTTTCCCCGCCTCGAGGAGCGCCAGCGCCAGCTGGCCGGCGGCATGTCGGGCGGCGAGCAGCAGATGCTCGCGATCGGCCGCGCATTGATGACCAATCCGCGCCTGCTGGTGCTCGACGAGGCGACCGAGGGCCTCGCGCCGCTGATCCGGCGCGAGATCTGGCGCTGCCTGGCGATGCTGCGCCGCGAAGGGCTGGCGATGGTCGTCGTCGACAAGAACCTCGGACCGCTGATGGCGCTGGCCGACCGGCATCACATCGTCGAGAAGGGACGCATCGTGTGGCGCGGCGACGGCGAGGCGATGCGCGCCGAGCAGGCGACCGTGGAGCGCCACCTGGGCGTGTGAGGCCGGCGCGCGCCCGCGCGCCACTGCCGGACCGATCCGCGCATGCGCCGGTCCGTTCACCGCGTTCGCCGGACCGCTCGGCGCATTCGCCAGCCCGTTCCGTGCATTCGCCAGCCCGTTCCGCGCATTCGCCAGCCCGCTCCGCGCATTCGCCAGCCCGTTCTGCGCCTTTGCCGGACCGTTCCGCGCCGTTGACGCCTGCCCGCGCGCACGACCATACTTCCCGGCCTACAGAACCTGCGTTCCGCTGGCCAGAACGCAGCGATCCACCGCACCGACCGCAGCGCGCCGCTCCCGCATCGGGGGCGCGCAGACAGGAGAAGACGTGACTTCCAGCAAGCAGAAGCTCGGGTTCATCGGACTGGGCGTGATGGGCGAGCCGATGTGCCGCAACCTGGCGGCGAAATCCGGCGCCGACGTGGTCGGGCTCGATCGCGTGGCCGACCCGATGACGCGCCTCGCCGCCGCCGGCGTGCGCGCCGGCCGCGATGTCGGCGACGTGGTGCGTGACGCGTCGGTGGTCTTCCTGTCGCTGCCGTCGGGCGAGGCGGTCGCGTCGCTGGCGCGCGCCGAGGACGGACTCCTCGCGCACGTCCGCCCCGGCCAGATCGTGGTCGATCTGAGCACCTCGCCGGTCGAGCTCACGCGCACGCTCGCCGACGAATTCGCGCAGCGCGGCGCAACGCTGGTCGATGCGCCGGTCGCACGCACCCGCGCCGCGGCCGAGTCCGGCACCCTGGCCGTGATGGTCGGCGCCACGCCCGAGGTGTTCGCGCGCGTGCGGCCGCTGATCGCCTGCTTCGCGACCGACATCGCCCTGTGCGGGCCGGTCGGCTGCGGGCAGGTCGTCAAGATCATGAACAACATGGTGCTGTTCGAGACCGTGGTGGCGCTGGCCGAGGCCAAGGCGATCGGCGAGCGGGCGGGCGTCGATCCCGACCTGCTGTTCGCCACGCTCGCCACCGGTTCGGCCGACAGCTTCGCGCTGCGCAACCACGGCATGAAGGCGATGCTGCCGGGCGACTTCCCCGAGCGCGCCTTTTCGGTCGAATACGCCCGCAAGGACCTGCGCTACGCGCTCGACCTGGCGCGCTCGACCGGGGTCGACGCGCGCGGCGCGCGGAATGTGGACGACTGGTTCGCCCGCGCGATCGACGCGGGCCTGGGCGATCAGTACCATCCGGTGATCAGTCGCCTGATCGGCGGCTGAGGCGTCGCGCCCGCCCGGATCCGCCGGCCGGATCCGTCGTCCGCGCACCGCCGGCCGCGCAGCGCGTGCCTCGGGTCGACGCGCCGCGCGTCTGCCGCGCCTTCCGACATCCACGACGCACCCACGACGTACCCACGAGACACCGATGAGCCTGCCCCAGTACGAGGTCTACGCGATCCGCTATGCCACCCACGAGCGGACCCGCAACGACAACTTCATCTTCCGTGATGCCCACGACGGGCCGATGCCGATCGACTTCTTCGTGTGGGTGCTGCGCTCCCCGGAGCGCACCATCCTGGTCGACACCGGGTTCAACGAGGTGGCCGCCAAGGCGCGCCAGCGCCAGCTGCTGCGTCATCCGGTCGACGGCCTGAAGGCCGTGGGCGTCGACGCGGCGTCGGTGCGCGACGTCGTGCTCACGCACCTGCACTACGACCACGCCGGCAACATCGGCGCGTTCCCGGCCGCCACGTTCCACGTGCAGGAGGCCGAGGTGAACTACGCGACCGGCCGGTGCATGTGCTACGAGCCGATGCGGCACGCCTACTCGGTCGACGACGTGGTCGACGTGGTGCGCAACGTCTACGCCGATCGGGTCAGCTTCCACAACGGCGACGCGACGATCGCGCCGGGTGTCGAGCTGCTGCTGATCGGCGGCCACACGATGGGGCTGCAGTCGGTGCGCGTGCACACCCGGCGCGGCTGGGTGGTGCTCGCCTCCGACGCGAGCCACTACTACGAGAACATGGAGCGGCAGAAGCCGTTCCCGATCGTCTACAACGTCGCCGCCATGCTCGACGGTCACCGTCGGCTGCACGCGCTGGCCGATTCGCCCGACCACGTGGTGCCGGGCCACGATCCCGAAGTGCTGCGACGCTACCCGAACCTGCCGGGCGACGCAGTCGGCATCGCCTGCCTGCACGAAGCCCCGAAGGCGACGCGCTGACGTCCGGCGCCCGGGTCGCGCAGCGCGCCGTTGCCACCGTGGTCGGTCCGGGGGCCGCGTGGAATCGTCCGGTGCGCGCCGCCCGGGCGGCCCCCGTCGCTGACGCCGATGGCCGGGTCCGATGCTCGCGCTGAAGCTGCTGCTGGTCCCGGGCTTCCTGGCGCTGATCACGCTGGTCGGGCGCCGCTGGGGGCCGTCGGTGTCGGGCTGGCTGGCCGGGTTCCCGTTCGTCGCCGGCCCGATCCTGCTGCTGGTCACGATCGAGCGGGGGCCGGTGTTCGCCGCGGCCTCCGCGTCGGCGGCGCTGGGCGCCGTGCTCGCCTCGCTCGCGTACATGCTGGCCTACGCCTGGACCTGCCGCCGGCACCCCTGGCCGGTCGCGTGCGCGGCGGGCCTGGCGGCGTGGCTGGCGGCCGCAGGCCTGCTGCGGCTGATGCTCGCATGGCTGCCCTACGATCCGTGGCCGAGCCTGATCGTGGCCGCGGGCGCACTGCTGCTGATCGTGCCGCGGTTCCCGCCGACGCAGGCGGTTGCGGTGCGCGCGCACCTGCCGGCCTACGAGCTGCCGGTGCGCATGGTGGCGGGTGCGCTGCTCACGCTGGCGGTGACCGCCGCGTCGACCCGCATCGGGCCGGCCTGGAGCGGCCTGTTCACCATCTTTCCGCTGCTCAGCATGGTGCTGGCGGTGTTCTCGCATCGCGCGCACGGGCCGGCCTACGTCGGCACGATGCTGCGCGCGATGGCGGCCGGCATGTGGAGCCTGGTGGTGTTCTGCGTGATGCTTGCGCTGCTGCTGCCGTGTGTGCCGATCGGCTGGGCGTTCGTCGCGTCGACGGCGCTCGCGGTGGCCGCGCAGCTGGCGGTGCCCCGGCGGTAGCCTTACGCCGTCACGGTGACGGCACGACCCTACGACAGGAGACGACGATGGCACGCACGACGACCGAAGAATTCGACGCGACGCTGGCGCCCGACCAGCGCGCGGTGATCGAACGCGCGAAAGCGTTCGCCGCGCAGGTGGTGGCCCCGGCCGCCGAGGACTGGGAGACACGTGCGCACTATCCGATCGATGCGATGCGCGCGGCCTGTGCCGAGGGGCTTGCGGCGATCGAGGTGCCGCGCAGCCACGGCGGCCTGGGCATGCCGTTCTCGGTGCGCCTGCGCGTGGCCGAGGAGTTCGCCCGGCACGACTTCGCGTTCGGATTCGCGCTGATCAACCACCACAACGCGATGGCGCGCATCGCCGACTCGGGTTCGCCCGAGGCCGTCGAGCGCTACCTGAGTCGCATGATGCGCGGCGAGATCATCGGGGCGTCGGCGCTGTCCGAGCCCGGCGCGGGCAGCGACTTCGCCGAGATCGGCTGCCGCGCGACGCGCGACGGGCAGGACTGGGTGCTCGACGGCGCCAAGCGCTGGATCTGCAGCGCTGCGGTGGCGCAGGTGTTCATCACCTATGCGCAGACCGATCCCGGCACCCGCGGTCCGGGCATCGGCTGCTTCCTGGTCGATGCGACCGCGCCGGGGTTCGAGCGCGAGGCGCCCCAGCGCATGAGCGGCATCCGCGCCGCCGGCATTGGCGGCTTCCGGCTGCACGCGCACCGCGTCGCGCCGGACCACGCGCTGGAAGGGCCTGGGCTCGCGTTCAAGGCGGCCCTGCGGTCGGTGAACAAGGCGCGTGTCTACGTCGCGGCGATGGCCGCCGGCGTGATCGAGGCCAGCCTGGCACGGGCCGTCGGCTACGGGCAGGAACGCCGCACCTTCGGGCGCCCGCTGGTCGAGCACCAGGGGCTGAAGTGGTCGCTGGCGGACGTCGCGACGACGCTGGAGGCGCTGCGCGGGCTCGTCTACCGCGGCGCGGCGATGATCGACCGCGGCGAGGACGCGCAGCTCGCCGCCGCGATGGCCAAGAAGTACTGCGGTGACCACACGATCGGCGCCGTCGCGAAGTGCGTGCAGGCGATGGGCGCACTCGGCATGACCAGCGACGGCGGCCTGCCGCGCCAGATGGCCGCGGCCAAGGCCGTGTGCTATGCCGACGGCACGACCGAGATCATGAACGAACGGATCGGGGCGTTCCTGGGGGCCTACGCGGCGCCGCGCTGACGCCGGCCCCGCGCCTCAGACCGTCTCTGCCGGGTCGAAGTCGATCTCGATCTTCGCGCGGTTCGGATCCTCG
This sequence comes from Pseudomonadota bacterium, assembly GCA_029779755.1. Classification (GTDB taxonomy): domain Bacteria; phylum Pseudomonadota; class Gammaproteobacteria; order Burkholderiales; family Burkholderiaceae_E; genus Quisquiliibacterium. The sequence continues at coordinate 13,199 of JAKOZZ010000434.1, forward strand.
AAGAACAGCTGCCAGGTGCCGTAGCCGGGCAGCCTGCGCAGCTCGTGTGCGACGCCCCGTGCCTTCAGCCGGGCCACCGTGTCGGCGAGACCGCTGCCGCTGAAGGCCATGTGGTCGATCACGCCCTTGACGAGGGCGTCGCGCACGAGCTGCGCAGGCTGCCCGGCTACGGCACCTGGCAGCTGTTCTTCGAGGATCCGAACCGCGCGAAGATCGAGATCGACTTCGACCCGGCCGAGACGGTCTGAGGCGCGGGGCCGGCGTCAGCGCGGCGCCGCGTACGTCCCCAGGAACGCCCCGATCCGTTCGTTCATGATCTCGGTCGTGCCGTCGGCATAGCACACGGCCTTGGCCGCGGCCATCTGGCGCGGCAGGCCCCCGTCGCTGGTCATGCCGAGCGCACCCATCGCCTGCACGCACTTCGCGACGGCGCCGATCGTGTGGTCGCCGCAGTACTTCTTGGCCATCGCGGCGGCGAGCTGCGCGTCCTCGCCGCGGTCGATCATCGCCGCGCCGCGGTAGACGAGCCCGCGCAGCGCCTCCAGCGTCGTGGCGACGTCGGCCAGCGACCACTTCAGCCCCTGGTGCTCGACCAGCGGGCGCCCGAAGGTGCGGCGTTCCTGCCCGTAGCCGACGGCCCGTGCCAGGCTGGCCTCGATCACGCCGGCGGCCGTCGCCGCGACGTAGACGCGCGCCTTGTTCACCGACCGCAGGGCCGCCTTGAACGCGAGCCCGGGCCCTTCCAGCGCGTGGGCCGGCGCGACGCGGTTCGCGTGCAGCCGGAAGCCGCCGATGCCGGCGGCGCGGATGCCGCTCATGCGCTGGGGCGCC
>JAKOZZ010000348.1 GCA_029779755.1 Pseudomonadota bacterium
GCGCTCGATGTCGGCGTGATAGGCGAACGTCATGAACAGCAGGTTGCGGTGCGAGAGCATCGCGCCCTTGGGTTTGCCGGTGGTGCCGCTGGTGTAGAAGATCCAGGCGAGGTCGGTGGGGGCGACCTCGGCGCACGCCATCGGCGGTCCGTCGGCCAGTGCCTCGTAGGCGGCGCTGCCGGCCACGCAGACGAAGGGGGCAGGATCGATCTGCCGCAGCTCGGCGGCAATGCCTTCGATCAGGGCGTCGCTGGTGAACACCGCCCGCGCGCCGCAGTCGCCTGCGATGTGCGCCAGTTCGCGCGGATGCAGCTTGGCGTTGACGGGCACCGCGCACAGGCCGGCAGTCCAGGTGGCGAGCAGCAGTTCGAGGAATTCGGCGCGGTTCTCCATCCACAGCACCACGCGGTCGCCGCGCTGCAGTCCGGCCCGTGCGCGCATCGACCCGGCGATGCGGCGCACGCGTTCGCCGAGCGCACCGAACGTGATGGTGTGCGCGCCGAAGCTGATCGCCGGCGCGGCGGGATGGCTGCGGGCACGGTTGAAGAAGCTGGCCGCGATGTTCGACACGTGTGCGGTCCTCCGTTCGATGAGCGATGTCCGGCGGGTGCGCCGGCGGGGCGGAGCGTACCGTAAACCGAACCGGCGATCGGCGCGGGGCGCGGCGGTTCACTTTCGGGCGCGGTGCGCCGCAGCGCAGCGTTGCGCGGACGCTCGCCGTGCGGCGGGCTGTGCCCGTACTATCGGTCCACGGGGGATCGCGTGCAAGCGGGGCCTCTCGACCAACCTCCATGGAGCACTGAATGCAGATCGGATCCCTCCTCACGCGCGGACTGCGCCCCCTGGCAGTCGTCCTCGCGCTGACCGCCAGCGGTGTGGCCAGCGCCCAGTTCCCGTCCAAGCCCGTCACCATCGTGGTGCCGGCCGCGCCGGGCGGCATCCTCGACCAGATGAGCCGGCTGATCGCCAGCGAGCTGCCGAAGCTGATCGGCCAGCCCGTGGTGGTCGAGAACAAGGCGGGCGCCAACCAGATCATCGGCGTACAGTTCGTGGCGCGCGCCGAGCCGGACGGGCACACGCTGGTGATGGGCAGCGTCGGTCCCAATGCGGCGCACTACAGCCTCTATCCGAAGCTGTCCTACGCGCCCGGCGACTTCGCGCCGGTCGCGCACGTGGTGTCGATGCCCAACGTGCTGCTGGTGAATCCCGCCGTGCCCGCGAAGACCGTGCCGGAACTGGTCGCGCTGGCGAAGGACAAGCCGACGAGCCTGACGCTGGGCTCGTCCGGCACGGCCACGTCGGGCCACCTGGCCGCCGAGATGCTCGAGTCGCGCGCCGGCATCGACCTGCTGCACGTGCCCTACAAGGGGTCCACGCCCGCGATGACCGACCTCATCGGCGGGCAGGTGCAGGTGATGGTGGACAACCTGATCACCGCGCTGCCGCAGGTGAAGGCCGGCAAGGTGCGTGCGCTGGCGGTGACCAGTGCGCAGCGCGTGCCCGATCTGCCCGACGTGCCGACGATCGCCGAGTCGGGGTACCCGGGCTTCGAGGTGACGGTGTGGGTGGGCCTGCTGGCCCCGGCAAAGACGCCGGCGCCGGTGGTGGCGACGCTCCACACCGAGATCGCCAAGGTGCTGGCGATGCCGCACGTGAAGAAGCGCATCGCCGACATCGGCGGCGTGACGATGCCGCTGAGCCCCGCGCAGTTCGGCGACTTCATCCGCGGCGAGATCGACAAGTGGTCGACGGTGATCCGCCAGGCCAACATCAAGGCCGAGTGATCGACATCGAAGCCGAGTGATCCCGAGACCCGCGATCGACGGTACGAAGAGGAGACGACATGTCCGAGCTCTGGCGGTGGACGGCGACGGCACTGGCCGACGGCATCCGGGCCGGCGCGGTGCGCAGCCGCGACGCCGTGCAGTCCTGCCTGGCGCGTGTGCAGGCGGTGAATCCGGTGCTGAACGCCGTGGTCGAGGTGCTCGAGCGCGAGGCGCTGGCGGCGGCGGATGCGGCCGATGCGGCCGTGCGGCGCGGCGAGGTCCTCGGGCCGCTGCACGGTGTGCCGGTGACGGTGAAGGTGAACGTGGATCAGGCCGGCTGCGCCACGACGAACGGCGTGGTCGCGTTCAGGGACCTGGTCGCCCGCGAGGACAGTCCGGTGGTGGCCAACCTGCGCCGGGCCGGCGCCGTGATCATCGGCCGCACGAACACGCCGGCCTTCTCGTTCCGCTGGTTCACGGAGAACGACCTGCACGGGCGCACGCTCAACCCGTGGTCGATGGCGCACACGCCGGGCGGCTCGAGCGGCGGGGCATCGTCGGCAGTGGCCGCCGGCATGGGGCCGATCGCACATGGCAACGATCTGGCGGGCTCGGTGCGCTATCCCGCGTACTGCACGGGGGTCGTCGGGCTGCGTCCGTCGTTCGGTCGCGTGCCGGCGTTCCTGCCGACGGCGGCCGAGGAGCGGCCGATGTCGGCGCAGCTGATGTCGGTGCAGGGGCCGCTGGCGCGCACCGTGGCGGACGTGCGCCTGGCGCTGGCCGCGATGAGCGCGGCCGATGCGCGTGATCCCTGGTGGGTGCCGGCACCGCTGGCGGGCGAGGCGGCCACGCGGCCGATCCGCGTGGCCCTGTCGGTGGACTGCAACGGCGCGCCGGCCGATCCGCAGGTGGTGGCTGCCGTGCGCCAGGCCGGGCAGTGGCTGGCCGATGCGGGCTACGTGGTGGAGGAGGTCGCGCTGCCGGATCTGGCCGAGGCGGCGGCCTTGTGGGATCTGCTGGCCCACGGCGAGGCGCGGATCTTCATGAAGGATGCAATCGACCGCCTGGGGGACGAGGGCATCCGCCGTGCGTTCGGATTCATGGTCGCGCAGACGCCCGAGTTCGACACCGCCGGGTTCATGCGTGCGCTGGCGCGCCGCAGCACGCTGGTGCGGCGCTGGCAGCTGTTCATGCAGGACCACCCGCTGGTGCTGTGTCCGGTGTCGGGCGAGCCGCCGTTCCCGTGGGGGCTCGACACCGAGAGTGCGCAGACGGTGATGCGGGTCAAGCGTGCGCAGGCGTCGCAGTTCGCCGTGCCGCTGCTGGGCCTGCCGGCGGTGTCCGTGCCCACGGGCATGGCCGGGCCGGTGCCGATGGGCGTCCAGCTGATCGGGCAGCGGTTCCGCGAGGACATGGTGCTCGACGCCGCCGAGGTGATCGAAGCACGCCATCCGCCGACCACGCCGATCGACCCGCGCTTCTGACCCCCGCGCCGCGCGCGGCGACGCGCGACCCGTGGCGGCCGACGCAGCGCGCGTGTCGAACGCGCGGCGGGTGTGCGCCGCGCGGGCGGCGCTCGTGCGGCTGCAGGCCGGGCGGCCCGGCCGCGGTCAGTCCCTGCGCACCTCCGGCAGGAAGCGCACGCCCCGTCGTGCGTGCCCGCCGCCGACGCCGACCGGCGTGCCGTCGGCACGCCAGCATGCGGCGCCTTCCATGTCGCCGTTGTCGTGGAAGCGGATGGCGCACATGCCGCCGCCGACGTTGGGCACGCGCAGCACGTCGTGGCCGCGGGCGCGCAGCGCGTCGGCCACCGCATCCGGGATCTGCGGCTCGAGCTCCAGCGCGTAGCCCTGGGTCCACACGCGGGGGGCCTCGACGGCCTCCTGCACGCTCATGCGATGGTCGATCAGGTTCAGCGTGGCCTGCAGCACCGACGGGAAGATGCGCAGTCCGCCCGGCAGGCCCAGCGCGAAGCGCGGACGTCCCTGCTCGAGCACGATGATCGGCGCCATCGACGACGTCACCCGTTTGCCCGGAGCCAGCGAGTTGGCGCGGCCCGCGCGCGGGTCGAACACGTACAGGTAGTTGTTCGGGATCATGCCCGTGCCCGGCACCATGTAACGGGCGCCGAACAGCGAGTTGATCGTCTGCGTGGCGCTGACGATGCGCCCGTCGCGGTCGGCCACCGTGAGGTGCGTGGTGTGCGCGCCTTCGGCCGGCGCGACGCCGGGCGACCACGACTGCGCGCGGGCGAGGTCGATGCGTGCGCGCCGCTCGGCCGCGTAGTCCCGCGACAGCAGGCGGGCCACCGGCACGGGGACGAAGTCGGGGTCGGCGGTGGCGGCGGCGCGGTCGGCGAAGGCGATCTTCAGCACTTCGGCGATCAGGTGCACCCCGTCGGTCGAACCGAAGCCGAGCGCGCCGACGTCGAAGCCTTCGAGGATGCGCAGCATCTGGCCGATGTGCAGCGGACCGGAGCAGGGCGGGGGCGGGCCGATGATCTCGAACCCGCGGTAGTCGCAGCGCACCGGCTCGAGGTCGTGGGTGCGGTAGCGCCGCAGATCGTCCCGGGTGAGGAACGCGTCATGGCGGGCCATGTCGTCGGCCAGCGCCGCGCCCAGCGCCCCCGCGTACAGGGCGGCCGGCCCGTCGCGCACGACCGTGCGCAGCGTGTCGGCATAGGCGGCGTTGACCACGCGGGCGCCCGCCACCAGCGGCGCGCCGCCCGGCATGAACACGCGGGCGATCTCGGGATCGCGTGCGAGGTCGGCCGCGCATTCGGTCACGCAGTCGGCCAGGTAGTGCGTGGCGAAGAATCCGCGCTCGGCGTGGCGGATCGCCGGTTCGACGACGTCGGCCAGCGGCAGGCTGCCGTGACGCTGCAGCATCTCGCACCAAGCCATCAGGTTGCCCGGCGTGGCGACCGACGTGCGTCCGACGCTGTTGCGGCGCCCGACCGCATCGAGTGCGCCGGGGGGCGCCGCGGGATCGGGCGCGAAGGTGGTCGGCCCGACGGCCTGCGGGCAGTTGCCCTGACCCTCGAGCACCGTATGGCGCCCGTCGGGCAGCCGCAGATGGGCGAAGCCGCCGCCGAGCAGGCCGACCATCATCGGCTCGACCGCCGACAGCGCGAACAGAGCGGCCACGGCGGCGTCGACCGCGTTGCCGCCGGCAGCGAGCATCTCGGCGCCGGCCGCCGAGGCGAGCGGGTGGTTGGTCACGACCATGCCGCGGCTGCCGGTCGCGGGCCGCTTCTCGGGGTCGAACGGGGCGGCCGTCCGCTGTCGCCATGCGCTCATCGGTGTCGTCTCCTGTCGTGCGCGTTGGGGTGCGTGATCGTGTGCGCTTCGGGGCGCATCCGGGTCGGCGCAGCATAGCGCGGGCCGGTGCGCGCGTTCGAGCACGCGGGTGCGCGGCGCGTCCGGAAACCGCGACGCCGGCGCATCGCCTCCGGAAGGGTTGGCGCCTGCGGGGCGCGCCGGGGCATGATTGACCGGATGTCACGTGTCCGTCTGCCGAATCCGAGGAGCCGCCCCATGACCCGCACCGAACCGCTGCCTGCCATCGAACCGCTGGCCGGCGTCGAACCGCCGCCGTTCCACCCGCCCGCCGACCTGGCCTGGCTGCGCCAGACCGTCGAGGCGGCGCTGGAGCCCGCGCTGCCGATCGTCGATGCACACCACCATCTGTTCGACCGTCCCACGTGGCGCTATCCGGTCGAGGCGCTGAACGCCGACCTGGCGGGCGGGCACCGGGTGCTCGCCACGGTGTACGTCGAATGCCGCGAGGCCTACCGCAGCGACGGCCCGGAAGCGCTGCGACCGGTGGGCGAGACCGAGGCGGTCGAGCGGATCGCTGCGCACGCGGCGCGCGACCCGCAGGCACCTCGCGTCTGTGCGGCCATCGTCGCCCATGCCGACCTCACGCTCGGCGCGGGCGTCGATGCGGTGCTGCAGGCGCACCGCGCGGCGTCGCCCGCGCGCTTTCGCGGCATCCGGCAGACGGCGTCGGCGGACGCCGATCCCGCCTATGCGCGGGTCGGCGCGCGTCCGCCGCTCGGGCTGCTGCGCACGCCGGCGTTCCGCGCGGGATTCGCCCGCCTGGCCGCCCACGGCCTGAGCTTCGACGCGTGGCTCTACCACCCCCAGCTGCCCGACCTCGTCGATCTCGCGCGCGCCTTCCCTGACACGACGATCGTGCTCGACCACGTCGGCGGTCCGCTCGGACTGGGGCAGTACGCGGGACAGCGTGACGCGGTGTTCGCCGCGTGGCGGGCGTCGATCCGGCAGCTTGCCGACTGCTCCAACGTGGTGGTCAAGCTCGGTGGCCTGGGCATGCGCCTGTGCGGATTCGCCTTCCACGAGCAGGCCCGTCCGCCGTCGTCGCAGGTGCTCGCGCAGGCCTGGCGCCCCTACGTGGAGTTCTGCATCGAAGCGTTCGGCGCGACGCGCTGCATGTTCGCGAGCAATTTCCCGGTCGACCAGCTGTCGTGCGACTACACCGTGCTGTGGAACGCCTTCAAGCGGATCGCGTCGGGCTGCTCGCCGACGGAACGGGCCGCGCTCTTCGCCGGGACGGCGGAGCGGGTCTACCGGCTGGATCTGTCGCGCTGAGCCCTCGTGTCCCGCCGAGCCCTCGTCGAAGGCACGACGCGCCCGCGCTGCGGAACGGTGCGGCGTCGATCCCCCCTGGCGGCGTGTCCGAAGGCTAGACTCGGTCCGCTGGCAGGACCACGCAGCACCGACTTCACGACCACGACGAGGAGACCGACGATGACCGCCCAGTCCACCGCGACGCCCGCCAAGACCCCCTCCATCGCGCCCGTGCCCGCGGCGCGACGTGTCTCGGCGCTGCGCGTGTCACCGTACGCACCCGCGATCGGCGCGGTGATCGAAGGCATCGACCTCTCGCAGCCGATCTCCGACGACGCGATGGCGACGATGCGTGCCGCGCTGCGCGACCATGGCGTGCTCTTCTTCCGCGGGCAGACGCTGACCCCCGAGCAGCATCTCGCGTTCGCGCGCCGCTGGGCACCGATCGACGTCAACCGCTTCTTCGCCGCCGTGCCCGGGCATCCGGAGATCGCCGAGGTGCGCAAGGAGCCCGAGCAGCGCAGCAACATCGGCGGCGGCTGGCACACCGACCACAGCTACGACGTCGTGCCGGCGATGGGGTCGATCCTGCTCGCGCGCGAAGTGCCGCCGATGGGCGGCGACACCCTGTTCTCGTGCATGAGCGCGGCGTTCGACGCGCTGTCCGAGGGCATGAAGACCACCCTGAGGTCGCTGAATGCCGTCCACTCCAGCCGGCACGTGTTCGGCGCCGGTGCGGCGTACGCCACCAAGGGCGACATCGGCACGCGCGTCGGCAACACGGCGCTTGCCACGCAGGACGTGGTGCACCGGGCCGTGATCCGGCATCCGGAGTCGGGACGCGAAGTGCTGTTCGTGAATCCGGCCTTCACGGTGGGCTTCGAGGGCTGGACACCGCAGGAGAGCGCTCCGCTGCTGCAGTTCCTGTACCAGCATGCCGCGCGGCCGGAGTTCAGCTGCCGCTTCCAGTGGGCGGAGGGCTCCATCGCCTTCTGGGACAACCGCGCCACCTGGCACTACGCCAGCAACGACTATCACGGCACCCGGCGCGTGATGCACCGGATCACCGTGGCGGGGACGCCGATCGAGGGCAGCCGCGCGCTGGGCTGAGGCCGGAGCCGGCCCGCGACCGGCCCCGTGCGCGGGGCCGAGCCGACGGTCTTGCGCGCGCGTCGACCGGCGCGCCGAGCCCGTCGCTGCGCGGCGCGCCGACCGCATCGGCGGCGATTCGGCCTATTCGACCTTCGCGCCCGACTGCCTGACGATGTGCGCCATGCGCTCGCCCTCGCTACGCATCAGGGCCGCGACCCGCTCGGGGCTGAGGTTCATCGGCACCATGCCCGACGGCACGAGCTGCTTCTCGACGAACTCCGGGTTGTTCAGCATGGTGCCGATCGCCGCGTTCAGGCGGTTGACCACGTCGCGCGGCGTGCCGGCCGGCGCGAACAGCGCATACCACGCGCCGATGTCCATGTCCTTGTACCCGAGCTCGGTGAACGTGGGCACGTCGGGCAGCAGCGGCGAGCGCTTCTCGCCCGAGATGGCCAGCACCTTGACCTTGCCGGCCTTCAGGAAGCCCTGCACGGTCGGGATCCCCGGGAAGGTGAACACCACCTGACCGCCGACTACGTCGGCCAGGGCGGGCGCGGAGCCCTTGTAGGGCACGTGCACGATGTCGGTGGCGGTGAGCTTCTTGTACATCTCGCCCATCAGGTGCGCCTGGCTGCCCACGCCGTAGGAGCCGTAGCTGATGGTGCCGGACTTCGACCGGGTCCACGCGACGAGCTCGGCGAACGTGTTCACCGGCAGCGCGGACGACACCGTCAGCGACAGGTTCAGGTAGGCCACCGTCGCGACCGGCACGAAATCGCGGGCCATGTTGTACGACAGGTTGCTGAACAGCGCCGGGTTCAGCACGAAGGTCGCGTCGTTGGTGAACATCAGCGTGTAGCCGTCGGCCGGCGACTTGGCGACCGCATCGGCACCGATGGCGGTGTTCGCGCCGGGCTTGTTGTCGATCACCACCGGCTGACCGAGGATCTCGCCCAGGCGCGGCGCGACCACCCGCGCCATCAGGTCGGTGGCCCCGCCGGGCGCGTACGGCACGACGATGCGGATCGGCTTCGACGGGTAGGCCTGCTGGGCGCCGGCTGGGCCCGCGAGGGCCGCGGCGCATGCGAGACCGGTGAGCAAGGAACGGGCGAAGCGGAACATCGGAGGTCTCCTGTTGCGGACGAGCCGCAGGGGTGGGTTTGGGGGTGGGTTCACGGGGCGGGGGTCAGCGGTCGTCGCCGGTGCCGTCCCACCAGCGGGACGGCGCCAGGCGGCGTCCATGCCCGATGCGCCGGTCGAACCAGAGCGCAAGCCGTCGCCAGCGCGTTCCGGCAAGCCAGCGCCACAGGCGCGCGCCGCGCCGGGAGAAGTCGCGGTTGTACGGGCACACACGGAGGCAGATCGCGCAGTCGGTGTTCTGCTGCGCCCAGTAGCCGAAGCACTTCTCGGCATCGATCGTCCACTTGACGACCCCGCGCAGGTACGACGGGCCGGGCGGGGGCGGGCCGGGCGGCCCTGCGGGGATCGCCTTGACCG
>JAKOZZ010000353.1 GCA_029779755.1 Pseudomonadota bacterium
TTCGAACGCGTGCGCGCGGCCTACGGACTGGAGCTGCACGGCTGACGCTGCGGCCGATGCCGCGGCGCGGTCAGAACGTGACGACGCTGCGGATCGACTCGCCCGAGTGCATCAGGTCGAAGGCGGTGTTGATCTGCTCGACCGGCATCACGTGGGTGACGAGGTCGTCGATGTTGATCTTGCCGTCCATGTACCAGTCGACGATGCGCGGCACGTCGGTGCGCCCGCGCGCGCCGCCGAAGGCCGTGCCTTTCCAGACGCGGCCCGTCACCAGCTGGAACGGCCGCGTGCTGATCTCCTTGCCGGCACCGGCCACGCCGATGATCACCGACACGCCCCACCCGCGGTGGCAGCACTCGAGCGCCTGGCGCATCAGGTCGACGTTGCCCACGCACTCGAAGCTGTAGTCGGCGCCGCCGTCGGTCAGCGCGACCAGGTAGGGCACGAGGTCGCCTTCGACCTCCTTCGGGTTCACGAAGTGCGTCATGCCGAACTTCTCGGCCAGCGCCTTGCGTCCCGGGTTGATGTCGACCCCGATGATCTTGTCGGCGCCGGCCAGCCGTGCGCCCTGGATCACGTTCAGGCCGATGCCGCCGAGGCCGAACACGACCACGTTGGCGCCCGGCTCGACCTTGGCCGTGTTGATGACGGCGCCGATGCCGGTGGTGACGCCGCAGCCGATGTAGCAGACCTTGTCGAACGGCGCGTCCTCGCGGATCTTGGCCAGTGCGATCTCGGGCAGCACCGTGTAGTTGGCGAACGTCGAGCAGCCCATGTAGTGGTGCACCATCTGCCCGTTCAGCGAGAAGCGGCTGGTGCCGTCGGGCATCACGCCCTTGCCCTGCGTGGCCCGGATCGCGGTGCACAGGTTGGTCTTGCGCGACAGGCACGACTTGCACTGGCGGCACTCGGGCGTGTAGAGCGGGATCACGTGGTCGCCCTTCTTGAGCGTGGTGACCCCGGGACCGACGTCGACCACGACCCCTGCGCCCTCGTGCCCGAAGATCGCCGGGAACAGCCCTTCGGGGTCGGCGCCCGAGCGCGTGAACTCGTCGGTGTGGCAGACCCCGCTGGCGCGGATCTCGACCAGCACTTCGAAGGCCTTCGGGCCGGCGAGGTCGACCTGCTCGATCACCAGCGGCTGGCCGGCCTGCATGGACACGGCGGCTTTGACTTTCATGGGGGCTCCCGGGGCGTGATTGGACCGCCGCGATTATGCCGCCGCGCCCCGCCCCGGCACAGCCGGGCGGGGTTCGAATGCGGCGTCGCGCCGCACGCGGCAGGGTTCAGGCCGCGCTGGCCCGGTCGAGTTCGGCCGTCGCGTCGGCATCCAGTCGCAGGCGCATCGCGTCGATCAGCACCTGCAGTTGGGCGACGCTGGTGGCGCTGGCGATGGGCGCGGTCACGGCCGGGCGGTCGGCCAGCCAGGCGAGCGCCACCTGCGCGGGCGACGCGCCGATGCGCGCCGACACGCGGTCGAGCGCATCGAGGATGCGCAGGCCGCGCGGGTTCAGGTACTTCTGCACCACACCGCCGCCGCGCGCGCTCTTGCCGGCGTCGTCGGCACTGCGGTACTTGCCGGTGAGAAAGCCGCTGGCCAGCGAATAGAACGGGATCACGCCGATGCCGCGCGCCACGCACAGCGGCTGCAGGGCGTCCTCGAACACGGCCCGGTCGTACAGGTTGTAGAGCGGCTGCAGGCTCTGATACACCGGCAGCGACTTCGCCGCCGACACGCCCAGCGCCTCGGTGAGGCGGGCGGCATCGTAGTTCGAGGCGCCGATCGCCCGCACCTTGCCCTGGCGCACGAGGGTGTCGTAGGCCGACAGCGTCTCGTCCAGCGGTGTGTCCGGATCGTCGCGATGCGACTGGTACAGGTCGATGTAGTCGGTCTGCAGGCGGCGCAGCGAATCCTCGACCGAACGCAGGATGTAGTCCTTCTTCAGGCCCTTGCGGTCGGGCCCCATCTCCATGCCGACCTTGGTGGCCAGCACCACGGCATCGCGGCGCGCGCCGCGCGCGAACCACTTGCCGATGATCGTCTCCGACTCCCCGCCCTGGTGTCCCTTGGCCCAGCGCGAATACACGTCGGCGGTGTCGACGAAGTTGCCGCCGGCCGCCACGAAGGCGTCCAGCAGATCGAACGAGGTCTTCTCGTCCGCGGTCCAGCCGAACACGTTGCCGCCGAAGCACAGGCGCGAGACCTGCAGGCCCGAGCCGCCCAGCGCACGTCGCTCCATCATGATCACGATCCTCCGTTGACGACCAGGGTCTGGCCGCTGACATAGTCGCTGTCGGGGCTGCAGAACAGGTACACGGAACCGGCCGCCTCCTCCGGCGTGCCGCCGCGGCCGAGCGGGATCATCTGGTTCATGGCGGCGATGCGGCCCGCCTGCACGCCCACCTTCACCGTGCGGCCCTGCACGTCGATCGTGCCGCCCTCGCCTTCCTGCAGCGGCTTCGTCAGGCGCGTCTGGATGTAGCCGAACGCCACCGCGTTGACGGTCACGTCGTAGCGGCCCCACTCCTTGGCCAGCGCCTTGGTCATGCCCATCACGCCCGCCTTGCCGGTCGAGTAGTTGACCTGCCCGGCGTTGCCGTTGACGCCCGACGTGGACGAGATGTTGACGATCTTGCGCACGATGCGGCGCCCTTCGCGGCGCTCGGCCTCGACGGCCGGCTTCAGGTAGTCGAAGAACGCGCGCAGGATGCGGAACGGCGCGGTCAGGTGCACGTCGATGATCGCGTACCACTGCTCGTCGCTCATCTTCTGGATCACGCTGTCCCAGGTGTAGCCGGCGTTGTTGACGAGCACGTGGCAGCCGCCGAACGTGTCGACGGCGGTCTTCACCACGCGCTCGCCGAAGTCCTTGGCCGTGACGTCGCCGTTGCACGCCACCGCACGCCCGCCCATCGCCTTCACGGCCTCGACCGTCTCGAGCCCCGGTGCCTCGTCGAGGTCGTTGACCACCACTGCAGCGCCGTCACGTGCCAGGCGCAGTGCGATCTCCCGGCCGATGCCCCGGCCCGATCCGGTGACGATCGCCACCTTGCCGTCGAGTTGTCCCATGTCGTCCGTCTCCTCTCTGGTGTTCGTGTGCGGGCGGCGCCACCCTGCCGCTCGTTGCTCGTTGCTCGTTGCTCGTTGCTCGTTGCTCGTTGCTCGTTGCTCGTTGCCCGTTGCCCGTTGCCCGTTGCCCGTTTCCAGTCGGTCGAGACCGCGGCGTTCCGCGCGGCCACCACGGTCCGCGCGCGCGGCCGCGGTCCCCGCGCCCGGCCGTCACAGCGTGCGGCCGATCAGCTCCTTCATGATCTCGCTGGTGCCGCCGTAGAGGCGCTGGATGCGCGAGTCGGCCCAGGCGCGCGCCACCGGGTACTCCCACATGTAGCCGTAGCCGCCGAACATCTGCAGGCAGTTGTCGACGATCTTGCACTGCGCCTCGGTGGTCTGCAGCTTGGCCATCGCCGCCGTCGTGGTGTCGAGCTTGCCTTCGGCCAGCATCAGGATGCACTGGTTGACGAAGATGCGCAGCATCGTCGCCTCGGCCTTCATCTCGGCCAGC
>JAKOZZ010000386.1 GCA_029779755.1 Pseudomonadota bacterium
ACAATAAAAAGTCGCCCGCACGCCGCGGCGCGCATTTCAACAACGAAGGGGGAGTAGGACCATGATGACGACCGTGAAGCAGATCCTCGAACAGAAAGGCAGCGCCTTCCATGCGGTGCGCCCGACGGATTCGGTCTTCGACGCGCTTTCGCTGATGGCCCAGTTCGACATCGGCTGTGTGCTGGTTACCGAGAACGACAAGCTCGTGGGCATCTTCACCGAGCGCGACTATGCACGCAAGGTCGTGCTCAAGGGCCTCGTGTCGCGTGACGTCAAGGTCGGCGACCTGATGACGCACAAGCCCTTTACCGTGGGTCTGTCGGGCACCGCAGACGACGTCATGGCCACTATGACCGCCAAGCGCTTCCGCCACATCCCGGTGGTCGAAGGCGACAAGGTGCTCGGCATCGTCACCATCGGCGACATGGTCAAATCGATCGTCAGCCAGCATGAAAAGACGATCAAGCAGCTCGAGAGCTACATCGCGGGCGATCTCGCCGCCGAGTGAGCCTCGCGGCGACAGCGCCGCCGAACACGCAGACGCCGGAGCCGACGGGAGTCGGGTCCGGCGTCGTCGTTTGCGCGATGCGTCGTCGTTTGCGCGATGCGTCGCGGGCTGCGCGGCGGCGCGGCGCGGGATGCGCGGCGCCCCCGGGGCAGCGCGGCGCGGAAGTGCTTGGAGGGGCGCGGAAGGACGCGGATCGCGACTTGCGTCGCTCCTACGCGAATCCGCACGGCTTGCGGAGCCGTACTGTGGGAGCGACGCGAGTCGCGATTGCTGCGGTCGAGTTGCGCCGGTGCGGACCGCGGGCGCACGCATCGCGATTTGCGTCGCTCCTACGGGAACCCGCTAGGCTCGTGGACCCGAGCGGACGCCTCGAAGCTCACTCTGCCACCGCCTTGCCGACGATCTCGGCGACGTCCGCCGAAAGCCCCTCTGCAGCGAGCACGCGTTCGAGTTGCGAGCGGATGCTTGCCTGCAGCGTCGGCGTGAACCGGCGCCAGTTCTCGAGCGCCCGCGCCATGCGCGCGGCCACCTGCGGGTTCTTCGCGTCGAGCGCGATCACCTGCTCCGCCCAGAAGGCGTGGCCGCTGCCGTCGGCGGCATGGACTTCCCCCGGGTTGGCGCGGAAGAAGGTGCCGAGCAGCGCGTACACCTTGTTCGGGTTCGACAGGCTGAACGACGGGTCGCTCAACAGCACGCGCACGCGTGCCAGCGCCGGCTCGGCGGCGTCGCCCCAGCGCCAGGCGCCTGCCTGCAGGGCGAACCACTTGTCGAGCACCAGGGCGTCGTCGCGATGGCGATCGTGGAAGGCCTGCAGCGCGGCGGTGCGCGCCGGGCTCGTGCTCTGCACCAGCGCGGCGAGCGCGCCGCAGCGCTCGGTCATGTTGGTGGCGGCGGCGAAGCGCGCCTCGGCCAGTGCCAGGCCCTCGCCCACGCCGGCGGCGGCGAGGTAGCGCAGAGCGAGGTTCACCAGCGCACGGCGGCCAGCGTCGCCCGGATGGTAGCGGTACGCACCCGCCAGCTGCAGGCGCTCGACCACGTCCAGCCAGTCGGCGGCGAGCGTGGCGCCGAGCGCGCGCATCATGCGCACCAGCGCGCCGCGCAGCGCGGCGGGGTCGGCGGGCGACATGCGCTCGAGCAGGTAGGCCTCGCCCGGCAGCGCGAGCGCCTGGGCGCGGAAGGCGGGGTCGAGCGCGCCGTCGTTCAACAGGGTGCGGAAGGCGGCGACGAAGGCCTCCGGCACCATCTCCGCGGGATCGGCGGCGAGCGCAAGCGCCACGCGCTCGGCGTAGCGCTGCGCGGCGTCCCAGCGGTTGCAGGGGTCGGCGTCGTGCGCCATGCGGAAGGCGAGGCGCGCGTCGTCCTCGTCGAGATCCAGGATCACCGGCGCGGAGAAACCGCGCAGCAGCGAGGGCACCGGCTCGCCGGCGAGACCGACGAAGCGGAAGACCTGCGCGTCCTCGGTCAGCTTGAGCACCCGGGTCGTGGCGCCGGGCTGCGCCTCGCCCTCGAGCCGCAGCGCCACGTCGCGCCCGTCCGCGCCGATGAGGCCGACCGCAACCGGGATCACCAGCGGCTGCTTGACGTGCTGGCCGGGCGTGGCCGGGGTCGATTGCGCCAGCGTCAGCGTGTAGCTGCCGTCGGCGGCGTTCCACACCCCGCTCGCCTTCACCCGCGGCGTGCCGGCCTGCTCGTACCAGCGCATGAACTGGTCGAGGTCGAAGCCGTTGTTGGCCTCGGACATCACCTCGACGAAGTCGTCGCAGGTCACTGCCTGGCCGTCGAAGTAGCTGAAATAGAGGTCCATGCCGTTGCGGAAGCCCTCCTGCCCGAGCAGGGTGTGCAGCATGCGGATGACCTCGGCGCCCTTCTCGTACACCGTGGCGGTGTAGAAGTTGTTGATCTCCTGGTAGCTGTCGGGGCGGATCGGGTGCGCCATCGGCCCGCCGTCCTCGGGGAACTGCGCCGCGCGCAGCACGCGTACGTCGTCGATGCGCTTGACCGCGCGCGCCGAAGCCGCGCCCTCGGGGCCGGCCGCGCGCGCCAGCATGTCGGCGGAGAACTGCTGGTCGCGGAAGACGGTGAGGCCTTCCTTGAGCGTGAGCTGGAACCAGTCGCGGCAGGTGACGCGGTTGCCGGTCCAGTTGTGGAAGTACTCGTGCGCGACCACCGACTCGACGCCGTCGAAGTCGGCATCGGTGGCGATGCGGGGCGTGGCGAACACGTACTTCGTGTTGAAGATGTTCAGGCCCTTGTTCTCCATCGCGCCCATGTTGAAGTCGGACACGGCGACGATCATGAAGCGGTCGAGGTCGAGCTCGAGCCCGAAGCGCTGCTCGTCCCAGCGGATCGAGCGCACCAGCGACTGCATCGCGTGGCCGGTCTTGTCCTCGTTGCCGGGCTCGACCCACACCTGCAGCAGCACGCGCCGGCCCGACATCGTGTCGAGGTGCTCTTCGCGGGCGACCAGCCGGCCCGCCACCACGGCGAACAGGTAGCTGGGCTTGGGGAACGGGTCTTCCCAGACGGCCTGGTGACGGGGCCGGCCGTCGGGGCCGGGCGCGCAGGGGCCGTCGCTGATCAGGTTGCCGTTGGCCAGCAGCACCGGGCAGGTCTCGCGGTCGGCGCGCAGCGTCACGCGGTAGCGCGCCATCACGTCGGGCCGGTCGGGGAACCAGGTGATGCGGCGGAAGCCCTGGGCTTCGCACTGCGTGAAGAAGTTGCCGTTGGACACGTACAGGCCCATCAGCGACGTGTTCTGCGCCGGCTTCAGCAGCGTGACCACCTCGAGCGTGAAGCGGTCGGGGACGCGGTCGATCTCGAGGCGATCGCCGGTGATGCGGTAGTCGGCGGCTGCGAGGGCCCGCCCGTCGACGGCGATCGAGATCAGCTCGAGGCCGTCGCCGTCGAGCAGACACGCGCCGCTGCCGCCGTCACGCCGGCGCATGCGGCTGACGGCCCGCACGCGGGTGCCTTCGGGGTCGAGGTCGAACTCGAGTTCGATCTCGTCCACCAGGAATTCCGGCGGGGTGTAGTCGCGCCGCTGGATGGTCTTGGCCTGGTCGTTGCGCATGGGAGCCCTGGATGTCGATCCGAGATTTTAAGCGCTCGGGCGCCCGCGCCGACCCTGGCCTGCGCTACTTGAGCGCCCGCGGCTGCCACCAGTTGGGCGCGGCCGTCCGGAAGTCGCCGCTCTCGTGCAGGCGGTTCGCCAGGTCGAGCGAGGCGACGCCGGGCGCGGCCGCCACCAGCCACATGTCGGCGCCCAGTGCCCGCACCGGCTCCAGCGCATGGCGGGCGAACAGGGCCGTGCGGCGCGCCTCGTCGGTGCCGGGCACCAGCGTGACGACGACACCGCCCGGCAGCGCGCGGCTGCGGCTCTTCTCGCCAGGGCCGTCGCGGAATACGGGCGAGGTCAGCGCACCGCCCTTGACCAGCGTGGCCGGCTTCAGCACGCGCGACTTCTCGCCGCGCTGGCCGGAGAAGTCGGCCACCTGGCTGTCGTCGGCCCACAGCGGCCGGCGCACGTCGCCGTCGTACCAGTAGCGCTGCTGCGCGTTCAGCCCGGCCGCCGCGCTGCCCAGCAGCAGTGCGAGCAGGGCCTGCGGAAGAAAGGTTCGATTGCGCATGATCAGCGCCCCCAAAGGCGGATGGACCAGTTCTGCCAGGTGCCGGTGTCCTGGGCCTGCGCGTCGGTCACCTGCAGCCGCCAGGTGCCCGACGTGCCTTCGCCGAGGTGACGGTTGGACCCGAACGTCCAGTTCGAATAGGCGCCGCAGGCGTCGCCCCCGCCGTCGCACACGCGCTCGTCGACCAGCTTGCTCACCAGCCCGTTGGGGCTGACCAGACGCACGCGCAGGTCGCCCGAATAGCTGTGGGCGGCGGTGAACGTGACTTCGACGTACTCGATGCGGGTGATCGTGCATTCGCCGCCGACCGTCACGCTGTCCTCGACGGTCGCGGGGCCCGCGCCGGTCGGGTCGGGCAGGGCGCGGTTGGGCGTGCGGTTGTAGGGCCCGCACGACTTCTGCGCGCTGCTGCCGCCGACCGAGGCCCAGGTGCGCGCCGCGGTGACGGCCGCGGCGGCGTCGACCACCCCGAAGCCGTACTTGTGGCTGAACGCCGGACCGAACGCGCTGGCCACCCATTCGGTGTCGGTGG
>JAKOZZ010000438.1 GCA_029779755.1 Pseudomonadota bacterium
TGGCCCCCTTGACCCTGAAGTGCACACTGAAGCGCCTACTGGTTGCCGTACGCGGCGCCTAGCCACTCGACCGGGATGAACGTACCGCACTCCCAGGTTTCTCGGCGCACATACATTCAATATTCCAAATAAAGTTCAACAGACACCGATGGATATCTTACTCTCACATAAACATTATTTTTCGACTGGCACTTCCAAAGACAGCGCATAGAGATTCGAGCACTCGACAATCTCACAATGCGAATATGTCGACAACTCCCTGACGAGCAACCTCTAGGGATTTAACAGTTCTGCCACAGTCACTGCGCGCAGGCCGCGTTCAGAAATTGAACGCGCCAACCCAATCATCGCGTTTACCGTGTGCGCGTGGTCATCGTGCAACAGCACGATGTCCCCCGCACGAAGTGGCATGCGCATGAATCGCTCCTGCAGCCGATCTACATCATGGATCGCGTGATCTAAACTATCGACAGACCAGAGAACGATCCGAAAGCGCCTCGCCAGAAGCCCCAATAGAGTGCGTGCCGTCAATGCACCGTAAGGCGGACGCACGCATCGCCCGATTCCGAATCCCAAGGTCTGCTCAATGAGGTCGTTGGAGCGCTCGATATCTTGGATATAGCGTTCGTAGGATACCTTGCGCGCATTAAGATGAGCGAACCCATGATTGGCAACCTGATGACCATGTGCCGCAATTGTGCGCAGGAGACTCGGGGCACGAGCAACAGCCTCTCCCGTGACAAAGAATGTGGCTCGTATAGCCATACTCTCAAGACGATCAAGCAGCGGCGGCGTATTCTCTGGATGCGGACCATCGTCAAAAGTCAGCGCAATTCGCGGTTCGCCATCATGACGCCCCGTACAAACGAACCGTCCAGGTAGGATTGTGCCTACAAGCGATTTAGCGTCAAGCAATGACAATGTGCACTCCGTAAATGCGCGGATCTCCAATCTCTCGATCGATCCGCGAAGTATCGAAAGATACAGCCCGTATAAACAGCCAAGATCCGGACATAAGACTACCGTCAGACAATCATTTAAACATACGACACGCACAGTTTTCCGTTTTGGACGCTATTCTCGCAATTTCCGCCCTCAGAATGGATGTGCGATAGCCCACCTCGATCCAGGCGCACCAAGAGGTGGCTCTGTACGAATCGGGCATGGAGATATCTGCACATGTTCGAATAACGCACTTTGACCCCTAGAGTCTCATGGCGCTGAACGCAGCGCGCAATTGGGCCACATGCGTCCGTGCGATGCCCCATAACAATCCGACATAGATTACCGCCCCCAGCAATACCAGGATCGCCAGATGCATCAGTCTGTGCAGGCCTTGGTCGGGCAGCACTATGGAGACTGCAGACACAACGATGTACATTGCGGCGCCCGCGACAAACGGCGGACCGAGCGCAGAGATAAGCGTGCCGTAACCGATCATCAGACGAAATTTCAGAGACACCATGACGATCGGCATCCATGCAATTGCCGAGAGCCCAATGCCAGTCGCAACCCCGACAATGCCCCATGGGAGTCCCGCTGCAGCAAACCCTCCGGAAAGCAATAGCGCATATAACTGCAGGCGCACCGACACTTGCATCATGTCAGTAGCACGCAGCAATGAAAACGTCGGCGTTGAAAGAGCGGATCGAAATACTACAAAGGGACCAAGAAGGCTCATCACCGAGGCAGCCCGCTCCCACCCAGCGCCGTACAGGACCCAGACAATGTCATTTGCCACAGCGGCCATGCCTAATCCGATCGGGGCGAGAAAAACGGCGAGTATGCGAACAGAGCGCAAATAGGCATCAGCAAGCCTTTCCGGCTCTGTGCGCAGAGAGGCAAACGCAGGGAACAACACTTTCTGGAGGGGGCCGATCACACGGTTCTTGACTTCGTCGGCAAGTCTATAGCCTGCCTGATAGAACCCGAGCGGAGTCGCACCAAGCACGCGTCCCACCAGTAAGAAATCGACATTCGTCTGCAGATACCAGACCAAGTTGTCGATGAATAGCCGGACGCTAAACGTCAGACTCGAATCCACGAATCGGGCCGAAAACCGGAACCGGGGGAGATACGGGACCGCGACCCAGTACATCGCCAGCGCAGCAGCCCTCCCGACGATACCACCAAGAATCAGGCTCCATACACCGTAGTCCATCCACGCGAACGCGATCGCAGCGAGCGATCGCACACCGATATGGGCAAGCTGGACGATCAGGTCGAGTCGAAACAACATCAACCGGCTGATGGCCGCGGATTGCACGACGCCACCAAACTCTAGCAACGGCAAGATTGCCAATGCTGCGACCAGGGGAACTACGCGATCGTCTCCGAACACGAGGCCGGCGGCGGGTGATCCCACCAGCAGAAGCCCCCCCAAGCCGACACCGACCGCGATCGAGAGCCAGAACGCGGTGTCGCAGTCGATCCTTGCTACACGACGCGAACGAATCAGCGCGGCAGTGAATCCGAACGTGCCCAGCAATGCGACCATTTCCAGCACGATCGATGCCATCGCCGCCAAACCGAACTCTTCGGGGGTCAGCATGCGAACCAAGATGGCCGTCGATCCGATCGTGAGCACCACCCGCAGGAGGCTCGAATAGCCCGTCATCAGGACGCCGCGCGCAGCGCGGCTTCCCACGTTTCGACTCGAGAGGCGAAAGCTTTGCTGCAGGCGCGTTCGTTGACGGCGCGTCTTTTCGGTGGCAACGGTCATCGTATCGGCACCCCCGCGGCGGTGCATGTCATGAGGAGCGCCCTTGACCCCGGCGTCGATGTTGCATCGCGGCCTTGGTCAAGGGGATGAATCGAAGGGACGATCATTGCGAAGGGTAGCGTGTCCGGTCGCGATCCGCGCGCTGAAGTAGCGCCGGTTTGACGCACTGTTCCGAACTGCTATGCCAACTCGCCCACGTGGAGTACACCGCGCGGCACTCGTTGCACATCGCACGCGAAAACGACTGATACGGACCCGTCGGGTCCGCGCGCGGATCCGGCACGCCCGAGCTTCCGCGGCGACGCGGTCGCTCGGGCATCCGCGGGAGGTCAGTTGGCCAGCAGCGGCGGCGCCTGCACCGTCGTCGGCAGAGCACCCGACACCTGCACACCGCCCGACGGCGAGCGGATCTCGATCGACCCACCCGAGCCCCGCGTGCTGAACCGAACCGTCACGGTCCGACCGTCCGCAAGCCGGATCGCGGTACCGGTCTGGCCGGCGGCATCCGAGCGCACGGCTTCCTGCACCGAGCCGTTCACGCTCAGCACGTTCAGGAACACCGAGCTGTCGGACATGGCATCCGGCACGTCGACGCGGAATCCCGACTGCACATCCGCCAGCTCGGTCGGCCAGGACACGACGCGCGGCGTCACGCCCTGAGGGGCGAGCCGGTGCACGTCCAGACGGCTGCTGCCGCGCACCATGCTGATCCGGTCACCCTCGACGGTCGGTGCGACCGGCAGGTTCAGGGTCCAAATACGCTGCACGCCCGTCCCCGTCGTCTGAGCACGGTCGAACACCACGAAGGTCGAAGGCTTGATGAACAGGAACTCACGCTCCATGCGCGCCACCGGGCCCTTCGTGCCGTACACCGGCGCCACGTTGGCCAGGCCATACGTGAAGTTCGGGTTGTCGGCCAGCGCCTGCATCACGCATCGTGGGGTGTTGAGCAGCTGCTTGACGACCTGACCGTTCTGCTCGACCCGCACCAGATTGTGCGTAGCCTCGATCTGCTGGATCCCGGAGCGCGAGAAGATGTTGGCGTCCATGGCCAGCCAGTCGCCGTTGAAGATCACGAAGCTGCCCTGGTCGCGGCTCGCATGCACCTCCTTGTAGGGACCGCAGATGAAGTTCGAATACGTGGCCGTCGGCGTCCAGGAGGAGCGCATCGAGAACTGCCCCACGCCGCTCGCCCAGTAGGCGGTCGACAGGCGGGACAACGGCTGCGCCGGCACGTCGCTGTGCTCCAGCAGATAGTCGGCGTAGTACATGTACCCGTTTCGCATCTGCTGCACGGAGGATGCCGCCAGCAGCGACTTCGCAATCCCCGCCAATGGGTTCTCGGGATACATCCTGATCAGCAGCATCAGGTAGTCGCGGTGCGAATCGAAAAGGTTCGCACCGGCATCGCGCGAATGGTCTCCGGTCGGCGCCACCTTGTTCAGCGTCGGCACGATGCTGTGCATCATGTACGGCAGCGACTCGAGCGCATGGGGCGTGCGGTTGGCGATGTTCTCGCCCGTCGATTTCTGCCACCAGTCGTACAGACGGAACAGGGACCCCATGGCGACCCCGTATCCGGTGCCCTCCAGCGATCCGCCGCCCGCCAGGTCGCGCAGGAACACCGGCACGAGCTGGTTCTCGAAGCGCGTGGTGCGGAACATGTCCAGCCAAGCCTGCGCCTGCGGGTTCTCGCCGCGCGTGGCCAGGCCGAGCAGCATGGTGGCGCGCATGAACGAGTAGTAGTAATTGTTGGATGGATTGTCCGTACTCCAGCCGCTCCATGCGTAGACGGTGTTGCCCCACTTCGCGTCGCGCGGGTTCCAGACGTTCCAGACGGCCTGGTTGGCATAGTTCGTCCAGCGCATGCGCTGGGCACTGGTCATCGAACCGCGGCACCAGTCGTAGACGAGCGCAACGTTGCCGATGCGGTTGCCGATCTGCAGATAGCTGTCTCCGGCCACCTTCGCGCGCTGGTTCTGTGAGATCAGCGCTTCTTCGGAAGCGACATAGGCATCGGTTCCGGCCACCGCGTGCTGGCAGTACTTCGGGTCCTGCGTGATCTGCGACATCATCGCCGAGTACCAGTGCTCGTACGCCCAGGCGTTGCCGCCGGCGATCTGCCTGTCGACGAGTTGCTTGAACCGGATCGCCGCCGGGTTCTGCATCGCGAGCAGCGTGCGCAGGCGACCGAGCGTCGCCGCATCCGACAGCAGCACCTTGGGCGCGTTGGCCCCCGGGGTGGATTGCACCGGGCGCGTCGACCCCGTGGAGGTGGATCCGGAAGTCGTCGAGTCGGTCGATCCGCTTCCGGTCGACGTGGTCGGCGAGGTCGGCGAGGTCGGCGAGGTCGGCGAGGTCGGCGTGGTCGGCGTGGTCGGCGTGGTCGAAGTATTCGATGTCGACATGTCGACGTCGTTCCGGGTCGGCGCCGGCGCCGGGTTCGAGACCGGCAGCGTCGCATCCACAGCCTTGTTCGACGACACCACCGCGTTGCTCGTGGACGTGGCCGTGCCGCTCGTCGTCATCAGGGCAGACCGGAAGGTCAGGGCACGGCGCGCGGCGCTCGACGTGTCCGGCACGTCGCTGGTGGTCGGCCCCTGTGCCAGGGCAACGTCGGTTTCCGTCCCGAGGCTCGCCGACGGGGGCTCCGGCGGGGGCGACGTGTTCGCGTCGGCCGGCATGGACGGATCCTGCGCCGGGGCGCCCGTCGAGACTTCGCTCGGCAGGACCGCGGAGCGGTTGAGCAGCGACGCACGCGTCGTCAGGGACTTGTCCACCACGGCCGCATCCGCGGCCGTGGGATCGGCAAAGACTGCCGTCTCGCCACCGCTGCACGCGGCCACGGCGAGGGACGCAACGCACGAACCGGCAATCGATTTCCAATGGATGTTCATCTAGTGCTACCTCTGCCCAGAGATCATCCGCCCCGCGTTGAAGGGCGGCACCAACACATCTGGGCGATGATTGAGAACCGGCTGCAGACTCAGGCGACGCCCGGCGAAGACCCGCCGTTTCACGCCGCCGACTCGACAGTCCGCCGAGATGAACCTTGCCGCGCTCCGGGCCCACCGACGTGTCGGAGGGACGCACCAGCTGCCGGATCAGACCGAGGGCAGAGCTCGGTTCATTGATCAGAGTATCGGCAGAAAAGCAAGGTACTTTAGCGCGGCTGTTGCCATTATGCCCCACTCATGCTGAACTCCCGACCGTTGATCCGCTGCCGACCGGGTACGCTGCGCCGGGTGGCACGGGCCGCCGGCCGGCCGCGCAGATCGACCAACTGCGCAATACGTCCTGTGAACGCCGGAGCCGGTGCCGATAATCCGTGTCTGATGAAGGTATTGCACGTCACGATCTCGTTCGGGCACGGCGGCAGGCGCGAGGCGATCTCGACTCTGGCCCGGGGCCTCCAGGGCCTGGGCATCGAGAGCCACCTCTGCTGCCTCGACGGCTTCGACAGCGACGCCGCCGGCATGGCCGCATTCGGGTCTGCCGTGGCATTGAACCGCCAGGGCTTGTTCGACCTGGGGGCCCTGGGCCGTCTGCGCGCCCACTGCAAGGCACTCGACATCGACATGCTGCACGCCCACGACGCCGCCAGCGAGGCGATGTGCGCGCTGGCGATGCCGGACACCCGCACCCCGCTGCTGATGAGCTTTCACCGGACGCGCAACTTCGAGTCGGCACGCCTGCGCGACCGGATCCGCAACGCCTTCGTCGGGCTGCGTGTGGGCGCGGTCGTCACGGCATCGCTCGACCGCCTGCGCCACTATTGCGAGACCAACTACGTGTCTGCCCGCAAGGTGCGCTGCATTCCGCTGGGCATCGATCTGGCCCGGTTCCGGCCGGATGCGGGCCTGCGCAGCGCCCTTCGCGCGCGCCTGGGTCTGTCCGAGCATGAACGGCTGGTCGGAGCGGTCGGGCACTTCGCCCCCGTCAAGGGCATCGACAACGTGCTGCTGGCGTTCCAGGAGTTCCTGCGCCGCCGCCCGGACGTGCCGGCACGCCTGGTCGTGCTCGGCCGGGGCGACCCCGACGACGAGCGGCGCGTGCACGCGCTCGTCGACCCGGCGTTCTCGGACCGCATCGTCTTCGCAGGCTTCCAGAACCGTCCCGAGGACTGGTTCCCGGGCTTCGACGCGATGCTCCACGGGGCGCGCGCCGAGGCGTTCGGGCTGGTCCTCGCCGAAGCGCAGGCCTGCGGCGTGCCAGTGGCCGCCGCACGTGTGGGGGCGATTCCCGAGGTGATCGCCGACGGAGAGACGGGGCGTCTGGCCGAGCCGGACTCGCCGACGAGTCTGGCGATCGCACTCGAGGAAATCCTGTGCGACCCGGTGCGCCGTGCCGCGATGGCCACCGCCGCGATCGAACGCGCGAACCGTGCCTTCACGGTGGAGCGCTATGCCGAGCAGTACTGCGCGTTGTACACGCAACTCGTCCGACAATGACCGCTTCACGTTCCGGGGACCCGAACATGTCCGGCACCATGCACGCTCCGAGCGCCCGCCAGCAGGGCGATGCCGCGCCGCAGGCGACGGTGATCATCACCCCGCGGGACCGCTATACCGGTCTGGACGAGTGCGTCGAAGTGCTGCTCGCCAACACGCCCGAGCCGATCGAGATCTGGGTGCTCGACCTCGACTACCCGCAGGCGCTGATCGAGCCGGCCCGCAGGCGGCTGGCCGGGCATCCCGGTGCCCGCTTCTTTTCGCTGGGCCTGGTCACGCCGATGGATGCGCTGCGCACGGTGCGCGGCGAGCTGCGCACCCGTGCAGTCGTGCTCCTGGACAACGACTCCCGCGTCACGCCCGGGTGGCTGCCGCCACTGCTGCAGGCGCTCGACGACGGGCACGTGGTGGTGTCGCCCCTCACGCTGGAGCGCGAAGGCGTCGACCGGGGCGCGCCGCTGCGCAACCATCTGTACACGGGCGAGATCCGTGTCGTTCCGGTGGAAGACACACCCTACCTGATCGAGCACAAGGCGCTTCGCCGCGCCGCGCCGGAGGACGTGCCTGCCGTGCGCGCCGAAACGGGCACGTTCGAGCTGCATTGCGTGCTGTTCTCGACGGCGACGTTCCAGTCGATCGAGCTGCCGTCGATGGTGATCCGCGAGCATCTCGACATCGCGCTGCAGATTGCCGCGCGCGGCGAGACGATGGTGGTCGAACCGCGGTCGGTCATCCACTTCGACAACCTCGGCACGCGCATGGAGCTGCGTGACATGCGGTTCTTCTTCTTCCGCTGGAGCCCGCGCCTGACGCACGCCTCTTCGCGGCTGTTCGAGCGACGCTGGGGCTACCGGTTCTATTCCGAGCAGTCGATCTACAACTGGGTCGTCAAGCGCAAGGCGTTCCTCGTCGCGCGCTGGCTGCACCTGCCCATCGGCGTCGCCAATCGGGCCGCCGTGATCGCCAAGAAGCTGCTGTGCCGCGACTGGGACCCGCTGCGGGATCCGGACGGCGCGTCCGCGCCGCTGCTCGCGGGTGGCGTGCCGCCGCAGCGTGCCCACGACCTGCACTGACGCCTACCCATGCCGATTGCCGGAGCGTCGAACGCGCGTATCTCCCCCCAGCGCTATCAGGGCAAGCTCGTCGAACTCGAAGGGCTGCGCGGCGTCGCCATCCTGCTCGTCACGCTGCATCACTTCTGGCCCGACTCGGGCGTGCTCTACGCCACGCTTGCGCCACTCGCACACCTCGGGTGGATCGGCGTCGATCTGTTCTTCGTGATCAGCGGGCTGCTGATCGGCGGGATCCTGCTCGACACGCGCGCATCGCCCGACTACTTCCGGAACTTCTACGCACGCCGGATCCTGCGGATCTTTCCCCTGTACTACGCGTTCGTGTGCGCGCTCTTCATCGTCGTGCCGATCGGCCAGTCGATGATCCACAAGGTCGGGTACCTGCAGTCCGAGTTCATCCGCGAGTCGGGCAACCCGCTGTGGTACCTGCTCTTCGCCGGCAACATCCGGGAGTCGATCACCGGCGTGGAGCCTGCGTACTTCCTTGCGCCCCTGTGGTCGATCTCCATCGAAGAGCAGTTCTATCTGATGTCGCCCCTTCTGATCCGGCATCTGTCGCCGCAGACGCTCAAGCGGGTGCTGATCGGACTCATCCTGTTCTCGCCGGTGTTCCGGCTGGTGATGCTCGAACTCGTGCCCGACAACGAGCGCATCCAGTATCTGGCCACGTTGTCGCGCTTCGACAACCTGAGCGTGGGCGTGCTGCTCGCCCTGATGCTGCGCACCGACGCCTTGCCCGACCGCCGCACGACTGGCATCGCGCTGGGCACCACCGGGCTAGCCTTGGCCGTTGCGTTCGTGACCGGGGGCCTGGATCGCAACGGCTGGTTCTGCCGGGTGTTCGGGTACAGCCTGCTCGCAGGCTTCTTCGTCGTGCTCGTCTTCTGGGCGATCCAGAATCGCGGCGAGCGCGTGACGGCCGCGCTGCGCGCGCGCTGGCTGGTCTACCTCGGCGGGCTGTGCTACGGGCTCTATCTGCTGCAGCGTCCTGCGGAAGTCCTGCTGCTGAAGGCGCTGGCCTTCGCAGGCATCGCGCTCGAGCAGTACCCCACCCTGTCACTGTTCGGGAAGATCGGCTTTTCCGTGCTGGTGGCGCACGCCAGCTGGCATCTGTTCGAGAAGCCCATCAACGCGCTGAAGGATCGCTTCCGCTCGGAGCATCATCCGCTCGATCGCGCTCCGGGGCAGCGCGTTTGAGCCGTCGAGCGATCAGACCCGCTTTCTCAGCGCCGCCACCACGTACCGCGCGAACAGCGTGGCCGACCGCATCAGGCCGAGCCCCAGTTCGTTGCGGTAGATGTTCCACTGCCACCGGGCGGCCCGCGCCTTGTTCCCCGAGAGCGAGGACGCGCTGACGGCGTAGAAGCATCGGACGGTCCCGTCGTCGGGCACCCGATGCGCCGTGCCGCTGCGGCGGATCGCTTCCAGCCAGAACACGTAGTCTTCGTGCCCGAGCCGGCGGAACTCGATCCCGGTCAGCAGTTCCCGGCGCACCATCGCCGTGAGATTGCCGATCCGGTTGGACACGAGCATGTCCTCGTAGTCGGTCTGCGCGGGCGGCGACACGCTGGCGCGGGCACGCCCGGTCTCGTCGACCCGTCGGTACGCCATGTACGAGATGCCGCACGCAGCGCGCTCCATGAAGTCGTACTGCACTTGGAGCTTGTCCTGCGCCCAGTAGTCGTCCGAATCGAGAAAGCACACGTAGCGCCCGCGCGCATGGTGCAGGCCCGTGTTGCGGGCGGCCGCCACGCCGCCGTTCTTCGCCTGCCGGATCACCCGCAGCCGGGGATCGGACGCCGCCTCCAGCAAGCGGTCATGCGTGTGGTCGGTGGAGCAGTCGTCGACGACGATCCATTCGATCTGGCGCAGCGTCTGACCGAGCACGCTGGGGATCAGGCGCGGCAGGAAGCGCTCGGCGTTGTACGCGGGGGTCACCACGCTCACCAGCACATCCGAGGCGTGCGCCTCCGGGAGCGCGCCGGCCTGCCGGGCAGGTCCGTGTGCCGGCCGGGCCGGCAGGGACGCGGCGCCCGTGCCGTCCATGCCGTCCGTTCGATGCGCCGGCCGAACCGGCTGATGCGTGTCGCTTCCCGTCATGCTGCGCTCGCAACCGTGCGACGGGGCGTCTCCTTCAGCAGGAGACGGCGGAGGTAGGCCATGGCGGGCTTCTCCATCCAGAGGTGGATTGCGACGGCAACCAGCGTGCTCGCGATGATGAGCGCAATGGCCAGCGCAACCTGCGCGGCCAGTGGCATCACGGTGCCCTTCGGCAGCAGCAGGCGCAGCGCGCCGTAGATCACGTAGGGGTGACTCAGGTACAGGATGTACGACGACTCGCCGAGCACCCAGCTCGTGCGGCCACGGGTGATCGGCCCATGGCAGTGCTCGTGCAGCACCGCCGCCAGCACGACCAGCGCTGCCGGCACGCCCACGACCAGCGCGCGCTGGCGGTGCAGCGCGCCCCCCATCTCGGCGAAGGCCATCCACACGAAACAGGCGACGACACCGAGCAGCAGCACCAGCGGCGGTATGGCCGGGCGGACCCCGCGCGCCACGAGCGCCGCATGCAGGTGGTAGATCAGCACGCCGTAGCAGAACTCGAGAACGATCGTGTCGGCGTAGAAGGCGGCCACCGGGTGCTCGACCTTCGCCAGCGTGAGCGCGCCGAGAATCGCCACGATGGCGCCGCAGGTGAGCAGGGGCGCACGGCGCGGGTCGAGCTTCAGCGCGATCGCGAACAGCGCGTAGAAGTAGATCTCGTAGTTCAGCGTCCAGCCCAGGATCATCAGCGGAAACGTGCTGCCGTCGGCCTTGGCGTAGGGGATGAAGAACAGCGAATGCAGCAGGTGCATCCAGTCGGGCCGGGTCTGACGCAGCACGCTCGGCATCAGCAGCGCGACCGCGAACAGGGCGAGCGTCGCGCACCAGTAGAACGGCACGACCCGGATCAGCCGCCGCGTCATGAAGTCGTCCGGCGACTTCGCGCTCACGTACGACACGATGAAGCCGCTGATCACGAAGAAGACGTCGACGCCGAAGGCGCCGAACTGGCCCCGGAAGCCGAGTCCGGCGTCGCTGACCGTGTGGTAGTACACCACCAGCAGCGCGGCGACCGCGCGGAGCATGTGAAGGTCGTAGAGCATCGTGGCTGCCGCTGTCCGTTCGGAGGGATCCGCCGTCGAGGCCGGGTCAGACGCCGTGCGCCATCGCGATCTCGCGCCGGAGCTCGTCGACGGTCGGGTTGCCTTGCACCGGAAGCCGGCGCAGGTCGAACGGGTTGGGATGGAACGCCGATCGGTCGTCGTTGCCGACACGATGGAAGTTGAAGCAGTACAGCCCGTCAGGTCGCCGGCTCCAGCGCCGGTGCGTGTAGCCCGACAGGTCGGACACCGCATTGAGCAGTCGGCGCTTCATCACCGGCTCCCGGACACCGCTTGCGCGCAACGGGGGGGCTGCGCCGGATCGGCGTCTGCCAGACCGACGGAGTCCAGCACGTTCCGGGCATTGCGACGCCATGTGTACGCATCGACGAGCAGGCGGTACGACGCCTCGGCCAGCGCCTGGCGCCGATCGGGCGCATCCAGCAGGGTCTCGAGCGCCCGCTCCAGCGCGGGACGATCCTGGGGCGGGAAGACGAGCGCGGTGCGTCCGTCCTCGTGCACGTCGGTGATCGGATCGAGCCGCGGCAGGATCAGCGGCTTGCGCAGCCCCATGAACTCGAACATCACTACCGGCGAGCCGAACTCGTTCGAATGCGGCAGCACGGCGATGTCGATCGCGTTCAGCACGTGATAGACGCGGTCGCGCGGCACCCAACCGGTGAACACGACGCGATCGGCGACGCCGATCCGCGCCGCATGGGCCTTGAGTTCTGGCAGCACCACGCCATCGCCCACGATCAGCAGCGCTGCGTCGGGATGCCGCGGTGCGATCGCCGCAAACGCGTCGATCAGCATGTCGAGGCGGTCCCAGACGGCCAGGCTGCCGGCGAATCCGATGACGGTGCGCCCCGACAGTCCGAGCGCCTCGCGCTGCGCCGGCGCGTCCAGCTTGGCAGGCAGCTGCTCGGGGTCGAACGCATTGGGCGCGACGTGCAGGCGCTCGGGCGGGACGCCCTGCGCCGCGGCACGGCGCGCCAGGTTGGACGAGACCAGATGGATGGCCGAACAGCGGCGGAACAGCATGCGCTCCATCGCGGCGCAGATCCGGGTGAAGGTCTGGCGGCGGTTGCGGCCGGGCACCCCCGCCACCTCGTTGGCCTCGAGCACGAACGGAATGCGATGACTGCGCGCGAGCACCGCCCCCGCAAGCAGGAAGAAGGCGTACCGCTCGTAGATCAGGTCGAACCGCTCCGCCTTCAGGACGGCGCGCAGGCGGAACCACGCCGGCACGTTGTAGACGATCTCGGCGATCTCGAACAGGAAGTCGGGCAGTCGCCGGCTGATCCAGCTCATCAGGGACTGCGCCCCGCGCTCGCCGCTGGCGGCCGCCCGCGCGGGCGCACTCTGCACCGTCTGCATCGGATCGATGCCCGGCGGCGACACCACCCGCACCTCGTGCCCGAGCGCGCGCAATGCCTCGACCATGCAGCGGATGTGCTGTCCCTCGGCACCTCGACCCTGCGTGCGGTGGTGATAGAGGATCTTCAGGCCCATGCGCGCCTCAGACCGGGCCCGAAGCGGAAGCGCGCAGACGGGGCGGTGCGAGCACGTAGTCGCGGTACTGATGCGGGTTGCCCGTCCGGCCGTCCTCCGCCGCTTTCACGATGTTGTAGAGCTCGCGGGCGGTCACGTAGTGCAGCACGTGACGCGTGCCGTCGTTGTAGCGGTTCCGGAGGTAGTCGTGCATGCGATGCACCGCGTCGCCCAGGAGTGTGTCATGTTCGCGTTCGAGCGCGCCGTGGGTGTGCACCTTCACGAACACCCAGTCGGGCCGGCCGCGCACGTGGATGTGCTGCTGCACCCACAGGTCCACGCGGTCCGGCGTCGGCTCCTGCCCGGTGCGCACGTCGGCGTTCTCGATGCGCGGCAGCACGCCCCACTTCGCCTGCTTCCAGTTGAGCGCGAGCGGCCCCTGCACCAGCAGCAGGTCGCCGACCGGCGGCTCGCCGACCGCCGCGTCCACGCCTTCGTCGTGCGACTTCGGGCTGACCGGATCGTCGATCGCGTAGTAGATGGCGTTGATCTTCGAGGTCTGCGTGTCGCTGGGCGCCGACGGCATCGTGTAGTCGGCATAGCAGCCGCATTCGGCGAGCACCTGCAGCTCGTCGTTCACGCCGCACCAGCGGCCATCGGGCCTCGAGTTGTCCAGGCACCAGTTGCCGTGGATGAACGCGAAGACCGGCTTGCCGGTGGCGGGGTCGACCGGCAGCGCGCCGTGGTCTTCGTGCAGCACGCGCACGAAGCGGTGCAGCTTCTCGCGCAGGCCGTCGGCCGTGTCGTGATCGTGATGCAGGTGCACCTCGATCTCGCCGAAGCCCTGCGCGCAGAGGTCGGCCAGCGCGGCCAGATGCTCGGGCCGGTACTCCTCCTCGGGGTAGAAGAACGTGTGCTGCGGATGCACGCCGTCGGCGTCGCGATGCCGGCGCGCCATCTCGGGATAGCGCTCGGTCCAGGCGCGCACGCGCGCCACCTCGGTCTCGTAGGGCGGGCGGCCCCATTGCGGTTCGTAGTGGTCGACGAAGCAGAACATCACGTGCACGGGGCCGTCGGGCACCACGGGCCGGCGCTGCCGAAGGTACGACCACAGCCACAGGTGCATCTGCTTGCGCCGGACGACGGCATAACCCGCGACCGCCACCGCGGCTGCGAGCACGACCGTCATCACGACCCACCAGAGCCAGACATTCATCGGCACAACCTCCCGTCTCGGGCCGGCGCGGGCCGCGCTGCGCAGCGCGCCCGGCTCATGCCGGCCCCCGCGCGTACAGGGCTTCGTAACGCGCGAACATCGTCTCGACCGCCCCCTCGCGCAGGGCCCAGTCGCGCCCTGCCCGTCCGAGCGCCGCGCACCGGTCGGGGGCTGCGGCGATGGCCCGCATCGCCTGGGCCATGCGGGGCACGTCGCCGGCCGGCACGAGGGCGCCGGTGACGTCGTCCTGCACGATCTCGCGGTTGCCGCCCACGTCGGTGGCGATGATGGGCAGCCCGGCCGCGGACGCCTCGACCAGGGCCAGAGAGTACCCTTCGGTGCGCGACGACAGCACGAACGCATCGAGACCGGCCAGGATGTCGGGCACGTCGCGACGCTGCCCCAGCAGGAAGGCTCGCCCGGTCAGGCCGAGCCCGGCGATCTCGCGCTCGAGCAGCGGGCGCATCTCGCCCTCGCCGGCGATCACGAGGATCGCGGCACGCATCGCGGCGTCGGCTGCAGACGCGGATGCGGATGCGGCGTCGGCTGCGGCATCGGCACAGAACGCCGCGAATGCACGCAGCATCGTGACCTGATCCTTGAGCACGTTCAGGCGCCCGACGCTGCCAAAGACGAAGGGGCTGCCCTGCACCGCCAGGCCGGCCAGCAGCCGGGCATGGGCGTCGTCACTGCGCGGGCGGATCCGCGTCAGGTCGATGCCGTTGCGCACCGTGACCGCCCGTTCGGCCGACATCAGCCCCTGGGTCAGGAAGCGCTGGCGCGCCGCCTCGCAGACCGCCACCCCCCAGTCGGTGGCGCGCATCGCGAGCCGGAACAGGAAGTCGCGGCGGCCGGTCGCTCCGGACGACCCCATGCCATGCCGGGTGTTGAGCACGCGGCCGATGCGCACGCCACGGGTCGCGGCGATGGCGTAGTAGTGCGGCACCGGGTTGTGCGAATGCAGGACGTCCGGCCGCGCACCGGCGATGAACCGCCGCATGCGCCGGACCGCGCGCAGGTCCAGCCCCGGCCGCTTGCCGCAGGCATCGACCGGCACACCCGCGGCGCGCGCCTCTTCGGCGAGCACGCCTTCGTTGAACAGGCACACCACCGACACGTCGTGCCCGTGGGCGCGCTGCATCCGCGCCAGCGTGACCACCATCTGCTCGGCCCCGCCCATGTCGAGCGACTCGACGACGTGCACGATCCTCACGGCTGGGTCACCGCCAGTTCGGACACCGTGACGCGGCGCTTTCCGCTCGGCGTCAGCGGGATGTCGTCGACGCAGTCGATGTCGATGCGCACCGCAGGCCCGGTCGCCCGCCCGATGTGGTCGCGCAGGAAGGCCTCCTGCGCAGCGGTGAATTCGCCGCGCGCCACGATCAGGATGCGCAGCCGGTCGATCGCCGTCTGACGGACCTGGAAACGGTCGACCGAGGCCACTTCCTTCATCAGGTGCGGGAAGAACTCGCCGGGCAGGATCCGGCCGTCGGGCGTGCGGATGACGTCGAGCCGCCGCCCTTCGACCGGACCGAACAGGCGCAGGCCGCGTCCGCACGGGCACGCGGCACTGCCGGCGCGGGACCGCGCGAGGTCGCCGTTGGCGTACCGCAGGAACGGCATGCCCCAGTTGTGCAGATCGGTGATCACGACGTTGCCCACGCCGTCGGCGACCGGGCGCCCCGCATCGTCGGCGACCTCGACCAGCAGATGGTCGTCGCTGGCGTGATAGCCGGTGTGGTGCTCGCACTCGGCACCGATCAGCATGAATTCGCGGCAACCGTACGTGTGGAACACCGGCGCGCCGAACGCGCGCTCGATGCGGGCGCGCTGTGCGTCCGACAGCATCTCGGCCGCGGTGATCACCGACCCCGGCCGCCAGCGCAGCGGCAGGCCATCGAGGATGCTGTCGGCGAGCACCTCGAGCGCACTCGTGTATCCCACGATGACCTGCGGCCGGAACGCGTCGATCGCATCCACGTAGTCGCGCAGGTTGTCGCGGCGCATCGCGAACGAGCTCAGCACCTTGCGCCGAAGCACCGCGTCGAACAGCGAGGTCTTGAACCGTGCCAGGCGTGACGGCAGCCCCAGGTCGGTGCCCCAGACGTCGAGACGCTTCACCCCGAAGTCGGCCCCCGCCCAGCCATAGCCGCGCAGCATCACGGCCATGCGGCGCTCGTAGCTTTCGCGCGTGTACTCGAAGGAGAACGGCTGCCCGGTCGATCCGCCGGTGGTCTTGCGCATCGTCGTGCCGCGCAGGTCGTCGGCGATCAGTGCGTCGTAGTTCGCCCGGATCTCGTCCTTGGTCATCACCGGCAGCGCCGCCATGTCGGCGGGCGAGCGCAGGTCCTGCCAGGAGAAGCCGAGCTCGCCGAACCGGCGGCGCCAGTACGGCACGTTCGTCTGGCAGTGCGCCAGCAGCGCCCGCAGCTTGGCGGTCTGCAGGGCCGTCAGCGCGTCGGCCGACAGCCACTGCTGACCCATGTACTCCTTCAGGTACGACAGCGTGCGGCGCTTGCGCAATCCGCTCTCGTAGGCGGGGTACAGGACCGACGCGAAGACCCGTTGATAGACCGACATGGGTGGCCCGGACCTCAGCGGCGCGCAGCCGGCCCGGTCAGCGCGCGCGCAGCGGCATCGACCTCGGCCGCGGCGGCCCGCAGACGCGCCCGCGCCTGGTCGCGCCCGACGCCCGCGGGCGACAGCAGCACGTTGACCGTGGAATGATCGCCCGCGCCGGTGACGAAGCCGCGCAGCGTGAGCAGCTTCACCGTGCGGGCCTCGGTGGTGTCGCGCCCGCCGACCGTGTACCAGGACCACAGCAGGCGCTCGTCGTTGCCGTTGCGCACCACCCGTTCCTCGACGCGCAGTGCATCCGGCGCCTCGTCCACCGGCACGACCCGGCGCGAGAACGTGCCCCAGGTCTTGTCGACGAGGGCGAGCACCGTGTTGCCCCAGCGCACCATCTCGCCGCCGTCGTGCTGACGGGCGAAGTACGCCACGTACACCTGGACGCCGGCGCCGGCCTCGGTGGGCGGGATGCGGCCCTGATGCACCGCGCGGTGGCCTTCGAACGCGGGCGGGATGTCGAGCACGGCGTGCTCCAGACGCACCTGCTGCACCAGTTGCGCATGCGCATCCGCCCGCGGGGTGATGTCCTGCAGGGTGTGGATGCCGAAGAGCGCAATCAGGGAGACGGCCACGAACGCGGCGAACCCGCCGGCACGCGTGCGCGTTGCGGCCCGGACCACCGACGCCATGGCCGCCTGGGATGCGGCGGTCGATGGGGCGGCGGCGGTCGATCCGGATGCCGGCGTCGGGGTCGTCGAGGCCGTCGAGGCCGTCGAGCCCGACACCGCCGCCGCGTTGCCGTCCTCGTCGGAGAACCGCATGCCCATCCAGAACACCACGAACATCACCAGGCCGAAGAACACCCAGCCGTAGACGACGTGGTCGTCGCCGACCCCGTAGCGCATGTTGCTGAAATGCCCGATGAGCACGATCAGGTAGGCACGCGCCCAGTTGGCGACGACCGCGATCACGACCGCGACCGCGACGAACACGACCCGATGCGCAATCCGACGGTAATTGAGGTAGGAGAACAGCAGCGACAGCACGAGGGCCGCGATCACGTAGCGCAGACCGCTGCAGGCCTCGACCACCGACCAGCGTCCGGTCGGGAGCGAGAAGTGCAGCCCTTCACGGTGCACGGGGATGCCCGACAGCTTCAGCGCAAACACGGTGGCGTCGGCCGTGCCTTCCATCAGCCAGGGCACCAGCCCTTCGCCGGCCGGGATCATGCACACCAGGAAGCCGAGCGGGAAGGCGAGCGCGCGGGCAACCGGCGTGCCGAAGCACAGCCACGCAAGCCCGGGGATCATGGCCGTGACGGCGACGTATCGCACGACGTTCACGTCGGCGATCTCGCCCGCCGCCCAGAGCAGCAGCGCAGCGAGCAGAACGACCAGCCCGACGAGGGAGGCCGTCGGCGTCATCGCCGCGAGCTGCGCGCGCATCCGCCAGACCAGCCACGCCGACACCGGCGCGACCAGATAGCCATGGGAATACGTTTCCGAACTGCCCCAGGACTGGAAGAGCAGCCGCCAGCTGTCCGCAAACGCGAGCAGCAGGAATGCCATCCCGGCCCCGAACACCGCCGCGGCCAGCCCCCATTTCGGGGCCGCATGCGTCGGCACGACGTTCTCGGATGCGGCAGACATGGGCGGTACGGGCACGTGATTCCGGCGAAAAGTGGAAGGGGTTCATTCTAGTTCCTCCCCCCATCCCACGATGTGAGTTAGTACGCGCGCACCCCTGTGGCAGCCGACATACGGCCGCTGGGTCGGCGCCGAGCGCGGTCGCCCGTGTGCCGGCGGAGACACTTTTGCGTCCATCGGCCGCACCGGGGGGCCGTCCGTCGGTCCCAGCGGAAGACCATCCGCTTGCCCGGCCGTGCCTGCGGGCCCGTCGGGGAAGTGCGGCAGAATCCCGGATCGATCCCCCTGCCCTGCTCATGCCGCCGCCCCGCGTTGAACTGATCGCCCCCGACGATGCGCGCATCGCCGCGCTGCTCGACCGGCTGGCACCGGGCGCCGCCGAAAGCGTCTTCCTGTCCCGCCCCTGGCTGGAGGCCTGCCTGGCGACCTGGCCCGGATCGGCCGGGCATCACCTTGCCGTGGTCGCACTCGACGACACGGACCCGATCGGATCCCGGGCGCACGACGCCCCGGTCGCACTGACCCTGCTCGGCGCGCGCACGTTGCGCCGGCATCGCTGGCTGACCGTCCGTGCCCTGGGCCTGAACGAAGCCCTCGACGACGACCTCGACGAGCCGACGCTCGAGCTCAACGGGCTGTACGGCGCATCGGGACCTGCATTCGACGCCGGCTTCGAACGGCTGCTCGACTGGCTGGACACCCGCCCCGACTGGGACGAACTGCACGTCTCCGGCGTGCTGTCCGCCCGCGCACGCCACATCGAAACGCGGGCGGCCGCGCACGGACTGTGGGTGCGCTCCGGCAAGGACGTGCAGACCTGGTGGACCGACCTCGACCGCATCCGCACCGACCACGCGGGCGACTACCTCGCCGCACTGTCGTCGAACACGCGCCAGCAGATCCGGCGCGCGCACCGGGCGCTCGAGAAGGAGTCGGGCACGCTGGTCCTCGAACAGGCCGACACGCCGCTGCAGATGCTGGCCTGGCTCGAGTCGCTGGCGGTGCTGCATCGGGCGCGCTGGTCCACTCCCGGCCGGCGCAGCGGCTTCGATCTGCCGTCGTTCCGTGCGTTCCACCGCACCCTGATCGAGCGGATGGCCCCCAGCGGCGGCGTGCAGATGCTGCGCGTGCGCGCCGGCACGCGCGTGTTCGCGTACCTGTACAACCTGGTGCTCGACGGCCACGTCTACTTCCTGATGAGCGGCATCGAGTACGGCGCGCTCGATCGGCACAAACCCGGCATGCTGGCCCACCGCCTGGCCATCGAGCACAACCTCGGCCTGGGCATGCGGGTCTACGACTTCCTGGGCGGCTCGCAGCGCTACAAGACCAGCCTCGGCACCGACCACGACACCCAGCACTGGCTGGTGCTGTCGCGACCGCGCCTGACGCTGCGGCTCGAACATGCGTTGCGCATGCTGCGCCGGCGCATGCGCGCGCTCGGGGCGCGGGATGCGCGCGCCGCGAACGGTCAGGGGCGACCGATCGAACCGTAGTGGAATCCGTGCGCGCGCACGGTATCGGGTTCCCAGAGATTGCGCCCGTCGAAGATCACAGGCCGAAGCATCGACGCACGGATGTCGTCGAACGGCGGCGAGCGGAATTCCTTCCACTCGGTCGCGATCATCAGCGCGTCGGCGCCGCGCACGGCGTCCAGCATGCCGTCGACCAGCGTCAGGTCGGTGCGTTCACCATAGAGGCGTCGGCACTCCTCGCGCGCGACCGGATCGTAGGCCTGCACCGTGGCGCCTTCGGCCCACAGCGCCTCCAGGATGGCACGCGCCGGCGCCTCGCGCATGTCGTCGGTGTTGGGCTTGAAGGCCAGCCCCCACAGCCCGATGCGCAGGCCGCGCAGCGACCCGAAATGCGCGCGCGCCTTGTCCACCAGCACGGTCTTCTGCGACTCGTTGACCTCTTCGACGGCCGCGAGGATGCGCAGCGGCACGCCGTGTTCGGCCGCACTGCGCTGCAGTGCGCGCACGTCCTTCGGGAAGCACGAACCACCGTAACCGGTGCCGGCATAGAGGAACGACCAGCCGATGCGCGGGTCGGACCCGATGCCGCGCCTGACCTGCTCGATGTCGACGCCGGTGCGCTCGGCCAGCCGGGCGAGGTCGTTCATGAACGAGATGCGGGTGGCCAGCATGGCATTGGCCGCGTACTTGGTCAGCTCGGCCGCCCGGCGCGACATCGTGATCGTGCGCTCGTGGTTGCGCTGGAACGGCTGATACAGCGTACGCAGCACCTGTTCGGCGCGCTGGTCCTCGACGCCGAGAATCACCCGGTCGGGCTTCATGAAGTCGTCGATCGCGTCCCCTTCCTTCAGGAACTCCGGATTCGACGCAACGCAGAAGTCGATGGCGGCGCCGCGATCCGCGAGGGCTTCGCGCACCGCCGCCTCGACCGCGTCGGCGGTGCCGACCGGCACGGTGCTCTTGTCGACGATCACCCGGTAGTCGGGCATGTGGCGTCCGATGGCACGGGCCGCCGCCAGCACGTACTGCAGATCGGCCGATCCGTCCTCGTCGGGCGGAGTGCCCACGGCGATCATCTGAACGAGGCCGAACCGCGCGCCTTCCGCGGGATCGACCGAGAAGCGCAGACGCCCGGCAGCCACGTTGCGCTGGACGACCGATTCGAGACCGGGTTCGTGGATGGGGATTTCACCGGCCCGCAGACGATCGATCTTGTGTGTGTCGACGTCCACGCACAGCACGTCGTTGCCCATGTCGGCCAGGCAGGCCCCGGTGACGAGGCCGACGTAGCCGGTGCCGATGACAGTGACTTTCAATGCGATTCTCCCGAGTGGGCGTGCAGTTCAGCCCGGGATTATCGCGCGGCCGTGCGTCCCGATCGTGACGAAGCCAGGTCCGCGAGCGCCTGGAACTCCGCGACCAGACGATCGATGCGGCGATCCCAGGTGTTGGCGGCCGCATAGTCGATGATCGCCTGGCGGTCCCAGGGATGGGTCAATGCATGCTGGACGGCTGCGCTGAACTGTTCGGGCGCCCACCAGTCGACCAGGGTGCCGACGGCGTCGCTGGTGACGACTTCCGCATTGCCCCCCACCCGCGTGGTGACGACCGGCAGCCCGCAGGCCATCGCCTCGAGGAACACGTTCGACCAGCCTTCGAACTCCGTCGCCTGTGCGAAGACGTCGGCGGCGCCGTAAAACCACTTCAGCATGTCGTGCGGCTGACGACCGCAGAACTGCACGATGTCGCTCACGCCATGTTCACGCGCGAGCGCCTCGAGGTGCGCCGCGTTGTTGCCGGACGAGACACCGCCGCCGACGATCAGGAAGCGCAGCGTCGGAAACCTCAGGCGCAGCGCCGGCAGCAACGGGATCACGCGATGGAATCCCTTGGTGGGGATCAGGTTGCCCACCCCGATCAGCACCTTGGCATCGGAGGGGATGCCGAGCCGGCGGCGCGCCTCGTCCCGGTCCACCGGGGTGAACTTGTCGAGAGCGACGCCGTTGCCGATGACCGCAACCTTGTCTGCAGGCACCCCGAGTCGCACGGCCACGTCGCGCTTGAGCGCCTCGGAGACGGAGAAGAGACGGTCGGCCGCATTCAGGGCCTCGACCAGCTTCGGCTCGCGATCGGTCCCGATCAGCCATTCGTCCTTGCTGCCGCGCAGGGTGATCACGCACGGCAGGCCGAGCGCACGGGCGATGCGGGTCGCCGCCCAGCCGTCGGGATAGAGGAAGTGCGCGTCGATGATGTCGGCCCCGAAGCGCGCGTTCAGGGACCGCATGAATCCGGTCGTGCTGCGGGCAAGCAGCCAGCCGTCGTAGCGCTTGGCCAGGCCTGGCAGCGAGAACCAGCGCGGTCGGTGCACTTCGATGCCGTCCATGCGCTCGAACGAAACCGCCATCGGTCTGAACCCGGGGCGGATCAGCCGGACGATCCAGTCGAACGGCGACCAGGGCTGCGGTGCGACCACCACGATGGGGAGCCGCCGGGCGACCCGGAACATCCGTTCCCGGATGAACGTGCCCGCATTCGGGGCCTCGTCGCTCGGGAACAGACTGGAGAAGACGATCAGGCGCGGAGGGCTCAACGCAATCCGAAGTAGATGTTCGCCGTCAGGAAGCCCTGCTTGTTGCCGCAGTCGAAGCGCTTGCCGCTGAACCGGTAGCCGTGCAGTCCGGGCGTCTCGACCTGCTGGGCGAGCGCATCGGTCAGCTGGATCTCGCCGCCGCTGCCCGGGGGCAGCGTCTCGAGCGTGGTCAGCACGCTGGGATGCAGGATGTAGCGTCCCACCACGGCAAAGGTCGACGGTGCCTGCTCGACCGGCGGCTTCTCGACGATGCCCTTGACCTTCATCACCGTGCCTTGCGTGGACTCGGGCGCGATGATGCCGTACTTGCTCACGTCGGCGCGGGGCACCTGCTCGATGGCGATCACGCTGCCGCCGGTGGACTCCGCCACCGGAACCATCTGCTTGAGCACCCCCTCGGGATGCCCGTCGATGAGATCGTCCGGCAGCAGCACGGCGAAATGCTCGTCCGGACCGATCATCGGCTTGGCACAGAGCACCGCATGCCCGAGACCGAGCGGTGCGGGCTGCCGCACGAACAGCACCTTGACGTGTGGCGGAAGGATGTTGCGCACCGCCTCCAGGGCCTCGACCTTGCCCTTGGCCTCGAGTTCGGCTTCGAGTTCCGGAGCGCGATCGAAGTAGTCCTCGACCGCGCGCTTGGAGCGCCCGGTCACGAAGATCAGGGTGTCGCAGCCGGCCTCGATCGCCTCGTCCACCGCGTACTGGATGATCGGCCGATCGACGATGGGGAGCATTTCCTTGGGGATCGATTTCGTCGCGGGCAGGAAACGCGTGCCCATGCCTGCGACGGGGAACACTGCCTTCTTGAGCTGCATGTCGGATCCGGAGTCGAGGAGGTGCTCGGGATTGTCCCATGCAGCCCCTGCCCGCCCGGAGTGAAAAGACGCGGGATCACGGGACATCTCGATGGATCGGGGGTGTGGAGGACTCAGCGGATGGCGCTCACCGCGGCTGGGGATGACCGCCCGCACTCCGGTGGCCGCGCGCGATCAGGCCCCACAGGGTGCCGGCACGGGCTGAACCCGCGCCGCGCCCAGGCGCAGGAACCCCGGGCCGCGATCGGCGCTGCCGTCGCTGCCCGGCCCCGCACCTCCCGGGTTGACACGGTCGACCGGGACCGGCTCGAAGTGCTCGGGCGCATCGACCGAACCCGGGCCGAGGGTGCCGCCTCCCGGTGGCTCGCCGATGCGTGCCGGGGCGGCCGCGGGGTCGCGGGCCGGACTCTGCATGCGGATCGTGGCCGTGACGACGACCGGCCAGCGCGGACGGCGTCGTCCGGTCTCGTCGACGGCGCCGTAGTGCGCGCATGCCCAGTCGCGCGGCGAAGCGGCTCGAGACGGTGTACCGAGGTCGAGCGGGCCGAGCCGCCGGCCGGCGTGCGGGCCTGCCGCGGACGGCGCTGCCGGGGAGGACCCGGTCGACGGCGCTGCCGGGGGCGCGCCGGCGCCCCCACACCCGTCGACGGTCTCCATGATCCAGGCAGCCAGTCGACCGACCAGCGGGACGGTCACGGGGACACCATAGGTGAACTCGATCTTCAGGAGGTTCGCGTCATTGAGTGTCTGGCCGGAGGCGATGCCGATCGGCTCGGCACCGCGATGGCCTGCCACGCCGGAGGCCGGACGCAGCGCGGTGCCGCCCACGGTGAGGTTGTCGTTGGGGATCTCGATCAGGGTCGGGATCAGCCGACCTTCGTCGTCGCGGGCAGGCAGCCCCCAGTCGTCGAAGCTCTCGCGGGTGGGCGACAGGCGCCGCCAGGCGGCCCAGCCGGCTGCCTGTCCGAGGCTCAGGTGCGCCGCGGCCCGCGCGAGGTTGGCGACATGCTCGCCCGCGTTGCGTGCCCCGAACAGCCAGGGCATGAGGCCACGCGCGAGCCCGCGCTCGATGCTGTCGCCGGACCCATGGTCGACGCTGCCTGCCCGTACCGCCTCCTGGGCTGCATGGCCGACGGCGATGCGCCCGTGGAACACCAGCGCCCACTGCAGCGCGGACAGACCGAGCAGCAGCGCGATCGGTGCGGCAAGCAGGGTCTCGAGTGCCGCGACCCCGGACTGTCGGCATCGGACAGCGGGTGTCCGTCGGGATCGGACCGGTGCCGGGCATCCGGCATTCATTGCCGCGGGACCCCGCGCAGGTATTCGATCTGCGGGCGCACTTCGGGCTCGTCGTCATAGCGCTCGACCCAGCCGCGCTCGGCCGACGTGCGCAGCACGGGACGATCGGACGGGCCGGCGGCGGGAATGAACGCCGGCGCGGGCGCACGCATCTCGTTGGGCACCAAACGCATCTCGTTGGGCGCCGCCGGCACCATCGCCGGACGTCGCGCCCACGACGCCGCACTGGCCGCCGCCTCCGCGCGCCCTGGTGCGGAAGGCTCCTGCAGACGGACGCTGCCGCCGCGCGGCGATGCGTAGACGGGCGCGGATGGGGCCGAGAGGCCGGCGGCATGCCCGCCCACGACTGGGGGCGGAGGCGCCTGGACCGTCGACCGATAGCGCATCGGTTCGGGCGCCACCGACCCGGTCTGAACCTCGAGCGCCGATCGCCGGGCGGGGCCCGCATGATCGGCCGGCCGGACGGCGCTTGGATCGGGCCAGTCCCGTCCTGCGGACGCAGGGATGGCCGGGCGGGTGCGGCGCAGCACGTCGTCGTGCAGTTCTCCCACGTGCGCCCGCGCTTCGGTCAGCACGCTGGCCTCCTCGTCACTGGACGGCTCGAGCTGCGCGAGCGCGTCGCGCGCCAGCTCCGCGTTCACGAAGGCCAGGTTGAGCAACGCCTTGTTGCGTACTGCCGCATCGGCGGCGGGCACGTCGGGCGCGGTCGGATCGATCGCGGCGGTCGCGCGCCGGTAGGCTCCGGCCGCCGCCACCAGCTGGCGCCGCTGCTGGTGCAGATTGCCGATCCGGAACCAGGCGCGTCCGTGAGCGGGCTCGTAGCCGACCAGCGTCCGGAACCCCTGCATTGCTGCGGTCCAGCGCTCGCCTCGATAGGCGGAATCGGCCTCCTTGTAGAGCATCTCGATCGTGTGCGGCGACAGGGGACGCACCAGGCGGATCGGTCCGAGGACGCGATCGGCATCCTGGGCGTACGCGCCCCAGGGGACGGCAAGGCAGCAGACAAGCGC
Organism: Pseudomonadota bacterium; assembly: GCA_029779755.1. GTDB lineage: Bacteria > Pseudomonadota > Gammaproteobacteria > Burkholderiales > Burkholderiaceae_E > Quisquiliibacterium. The sequence continues at coordinate 25,509 of JAKOZZ010000438.1, forward strand.
GCTGACCCGGAGTGTCGGGCGCGGAAAGATCGTCATCATGGTCTCCTCGTAAGATCCGGCAGTGCCGGCAGAACGGAACCGCACTGGAGCCCGAGGCGCAGGGCCTCGCCTCGGGCGAGCTCCGCCACGGCGTGGGCGCCGGGGCAGATGCGCATGCGCCAGGGACGGACGTCGTGGTCGATGCGGACGATGCAGCCATCACGGTCCAGGAAGACCACGTCGATCGGGAACCGCATGGCCATCGTGTGGATGGCGTCGCACGGTTCGAGCAGAAGCCCGCGTCCCCGGGGCAGCGACGACCGTCCGATCAGGCCCACGAGGCGAGCACCGAAGGTGACGGCCCGCTCCAGCGTGAGGGGTGCGCCGCCGCTCATCGCAGCCACCCTTCCTGGAGAAAGCGCACCACGACCGGAAAGAGCAGCATCGCGAACGTGCACGGAAAGATGAAGACGAGCAGCGGCAGGAGCATCTTCACGGGCGCCTCCATGGCGAGCTTCTCGGCCCGCAGGAACCGTTCGCTGCGTCGCTGCTCGGCCTGCGCGCGCAGAACGGGCCCAAGCGCCCCGCCCTGCCGCTCGGCCACCAGGAGCGCGGCCACCAGACTCGAGATCGCCGGCAGCGCCAGGCGTGCGGAAAGATCGTGCAGCGCCTCGCTGCGGGAACGACCGGCACGGATGTCACGCAGCACCCGCCCGAACTCGATGCGCAGCGGCCCGGGGGGCCCCTTGTCGACGGCATGCGCCAGGGCGCTCGACAGATTCAGGCCGGACTCGACGGCCAGCGTGATCACGTCGAGATAGAACGGAAGCTCACGCAGCAGGGTGCGACGACGTGTCTCGATGCGGTCGCGCAGCCAGGTCCCGGGCAGCCCGGCCCCCAGCAGCGCGGCGGCAATCACCAGCCAGAGTGGCGCACCCCCACGCGGCAGGGACAACAGCCCTGCAAGCGCTGCGCAGATCGAGGCGGCGATCACCTGCCCCGCCACGAACTGCTCCGCGCTGAGCGCGTAGTCCAGGGCGGCGCGCCGCAGCCGGCTGCGCACCCGGTCCCGGAGACGCTCCGTCAGGATCTGCGCGATCGGTTCACCAATCGTCAGCACCAGCGGCCAGGTCAACCGCCACAACAGCGGCGGCGGATCCTTGTAGCGACGATCGTCGGTCACGGTCGGCTGGAACAGTCGACCGAACCAGACCGCGAACGCTGCGACCGAGAGCGCTCCGGCGACGAGACTTGCGACCAGCAGAACGTGCATCAGAGGCTCCCGGACGATTCGGACGGGTTCAGACGTCGATGCGCATCACGCGCCGGATGAAGTGCAGCCCGAGCAGCTGCATCAGGACGATCACCCCGCAGGTCGCCAGTCCGAACCAGGTCGAGAAGAGCGCCCCCATGGCCACGGGCTCGACGAACCAGAGCAGGACGCCGACGACCGCGGGCAGGAGCCCCATCGCCCATCCCTGCAGTCGCCCCTGGGCCGTGAGCGCCCGGATCTTTCCCTCGATCGCCACCTTCCTGCGCAGGGTGTCGCCCAGCGTCTCCAGGGTCTCGGCGAGGTTGCCCCCGGTTTCGCGGCTGATGCGCAGCGCGGCAGCGAGCAGCGTCATCTCCTCGATCGGCATGCGGCGCTCGAGTCCGGCGAGCGCCTGGTCGAACGGCGCGCCCAGACGCTGCTCGCGCAGGAGCAGCTGCAGCTCCTGACGGGCGGGCGGCGGGATCTCGCCGGCCGTCTGCTGCAGCGACTGCCCGAGGCTGAGGCCCGCGCGCAAGCCACCGGCGGTGAGCATCATCAGGTCGGACAACTGCAGCCGGAACCGCTCCTGTCGGCGCTGGCGCAGCCAGGCGAGCACCGCGCCGGGCACCAGTCCCGAGGCCGCCGCGGCGGCGGCCGCGGCGAGAAGGCTGCCGGTGAGCCACAGGGCGAAGGCCGTCAGCGCGATGCTCACGAACAGATTCAGCCCGAGCAGACGCCCGGCATCGACGAATACGTGGACGCGGCGCAACCGGGCCGACACCCCGTCGACGAAGCGCAGGCGGTAACGCCCCCATAGCACCCGCACGCTGCGCACGACCAGCCAGGCGAGCAGCACGCTGGCGAGTGCGGCGCTCGCCGCGATCCAGAGCGGCGCGTTCGGCATCAGCGATCGCCCTCCAGCAGGCCCGGATCGATCTCGATGCCGGCAGCACGCAGTGATTCGAAGAACTGCGGCACGTTCCCGCAATGGACGAAGCGCCCGTTCTCATGGCGCAGCAACGACTGCATCTGCACGCGGCTGCCTTCGACACCGGTCACCTCGGCGATCTCGGTGATGCGGCGGCGCCCGTCCGCACTGCGCGCCTGGTGCACGATCACGTGCACCGCCGACGCGATCTGGTCGCGGATCGCAGCCACCGGCAGATCCATGCCCGCCATCAGCACCATGGTCTCGAGCCGCGCCACCACGTCGCGCGGACTGTTCGCGTGCACGGTGGTCAGGGAGCCGTCGTGGCCGGTGTTCATCGCCTGCAGCATGTCCAGCGCTTCGCCGCCCCGGCATTCACCGACGACGATGCGATCCGGGCGCATGCGCAGCGCGTTGCGCACGAGATCGCGGATGGTGACCGTGCCGCGTCCCTCCGCGTTGGGCGGTCGCGCCTCGAGGCTGACCAGATGGGCATGATTCAGTCGCAGCTCTGCGGCGTCCTCGATGGTGACGACGCGCTCGCCTTCGGGGATCAGGTTCGAGAGCACGTTGAGCAGGGTCGTCTTGCCGCTGCCGGTCCCGCCCGAGATGACCACGTTGCGCCGGCACTGCACGCAGATGCGCAACAGCGCGACCATCGCCGCGGAGACCGATCCGCGCGCGAGCAGGTCGTCGACCGAAAACACCTGCCGATTGAAGCGGCGGATCGTGACCGCCGACCCGCGCACCGCCAGCGGCGGGATGATCGCGTTGACGCGCGATCCATCGTCCAGGCGCGCATCGACCATCGGCATGCTCTCGTCGATGCGCCGTCCGAGGGGCGCGACGATCCGGTCGATCACCGCGCGGATCGCCGGCTCGCCGCTGAAGACGTGCGGGCTTCGGGTCAGACGGCCCTCGCGTTCGACGTAGATCTCGTCGGCGCAGTTGACCATGATCTCGGTCACGGACGGATCCTCGAGCAGGGGCTCGAGCGGACCGAGGCCGATCGCTTCGTCGAGCACCTGGGTGATCAGCACTTCGGTATCCACCGAGGCGGGCACGCGCACTTCGTCCGCCAGCAGTTCCCGCAACAGGTCGGCGGTCTCGGCGCGCAGCTGCGCCGTCTCGAGTTGTCGGATGTCGCGGCGGCGCAGATCCAGCGTCTGCAACAGTCGCCGGTGCAGCACGCGTCGCCACTCGAGCAGTGGATCGACACCTGGACGGATCGGCTCGATCGCCGCGCGCGACTCCGCCGGCGCGCCTCCCTCCGCCCCTGGCCCCCCGACCGCGTCCACCCCGGGCCCGATGACCGGCCGGTGCTCCGAACCGATCCGGACCGGAGTGCCGGATCGGTTCGCGGCAGCGGTATCGCCGTCCCACGCGCGATCACGCGCTGGGGATCGGA
>JAKOZZ010000397.1 GCA_029779755.1 Pseudomonadota bacterium
GGCTGCGACCCGATACAGCGACTGCGGCTGATCGGCGTCGACCGTATCGCATGCGGCACGGTTCCCGCCTTGCGGAAGACAATCCCTGAACTCTGAATCGGGTCTCACCAGGAAGAACGTTGTGCGACTGCCCCGGATCCTGTGTGCGCACCTGCTGTTGGCCATTCTCTTTTTTTGCACCGTACGCGCTCGCGCACGCCCGGTCACCTGAGCGCGCCGACCGCTGCAGCGATGCCGTGGTGAAGCGGTTGGGAAGGCACTTCGGTCTTCCCCATTTTGCGTATCCCGCGTCCGGGCGGCATCCAAGCGCAGAGAACGGGGGGCGCCTCGTCGCAGGCACGTGCAAGGCATGGCCGGCGGATCACGCCAGGATCATCGCCGCCTTCGCCTACGACGCCGGCACCGAGCATGAAAAGGCGCTGCTGCTGGCGGTGTTGGAGGGGCCTGGCCGTCGGGTGGTTGCGTCCTACCGCGGCGTGATTCCTGAAGACGCCGCCACGGAGGTCTCAGTTGATTCGCTGAGGATCGACACGGCGCGATACCTGCTGTCGAAGAACACCCGGGGCTTCGGGCTCCGTCTGAGCGCCTTTCGTGATCGATGCACCTACGATGGAGGCTCGGACGACGCGCTGACGCTTTTTGTCGTGGACGGGGAAACGGTCCGGCCGGTGCTTGCGGAAACCCTGTCGCACTGGCGTTACCGCGGTGGGAGTCGCTGCGGCGGAGAAGAGGTCCCGCGCATCGATGCAGGGACGCTGATTTCCGTCGAGCCGACCGCGTCCAACGGGTTTGCCGATCTCAGGTTCACCGCATCGCGAAGCGACGGGAAGAAGCCCGTCAGCGCGGTCGTCCGATACAACGGGCAGCGGTACGATCTCGAACCGTGGCGCACGAGATTTGATGCCTGGTGGGACTGAAGTCGTCGAGACCGGCGCGTTCCGCGTCCGCCCTGGCACGGCGTTCACGGGACCGCCACCTCCGCAGGAGCACCCGATGCGTCCGCGCATAAGCCTCATCACGCTGGGCGTTGCCGATCTCGAGCGCGCGCTGGCCTTCTACCGTGACGGTCTCGGCCTGCCGACGGCGGGCATCATGGGCACCGAGTTCGAGATCGGTGCGGTCGCGTTCTTCGAACTCGAGTCCGGGCTCAGACTGGCGCTCTGGCCCCGTACGAGCCTTGCCGCGGACACCGGCCTGCCGGTCGGTGTGTCGAGTCCCGCCAGCTTCTCGCTGGCCCACAACGTCGCTTCGCGATCCGAAGTCGACGCCGTCATGGCGCAGGCAGCGCGCGCGGGCGCCCGGATCGTCAAGCCGGCGCAACAGGCGTTCTGGGGCGGTTATGCCGGCTACTTCCAGGATCCGGACGGTCACTTGTGGGAAGTGGCGTTCAATCCGGATCTTGCCTCGCTCGCCACACACGTGATCGTCGAGCGGCAGTGAATTCGCATGCGTTCCGTCTCGACGGTCGCTTGACCCATACTTCAGGCCGCATGCACCCGACCACGCCCTTGACCCTGCCCGCGAAGCTCTCGATTGCCGCCCTGTGCATTCTCGGGTTGCTGGGCGGTTCCCTGATCGTCGCCCATTCGGGCTTCGAGACGTCGCCGCGTCGCGGCGGAACGCCCACCTTCGTTCCCCTTCCGGAGGCGTACGTCATCGTGGCCATCCTGTACCTGATGTCGTGCCTCGCCCTGCTGGTCCTGTTGCGCAGTCGTGCAACGTCGGCCCTGGCGACGGTTGCGGCGTTCGGTGGCTACATCCTGATCGCCTGGCAGCTCGTCCATGTCCTGTCGGCACGCTGAGCGCAGGGCAGGGGCCGATCGGATGCGCGGATCAGGCGTTTCGGCGGGGGGCGCCGCGCGGATTGGCGCACTGCTGTGCGCGGTGTTCCTCGCCGCATGCGCCAGCACGACCGTGACGCTCACGCCCGCGCCGCAGGCGCCCGTCTGCGACGCCGCCGCCGCCTCCCTGGTGCTGTGGGCGCCCGAGTGGCGACCCGATCAGAAGGATGTCGTGGCGCGTGAAGAGGCGGCCGCATCCGGTATCGCAGCGTTCTTCGCGGAGTCCGGCTGCTTCGCGCGCACCGAGGTGCGTCGGGTGCGTACGCTCGACGTGGCGACGCAGGCCCGCGAGAGCGCCGGGGTGGGCGGCCGTTTCGACGTGGTGGTCACGCTCGCGGTCCGGGAGCTCGGGCCGGTGGTCAGGCTGCTGTCCTCTGCTGCGCTCGTGGAGGGGGGCACCGAGGTCGTGCTTGGCGTCACGTCGCGCGCGCAGGGGTCGTCTGCGCCGGCGCGTGCGTTCACGGTGCATTGGCATCATGGCGGTCCCGGAACGGTCAAGGGCGTGGCCAGCCTGCCCGACGACATGCGCGCCGCCCTGCGCGCCGGTCTGCAGGCGCAGAGGGCCGGGCGGTGACCCCGTGCTCCGGCACGAACGTGCCATCACATGCCTGACGCACCTCGCCGGATCCCCACAGCGAAGGCCTTCCGCCTGGGCCTGCTCGCCACGGGTGCCGTCGTCGCCCTCGAACTGTTCAATGGCGCGGCCTGCTACGGGCATGGGGTGCGTGCGCAACTGGTCTCCCTGGGGTTCGTTGCGGTCGGGTTCCTGCCGGGCCTGATTGCGCTCGCCTCGAAGAACCCGTTGCGCACCGTGGGGGCAGCCCTGCTGTTCGCGCCCTGGCTTCTGCTGGCCTTCTACACGGACTGCGTTCGCCCGTATCAGGGCGGTGGTGCGTCGATGATCTACGTCGCCGTCGTCCTGTATGGTTTTGCCTCATCGGCCGTAGGGGCGCTGCTGACCGGCCCTGTCCTGAGGCGCCTGGGTGTGGTGGTCGGCGATGTCTAGCCCGCGCATGACCCGCATCATGGTCGGACGATTCACCGCGCTCGGGGCGACGATGGCGTGCCGCGGCCCGATTCGGACGCGTTGAGGAAAGCGCGTACTGCACATGCTGCGCGCATTGATCTTCGGCCTCACGATCCTGCACCTGGGTCCCGGGATCGCGTTTGCGCTGCTGGCGTTCGGATGCGAGGCGCCCGTACCGGTCCTGGGCGCGCTCTGCGGCAGGAGTGCATTCTCGTCGTTCGGTCTGCTCACGGCGGGCAACTGAGTGTGCCCAGGTACGCTGCCGCGTGATCGCCGAACCATGCGATGCTGATGAACTGCCCACGCCTCGAGATCGAATCCCATGCGTCCGTCCCTGCGCTGTGCCTTCGCCCTTGCCACCGCCGCCCTTGCCGGATGCGCCGGCCACGGTCATTACGGCGGCCTCGAGAGCCGGGACATCAAGGCCTTGTCCGAGGCCGACGTCGCCGGCCTGCGGGCCGGCCGCGGCATGAGCCTGGCGTTGGCGGCCGAGCTGAATGGCTATCCCGGGCCGTTGCACGTGCTCGAATTGGCGGACAAGTTGTCACTGACGTCCGCGCAGACCGACGCCACGCGGAGCCTGTACGCGCGGATGAAGGCTTCCGCCATCGCGGCGGGCGAGGGTGTGATCGACGCCGAACGGGCGCTGGACCGCCTGTTCGCCGCGCGGACGGTGGACGAGCGTCAGCTCGACGCGGCGCTGGCGCGCGTCGCCGAGGCCCAGGCACGACTGCGGGGCGTGCATCTGCAGGCGCACCTGGAGCAGGTCCGCATCCTGCGTGCGGAGCAGGTCGCCGAGTACAACCGGCTGCGCGGATATGGCGGGGGGCGTCCGTGACGGACCCGGGCACGGCACGGTCGGTTGCGTCACGCACGCGATGTGGGGGCGTCGCCAGTGATTGGAGCGGTGTCTTGCGCGTGGTGCTGGTCGTCGGGTCCTGCGCGGTGCTGTTCGGCGGCGGCCCGGCGCACGCGGCGGCATCGACGCCGGCGGCGCAGGCCGAGATCGACGCCTTGCTCGAGCGGCTTGCCGCCTCGGGGTGCGTGTTCAACCGGAACGGCTCGTGGCACTCGGCCGCCGAGGCGCGCAAGCACCTCGCGGACAAACTGGAGTACCTGCAGCGCCGCGGTCTCGTGCAGACGGCCGAGCACTTCATTGAACGGGGGGCCTCGGCGAGCAGCCTGTCCGGCCGGCCGTACCTGGTGAAGTGCGGCAGCGCCGCGCCGATGGAAAGCGGGCGATGGCTCATGGGCCAACTCGAACGCATCCGGGGCGCGGGTGCAGGAACGGGTGCAGGAACGGGCGCAGGAACGGGCGTGGGCGCAGGATCAGGTGCCGACAAGGGGGCCGACACGGGTGCCGAGAAGGGCGCACGCAAAGGCCCGGCGTCGCCGGGGAACTGAGCCGGTGCGGGCGTCCTGCGGCACAGCGGGCGTTCGGCGGCACAATGTGATGCACCGTCCCTCCATCCGCCCGGGCACGCCATGCACCTCGTCGACGTCGTTGCGCTCATCGCATTGCTGCAGTTCTTCCTGTTCGTCGCGCTGGTCGGGCGGGCACGCGGCCGCTACGGGGTGAGGGCGCCGGCCGTCACCGGGCACGAGCAGTTCGAGCGCATGTATCGCGTCCAGATGAACACGCTCGAGGTGCTCGTGCTGTTCCTGCCGGCGCTCTACGTCGCTGCGCGCTACTGGCCGCCGGCGTACGTCGCCGCCTGCGGCGCCGTCTACGTAGTGGGGCGATTCGTCTACTGGCGTGCCTACCTGTCTGCGCCCGAGAAGCGCGGCCCCGGCTTTCTGCTGAGCATCGGGCCCTGTCTCGTCCTGATCGTTGCGGGGCTGGTCGGGGCGCTGCGGGCCTTCACGGCCTGAGCGGGGCGCGTGTGTTCTCGCACATCTTCATCGGGGTCGACGACTTCGATCGTGCGCTGCGGTTCTACCGGGCGCTGATGCCCGTCCTGGGCGCCAGCGAGCGCTTCTGCGACCCGAGCCGGCCGTGGGCCGGCTGGCAGTCCGAGCCCGGGCCGCGTCCGCTGCTGCTGATCGGGCGTCCGTACGACCGGCGCGCCCATGGCGTGGGCAACGGGCAGATGGTCGCCTTCCTGGCGGCAACGCGCGACGTGGTCGATCGGGCGCACGCGGTCGCGCTCGCGCACGGCGGCACGGACGAAGGGGCGCCGGGCCTGCGGCCGGAATACCACGCGCACTACTACGGCGCGTACTTCCGCGATTCCGAGGGCAACAAACTGTGCGTGGCGTGTCACGCGCCGCCGCAATCGGGCTAGCATCGGTCGGGTCGAAGCACGTCGAGCAGGGGGCGCGGATGAAGTTGCAGCAACTGGACACGGTTGCCGTGATCGGCAACGGGATCATCGGGCACGGGGTGGCGCAGGTGTTCGCGACCGCCGGGCGGCCGGTCGTGATGATCGGCCGATCGACCGCGTCGCTGGCGCGGGCCGTCGAGCGCATTGCCGCCAGTCTGGCGGAGTTCGCGCGGCACGAGCTGATCGAGGCGGGCGCGATCCCGGCGATCCTCGGCCGCATCCGCACGTCGGTGCGCCTCGAGGACGCCGCCGCCGCCCAGCTGGTCGTGGAGGCCGTGACCGAGGATCTGCCGCTCAAGCTCGAGATCTTTGCGCAGCTCGATGCGCTCTGCCCGCCGCCGACGGTGCTGGCCTCGTCCAGCGGGCAGCCCGCCAGCGCGCTGATCGCACGCGTGTCGCGGCCGGAGCGGGTGATCGCGGCCCATTTCTGGTATCCGCCGCAGCTGATCCCGCTCGTGGAGGTGTGCGCGGGTCCGGCGACCGACCCCGAGGTCACCGCATGGACCTGCGCGGCGCTGAAGGCGGCGGGCAAGGAGCCTGCCGTGATCGAGAAGGAGATCCCGGGATTCATCGGGAACCGCCTGCAGTTCGCCATGCTGCGGGAGGCCTGGGCACTGTGGGCGTCGGGCGCGGCCAGTGCGGAGGCGATCGACACGGTGGTGCGCAACAGCTTCGGCCGGCGGGTGGGCATCACCGGTCCGCTGGAGTCGGCCGACGTCGGCGGTCTGCAGACGATGTTCCACTTCGGCCGCTCGCTGATGCCTCACCTCGACACGTCGCCGGAGCCGGCGCAGGCCGTGGCCCGGCTGGTGGCCGAGGGAGCGGATGGCCTGGGCAACGGACGCGGGGTGTACGACTGGTCGCGGCGCGACGGCGACGCGCTGGTGCGCGCGCGCATGGACGAGCTGTTCCGCTGGCTGAAGGCCGATCGCGATCGGGGCGCATGAGCGGCGCGATGGATCGCGTCACGGAGCCCCTGCCGGCGGGTGACGCGACTGGCACCGCGTTGTCGTTCGATCCCTGGTGGTGGCGTGCGGCGCCCCTTTCGCGTGCGCAGGCGCCGACGCCGCCGCCGACGCGTGCCGACGTGGCGATCGTGGGCGCGGGCATCACCGGATGCGTGGCTGCCGCGCATCTCGCACGCGCGGGGCGGCACGTGGTGGTGCTCGATGCGCACGCGCCCGGGCACGGCGGGGCGACGCGCAACGCCGGCTACGTCGGGCGCTCGCTGAAGCACGGGCTGGGCGAGCTGATCGCGCGTGACGGCCGGGCGCGCGCCGTGCGGGCATACCGCGAGCTGGGCACGGCGTTCGACGCGGTGAAGGAGACCGTCGCCGAGTTCGGCATTGACTGCCACTACCGTCAGCAGGGGCGCCTGCTGCTGGCGACGAGCGCGGCGATGCGCGACGCGATGGTGCGCGAGTACACGCTGCGCGCCGACCTGCTGGGCGAGCGCTTCGACGTTGTCGACCGCGCCGCGCAGCGTGACGAGATCGCCACCGATCACTATCACGGCGGCCTGCGCATCGACGACCATGCCGGGCTGCACCCGGGTCTGTACCACGCAGGCCTGCTGCAGGCGGCGCGCGCGGCCGGTGCGAGCATCCATGCGCACACGCCGGTGCGCGGGATCCGGCGCGACGCGGACGGGTTCACGCTTGCGCTCGATGCGGCGCGACTCGTCGCCGGCGCGGTGGTCGTCGTCACCAACGGCTATTCGGGGGCGGCCTGGCCGTGGCTGGCGCGACGGCTGGTGCCGTTCGACGCCTATCAGGCGGTGTCGGCGCCGATCGGCGAGGACCGCGTGCGGGCGCTGCTGCCGGGCGACCGCACCTTCATCGACTGGAACTTCGACGTCGACTGGTTCCGGCGCGTGCCGGGCGATCCGTCGCGGCTCGTGTTCGGCGGCCTCACGGGCGGACGCGATCAGGACCTGGGGGTGATGGCGCAGCGGTTGCGCGCGCGCATGCTGCGCATCTTTCCGGACCTGCACGACCTGCGGGTCGAGCACGTCTGGACCGGGCGCTGCGCCGGCACCTTCGACGTGGAGCCGCGCATCGGCATGCACGACGGCATCCACTACGCCGCGGGCTACTGCTTCGTGGGCGTGCCGATGGGCACACACTTCGGACGCCTGCTCGCGCGCCGGGTGCTCGGCGCCGCGGGCGGGGAGAGCGCGTTCGATCTGCCCCTTCGGACGCTGCCGTTCTATCGCGGCGATCCGTGGTGGCTGCCTGCGGTGTTCCGCTGGATGCGGCGGCACGACCGCTGAGGGGGCCGCGGCGCGCACCGAACGTCCTTGCACGCCGAACGTCCCTGCACACCGCACGTCCCTGCACACCGCACGTCCTTGCATACCGAACGTCCCTACAATCGAACCACCTGCCGCCCACTCAACCCCAGATCCGTGACCGCCGACCCGCCGCCGAGCGACGCCGACCCTCCCCTGAGCGACGCCTACCCGCCGCAGGAGATCGCCCGCCGGGTCGAGCGGATCGGCGTCGCCAAGGCCCAGGCCGACCCGCTGACGGTGCTGGTGCTGGCGGTCCTCGCCGGCGCGTTCATCTCGCTCGGGTCGCTGCTGTTCGCGGTGGTGGTCACGGGCTCCACGCTGGGATTCGGGCCGACGCGGCTGCTGGGCGGCGCGGCGTTCTCGCTCGGGCTGGTGCTGGTCGTGATCGCCGGTGCGGAGCTGTTCACCGGCAACAACCTGATCGCGATGGCCTGGGCCAGCCGGCTGATCAGCACCGGCGCAGTGGTGCGCAACTGGTGCCTCGCCTACGTCGGCAACGTCGCCGGCTGCCTGGGGACGGTGCTGCTGGTCGTGTGGGCGGACATCGCCGGGCTGGGCAACGGTGCCGTCGGCGACACCGTGGTGCGCATCGCGCACGCGAAGGCCGGGCTGGGGCTGCTCGAGGCGTTCGCGCGCGGCATCCTGTGCAATGCGCTCGTCTGCCTGGCCGTGTGGCTGGCGATCGGCGCGCGCAGCGTGACCGACAAGATCCTGGCGATCGTGTTCCCGGTGATGGCGTTCGTGGCGCTCGGTTTCGAGCACTCGATCGCCAACTGGTTCATCCTGCCGTACGGGTATGTGCTGGACGGGCAGGGTGGGGTGACGGTGGTGGCGGCGGCGCGGAACCTGCTTGTGGTGACGGCCGGCAACCTGCTCGGCGGTACCGTGCTGGTGGCGAGCGTCTACTGGGTGGCCTACCTCAGGGGCGAGCGCCTGAGATGACCGCGCTGTTCCTTTCGGCATTGCTGCTGGGATTCGTCTTCAATGCCGCGCCCGGCGCGGTGTTCGCCAAGACGATCCGCCTCGGGCTGCAGGGGACGGCGCGCGATGCCGCGTCCGGTGCACCCGTCGGGCGGGCGGCGTCGGCGGCCGACATGGGCGCGGACGACCGGGCGCTCGGCCATGTGCGCTGATCGAATCGTGCGTCGGGGTTTGGCCGCGATGCTGGAGATGACCATGACCATGGTCATGGTCATGACGAGCACGGTGACCCCGATCACCGTTGCGCTGGCGGCCGAGCCCGCCGCAGCCCCTGCCGCAGCCCCTGCTGCGGGACCCGCCTCAGCACCCGCCTCAGCATCCGCCGCCCCCACCGTCACGCCCGGCCGGACGCCCGCCGGTCACGTCTGCCCCGGGGCCGCGATCCGGGTCGTCGGCGCCACGCCCGCCGACCGCGCCGACATCTGCGCAGGGGCGGCCGACGCCCGCCGCTTCCTGCAGGCACAGGGGCTGACCGTTGCGCCGGCGTACACCGTGTCGGTCGGAGACCGCCTGCCCGACGAGGTCTCGCGCACGGCGGCCGGCTGCTATTTCGAGGATCGGCAGCAGGCCCACCTGCTGTCGTACGCCGCGTTCCAGCGCCGGCGCACCTGGTTCGGCGTGCGGGTCTCGCGCGCGCTTTACCGGGCGCTTGCCGCGCACGAGTCGGCCCATGCGGTGGCCGGGTGCAACTTCACGATCCGGCGGCCGGCGATCCAGGCGCGCGAATACATCGCGTACGTGGCGATGTTCGCCACCATGCCCGAGGCGCTGCGGGCGCAGGTGCTCCGCGCGCAACCCGGCACGGGGTTCGCGGACGAGAACGCCATCAATGCGATCACCTACCTGTTCGAGCCGATGCTGTTCGGCGCCGAGGCCTATCGGCACTTCATGAGCCTCGGCGACGGCGCCGCCTTCCTGAAGGACATCGTTGCCGGTAAGGTGCTGGTGGAATAGGACGCACCCATGAACGCACCGACGATGCCCCCGAACCTCGCGCCGTTTCTCCGGTCCAGCCGATACATCGATGCCGACGATCCGACGGTCCGCGCGCGGGCCGCGATGCTCGCCGCCGGCGCACACGACGTCCAGGGCGTCGCCGAGGCCTGCTTCACGTTCGTGCGCGACGAGATCCGCCACAGCTGGGACTTCCGCAGCAATCCGGTGACGTGCAGGGCCTCGGACGTCCTGAAGCACGGCACCGGGTACTGCTACGCCAAGAGCCACCTGCTGGCGGCCCTCCTGCGGGCCAATGGCATCCCGGCGGCGCTGTGCTACCAGCGCCTGTCGGTCGGCGACGCCGGCGCGCCGTACTGCCTGCACGGTCTGAACGCCGTGCATCTGCCCGACCACGGCTGGTACCGCTGCGATCCCCGCGGCAACAAGCCGGGCGTGTCGGCGCTCTGGGCTCCGCCGCGCGAAGTCCTCGCGTATCCGATCCGCGAGGCGTCCGAGTGCGACCTGCCCGAACTCTGGGCCGAACCGCTGCCGCTGGTCGTCGATGTGCTGGAGCGGTACACCGACATGGCCCAGGTGCACGCGAACCTTCCGGACGTCGAACTGTGGACGGGCGCCGCGCGCACCGCAACGCGCGGTTGAGCGCGCGGGCGTCGGTGGCCGCGGCCGCCGCCTACTTCGGTCTGGTGTTCGGTGCCGGCTTCCTGCTCGGTGCGATCCGGGTGCCGTTCGTCGTCCCCCGGGTCGGCGAGCGCTATGCGGAACTGGCGGAGATGCCCCTGATGTTCGTCGCCGTATACCTGGCCGCCGGGTTCGTGGTGCGGAAGTTCAGCCTGCCGGCATCGGGTGCCTCGGACCGGTCGGGGCCGCCGGGGATCTCCGGTACGTCGGGCGGGGCGCGTGCGCTGGGGGGGGCACGCGGGTGGTGGGCGGTCGGACTGATGGCGCTCGGCCTGCTGGTGCTGGCGGAACTGCTGCTGGCGGTCGCCCTGGCCGGCCGCAGCGTGGCGGACTACCTCGCCAGTCGTGATCCGGTGTCCGGGGGGGTGTACCTGGCGATGCTGGGGGTGTTCGCGGCGATGCCGCGGTGGCGGAGTGCGCGGATCGTCCCCGCAGAGCCGCGCGCTGCCGTTGCGTTCACGGGCGCCGCGACCGCGGTCCTGCTGATCGGCCTGGCCGGATACCTCGCGCCGCTGAATCCTGGCGTGCTGTCCCTGCAGCTGGCGTTCAGCCCCCGCGTCTTCGGCACCATCGTCCACCTCTGGCCGGCGGACCATCTCGCGCGCTATCGCCTGCATCTGCCGTTCGACTGCCTGCTCCTCGTGGCCTATGGTGCGTTCGGCTATCTGCTGGCAACGCGCACGCGCGTGCTGGCGGGCCTGGGCCGATCGCTGCGCATCGTCGCCACCTGGACCCTGCCCGTGGCCGCCGCGTTCGACCTGGTCGAGAACGGGCTGCACTGGTGGCTCACCGAGGCGCCGCGCTTCGGTGTCCCCTGGGTCTATGCGATCGCGGCGACGGCCGCCAGCCTGAAGTGGGGCCTGGTGCTGGCCTTCGGCGCGTCGTGCACCTGGAGCGTGCTGACGCGCGACGACCCGTCGAGCGGCCCGAAGCACGACGCCGAGGACTGACCTCTCCACGAACCCGACCCGCGACATGACTGCCGACCCCCGCAACGACCGAGACCCGTCCCGACCCGTGCGCATGTCCGACTGGACCCCGCAGCAGCGGGCGCTGTGGGATCGGGTGGTCGCGCTGTGGGCCTGCGTGCGGACGCGTGACCCGGCGACGATCGCCGCGGCGCTCGATCCCGACTACATGGGCTGGGACCTGCGGGCGCCCGCGCCGCACGACCGTGACGCGGCGCTCCAGTCGGTCGGCGAGGACGCGCCGGCGCTGGTCGCCTATCGGCTCGAGCCGCTGAGTGTGCGCGTGTACGCCGGTCACACCGGCGTTGCCCACTACGCGTATGCCGCGACCGTGCAGCCGAAGGACGGGCCGCCGTCCGACGTTCAGGGCCGGTGGACGGAGGTCTACGTGCTGCAGGCGGGGCAGTGGCAGATGGTCGCGGTGAGCGGGCGGCCGGACGAGGGGTGAGCGGCCAGCCCCGTTGCGCGGCAGAATGGGCGTTCAAGCACGACAACGGAGGAGATCCCGTGGCCCTCAGAACAGCCCAGCAGTACCTCGACAGCCTGCGCGACGGTCGCGTCGTCTACTACGCGGGTGAGCGCATCCGCGACGTGGTCGACCATGCGCACTTCGGCCTGCGCGCGCGCGCCAATGCCGCGCAGTACGGCCGGGGCGCCGCCGACGATGCCGAGACGCTCGCCGCCCGCACCGTGACCCTGCCCGACGGCGAGGTCATCCACCGCTGGCACCAGCCGCCGCGCTCGCAGGAAGACCTGCTGAAGTTCGTCGCGATGGAAGAGGAGATGCCCGGCGACGCCCACGGTGCGATGGCCGCGGGCATCACCGGCCTCCAGATCGTCGCCCGCAAGATGGACGCGAAGTTCGGCACCGCGTACACGCCGCGCATCGACGCCTACGCCGAATGGTATGCGCGCAACGACCTGCACGGCGCGTTCGCGATGACCGACGCGAAGGGCGACCGGTCCAAGCCGCCCTCCGGCCAGGCCGACCCCGACCTGTGGGTGCGCGTGGTCGAGCGCCGTGCCGACGGCATCGTCATCCGGGGTGCCAAGACCTCCGTGACGTCGGCCGCGCTGGCCAACGAGCTGCTGGTGCTGCCCACGCACGGCATGGGCCCGGCGGATGCAGACTGGTCGGTGGCCTGTGCGGTGCCGGCCAACGCGCCGGGCGTGGTGATGATCTCGAACTACGCCGGAGCCCCCTGGGGCGAGCGCTTCCGCTTCGACAAGCCGGTGAACCACAGCACCTTCCATCACGACGCGACGGTGATCTTCAACGACGTGTTCGTGCCCAACGAGCGCGTGTTCATGGACGGCGAGTTCGACCACACACGCGAGCTGCTCGGCTACTTCACGACGCTGCACCGCACCGGGGTGCTGGTGCGCGAGCCGCGCGACACGAAGAAGCTGATCGGCGCGGCGCAGCTGATGGCGCGCTACAACGGTCTCGAGAACGTGGGCGCGATCCGAAGCACCATCGCCGAGATGATCGAGACCGCGCAACTGCTCGACGCGCTGCGCTACACGGCGCTGAACCGCGTGCAGATCATCGAGGGGCTGTGCGTGCCCGACGCGGTCGCCTGCAACCTGGCCGGCCTCACCATCACCGGCCGGCGAGACGCGTTCCTCACGTTCCTGTGCGAGTTGTGCGGCGGCCCGGTGCTGACCGCGCCGTCGGGGCTCGATCTCGAGAATCCCGAGACGGCGGCGCTGGTGCGCAAGTACTACGTGGGCAAGGACGGCGTCGGCGCCGACGAGCGTCTGCGCCTGGTCAAGTACATCTACGACCTGTGCGCGTCCGACGCCTCGGGCTGGACGCGGGCCTCGGGCGTGACCGCCGCGGGCTCGCCCGGCGCGCGTCGCGTTGCGGTCGGCCGCGGATTCGATCTCGAGGGCTGCGTGAAGGCGGTGCTGGCCGACCTGGCCTGACGCCATGGGCGTGATCCCACTTCAGCCGGGGTCGTGACCCGACCGTGGCCGGGGGCGTGATCCAACCGTGGCCGGGGGCGTGACCCTTCCGTGGCCGGGGACGTCCGACGCGTCCCGGCCACGGTCATCGCCCTCGGGCGGTTCCGATCAGCCCGCCGGTGCGCGATCGATGAAGCCGATCACCCGGCGGATGCGGCCGCCCTCCAGCGTCACCACGTCGCTGCCTTCGATCGGGGCGGGGGATCCATCGGGGCCCAGCGCCCAGGCCAGACGCACGTAGTCCCCGTGTCCGTCGGGAGTGCCCAGCAGCGTGAAGCGGAATCCGGGAAAGCGCGCGTGCACCGCACCGATCAGTGCGGCGATCGGGTCGGCGCCCTGGACGCTGGCCATCGGGTCGGCGTAGGCGGCGTCCTCGGTCCAGTGCTGCTGCAGCAGCCGTCGCCGGCGCTCGGCATCCGTCTCGTTCCAGGTGTCCAGGTAGGCGCGTGCGATCGACGCGGGGGTCACGGTAGTGGTGTTCATGAGTTCGACTCCTGTCGTGCGTGGTGCTCGGGTGGCGGGTTGCGCCGCGCGAGTGCGGCGTGAGGCCAGCGTACGAAGCAGGGCGCACCGGCGTCGATGACGTGGCAGGTCATGCCCCACCACGCACGCCAGCGCGACCGCGCGCGCCTGACCGCCACGACGCACGCACCCGACCGGCACGATCGCCCGCACCTGACCGGCACAACCGCAAGCACTTGACCGGCGCCGCCGCCGCCCACAGCATCGCGGCATGAACTTCGAAACCTGGCTCGTCTACCTGCTGGCCGCGATCGGCCTGTCGCTCTCCCCCGGCCCCAACGGGCTGCTGGCGCTCGCCCATGGCGCGTTGCACGGCCCGCGACGCGCGCTGTTCACGATCTTCGGCGGCGCGGTGGGCTTCGTTGCGGTGATCGCGCTGTCGATGTTCGGCATCGGCGCGCTGCTGAAGACCTCGCTGGTCTGGCTCACGGTGATGAAGTGGGTGGGCGGCGCCTACCTCGTGTGGCTCGGCGTGCAGGTGTGGCGCTCGCCCCCGATCGGCATCGCGGTCCGTGCGTCGGCCGGCTACCGGTCCGGCGGGTCGCTGTTCCGGCAGGGGGCGCTGTCGGCCGTCACCAACCCGAAAGGCATCCTGTTCTTCGCCGCGTTCCTGCCGCAGTTCGTCGATCCGGCGCGCAGCCTCGTCGTGCAGTTCGCGGTCATGGCGGGCACCTTCGCGGCGATCGAGATCGCGACCGAATGCTTCATCGCGGGTGCGGCGCACCGCATCAGCCCCTGGCTCAGGCGCGTCGGGCGGCGCTTCAACCAGGTCTGCGGGGGCATGTTCGTGGCGATCGGCGCGGCTCTGCCGTTGCGCAGCTGAAGGACACCGACATGATCCGCCTCCAGGGGCTCGACCACATCGTGCTGCGCGTCGTCGATCTCGACCGCATGCTGCGCTTCTATTGCGACGTGCTGGGCTGCACGGTCGAGCGCCGGCAGGAGGCGCTGGGCCTGATCCAGCTGCGCGCGGGCAGTGCCCTGATCGACCTGGTGCCGGTCGACGGCAAGCTCGGTGCGGCCGGCGGTGCGCCGCCCGGTGCCCAGGGGCGCAACCTCGATCACTTCTGCCTGCGCGTCGAGCCGTTCGACGCCGACCGCATCCGGGCGCACCTGCAGTCCTTCGGCTGCACCCCGGGACCGGTGGCCTCGCGCTACGGTGCGCAGGGGCAGGGGCCGTCGATCTACGTGCCCGATCCCGAGGGCAACGTGGTCGAGCTGAAGGGGCCGCCGGATGCCTGAACGCTGCGGAGCGCGTGCATGAAGGAGGTGCTCTACGGTCTGAACAGCCTGGTGATCGCGGGCGTGCTGCTGTGCTCGATGGTGCTGGCGATCGTGCTCGGACACCGGGTCGGCAGGCGGACGGCGAGCGCGCCCGACGCGCCGGCGCGTGACCATGTCAACGCGATCCAGTCGTCGCTGCTGGGCGTGCTCGCGCTGCTGCTGGGCTTCACCTTCTCGCTGGCGCTGCAGCGCTTCGACAGCCGCAGCGAAGCGCTGGTCGACGAGGCCAACGCGATCGGCACCGCCTACCTGCGCGCGCGTCTGCTGCAGGGAGACGCCGACGCGCAGGCGCGCGCGCTGCTGCAGCGCTACGTCGACCTGCGGGTGCGCTCCGCAGCGATCTCCCTGGAGCACGACGCGCCGCGTCACGAGGTGCTCGCACAGACCAACGCCGTGCTCGATGCCCTGTGGGGGCTCACCGAGCGCGCGGTCGAGGCCGATCCGAATCCGGTGCGCACCGGGCTGTTCGTGCAGTCCCTGAACGACATGATCGACGCCTACGGGCGGCGCGACGCCGCGCTGGGCCGGCACGTGCCGGAGG
This sequence comes from Pseudomonadota bacterium, assembly GCA_029779755.1. Taxonomy (GTDB): domain Bacteria; phylum Pseudomonadota; class Gammaproteobacteria; order Burkholderiales; family Burkholderiaceae_E; genus Quisquiliibacterium. Next base: position 15,385 of record JAKOZZ010000397.1, read on the forward strand.
TGATCTGGCTGCTGCTGTACGCCACGTTCGTGCTCACCACTGCGGTGGTGGGGTACGCGTCGGGCAGCGCCGGACATCGTCCGGCGTTCGCCACCTACATCCTGGTCGTGCTGATCGTGGTGCTGGCCTTCCTCGTGGTGGATCTCGACCGTCCGCGTCGCGGACTCATCCGCGTCGATCAGGCCAGCCTGCTGAACCTGAAGGCCGGCATCGACGCCGATCTCGCCCCGGGAGCCGCCGCGGCGGGCGCCTCGCCCCTGCCGCGTCCGGCTGTCACCGGTCGCCCCTAGCCTGGAAGGCATGCCGTGACGCGGCCGGAACCCGATGCCGACCCCGAGGCCGTCGACGCCTACATCGCCGCCTGTCCGCCCGCCGTGCAGGGGCTGCTGCGGGACATTCGCGCGGCCGTGCAGCGTGCCGCGCCGCAGGCGGTCGAGTGCATCCGCTATCGCATCCCCACGGTCAGGCTGCACGGCAACCTCGTGCACTATTCGGCGTTCCGCGGTCACGTCGGGCTGTATCCCGGTGACTCGGCGATCGCGGCGTTCCGCGACGCACTGGCGCCGTACCCCACGTCCGCAGGCACCGTGCGGTTTCCGCTCGATGCGCCGATCCCGGTGGCGCTGGTCGAGCAGATCGTGCGGTTCCGGGTCGACGAGGACCGTCCCGCGGCCACCGCCCGGCGTGCGTCCAGGCACGACGCGGCCTGGCCGCACGTCGTCACCTTCGACTGCTACGGCACCCTGGTGCAGTGGCCCGAGACCCTGCGCGCCGTCTTCCGCACCCTCGTCGCCACCGACGTCGAGGCGGCCCGGTTCCACCAGGACTTCGGCGCCTGGCACGTGCGTCTGAAGGCGGGGCCGTACCGGCCCTACGGCACGGTGCTGCGCGAGGCCCTCGCGGGCACGATGGGGCAGTGGGGCCTGTCGGGGGTGTCGCAGGCCCAGGCGCGGTTGCTCGAGGCGGTCCGGGCGATCCCGCCGTACCCGGACGTGGTGCCGGCGCTGCGGACGCTGGCGCGCCGCCATCGGCTGGCCGTCGTGTCCAACTCGGAAGACGCGCTGATCGCCGACACCGTGCGCGGGCTGGGGGTGCCGCTCGAGGTGGTCACCGCCGAGCACGTCGAGGCCTACAAGCCCGACCCGGCGTTCTTCGAGCGCGCGTTCACGCGGCTCGGCGTCGCCGGCGATGACGTGCTGCACGTGGGGGCGGGCCTGGCGACCGACATGGCACCGGCGTTTGCGCTCGGCCTTGCACGGGTCTGGATCGATCGCCGCGGCGACCCGCCCGATCTGGACCGGCCGCCGACCGCGGTGCTGCCCGACCTGTCGCGGCTGGCGCGGACGATCACCACCCTCGCGCGGCGCCGCGCGGATCGCCAATGATCGTTGCCACCGTCTCCGACCACCGACCCCACCGATCGAGGATCCACCGATGACCCGCATCCGACCGATCCGTTTTGCCCACATCGTCTACCGGACCCGCCGCTTCGACGCGATGCTGCAGTGGTACCGCACCGTGTTCGATGCGCGCATCCAGCACCAGAACCCGGCGCTGGCGTTCCTGACCTACGACGACGAGCATCACCGCTTCGCCTTCGCGAACCTCGACGTGCTCCAGCCCGGCGGCACCGAGACCGCGCGGTCGGGACCGATCGGCGTGGATCACGTCGCCTACACGTACGCGTCGCTGCCCGAGCTGCTCGAGCACTACGGGTACCTGAAGGCGCAGGGCATCTCGCCCTACTGGTGCATCCATCACGGCATCACGGTGTCGCTGTACTACGCCGACCCCGACGGCAACCAGATGGAGTTCCAGGTCGAGTGCTTCGCCTCGGCGCAGGAGGCCGACGCCTTCATGAGCGGTCCGCACTTCGCGGCGAACCCGATCGGAGTCGAGTTCGACCCTGACGACTGGGTCACGCGGCTGCGCGCCGGCACGCCTGCGGCCGAGCTGCTCGTGCGCCGCACGCATCTGCCCGTGTCCCCGGTGCGCCGCGCCGGCGCGGGCGTTCTGTGACGCCCGCGTGCCCGATCAATGCCCGGCGGGCCCGCCTTCCAGCCACGCATTGAATCGCGGCGCGCGCTTCTCCTTGAACGACGCAACCCCCTCGCGGGCATCCGGGTGGTGGTCGCTGATCGCGGTCTTGGCGGCGATGTCGTCCAGCGCGTGCGCGAACGAGAGTTCGGCCGCGTTGTAGATCGAGCGCTTGAGCAGCCGCATCGAGACCTGCGGCCCCTGCGCCAGCTCCTGGGCCAGTGCCAGTGCGCTGTCCGTCAGCGCCGCATCGTCGACCACTTCGTGGACCAGGCCCAGCGCATGCGCCTGCTCGGCCTCGACCATGCGTTTGCGCATCAGGAAGTCCATGGTGCGCGCCACCCCCATCAGCTGCACCAGCAGGAACTGGCCGCCCTCGTCGGGCAGCAGGCCGAAGCGCAGCGTCGCGCTGCCCAGCTTCGCCGAGCGTGCCGCGATCCGGAAATCGCAGGCCAGCGCCAGCGAGAAGCCCGACTGCAGAGCCAGCCCGTTGACCGCCGCGATGCACAGCTTGTCGAGCTCGCGCACGGTGGTGTTGAGCTTCTGCGACACGAAGCGCAGGGCGTCGTAGGTGCCGATGTCGCAATCGTGCCCGCCGGGGATCGGCGGCACCTGGCTGAGCGCGTCGCCCGTGCCGTCGCGGTAGCCCTTCAGGTCGTCGCCGGCGCAGAACGCCCGGCCCGTGCCCGTGAAGACCACCACCCGAACGCGATGGTCCATCTGGGCCTGCGTCAGGGTCTCGATCAGGTTGCGCTTGATGGCCGTGCTCATGCCGTTGAGCTGCTCCGGCCGGTTGAACTGGATCCAGGCGATGCCGGGTTCCTTCAGGGTCACGTCGTAGCCGGTGAACGTGCCGGTCTTCATCATGGTCTTCGTCTCCTCGCGTGGGTGTCGGGGGATGATGCCACCCGGACGCGTGTCCGGCCGGCCTGTGCCGCCAAGCCCGTTCCGGCGCGAGGCCGATTCCCCGCAGCCGACCCGACAGGAGGACCGTTCATGAGAAATCCGGTGGCATGGTGCGAGATCTACGTGCAGGACATGGCCCGCGCGAAGGCGTTCTACGAGGCGATGCTGGGCATGCCCCTGTCGCGTCTCGAGGGCAGCGGCACCGAGGGTGAGATGGCGATGTGGGCGTTTCCGATGCAGCCCGAAGGGGATGGCTGCTCGGGTGCCCTGGTGCAGATGGCCGGCATGCCGTCGGGGGGCAACAGCGTGATCGTGTACTTCGGATGCGACGACTGTGCGGTGCAGGCCGGCCGGGCAGCGGCCGCGGGCGGTCGCGTCGAGCGCCCGAAGTTCTCGATCGGCCCCTATGGCTTCATCGCACTGGTGGTCGACACCGAAGGCAACATGATCGGGCTGCACTCGATGCAGTAGTGGTGGGGCGTACGGCGATGGCGACGCGGATCGCAGCCGACGCGACCTTGCTGCTGCACCTCGCGTTCGTGCTGTTCGTCGTCGGTGGCGCGGTGCTGGCGCTGCGGGCCCGCTGGATGCCGGTCGTGCATCTGCCGGCCGCGGTCTGGGGCGCCGTCATCGAATGCACCGCGGGAACCTGCCCGCTGACCTCGATCGAGAACCGGCTGCGTGTCGCCGCCGGTGAAGCCGGCTATCCTGGCGGCTTCGTCGAGCACTACCTGGTGCCGCTGATCTATCCGGCCGGCCTGACGCCCGGTATCCAATGGATGCTGGGCGCGGGCGTGGTGGTGCTCAATGGCGTCGTCTACGCCTGGCTCGTGCGACGGGGCACCTGGCGTCGAGGGCGCGGCTGACCCGGCGGCTGGGCTCGGCCGACCCAGTGGCGGGTCTCGCCCGACCCGGCGGCAGGTCTCGACTTCCGGTCCCGGTATCCGGTCCTCGATCCGTGAAAGGTGCGCATCCCGATGATCATCGATTCCGTCGCGCAGCTCAGAACCTTGTATCCCATGCCGAAGGAGCGCGCGCTGCGCAAGCAGCTCGATGCGCTCGACGACCACTGTCGCCGTTTCGTTGCGCTGTCGCCGTTCGTGGTCGTCGCCAGCGGCGATGCCGCCGGCGGTCTCGACGCGTCGCCGCGGGGCGGTGCACCGGGGTTCGTGCGATGCGTCGACGCGCACACGATGCTGATCCCGGATGCGCCCGGCAACAACCGGCTCGACACGCTCGAGAACATCGTGGCCACCGGCCGCATCGGGCTGCTCTTCATGATCCCGGGCGTCGATGAGACCCTGCGCGTGAACGGCGGCGCGCGCCTGACCGTGGCGCCGGAGCGCTTGTCTGCATTCGCCGACGACAGCCGGCCGCCGAAGCTCGTGATCGAGGTGTCGGTGCGCGAGGCGTATCTGCACTGCGCGAAGGCGCTGATGCGCTCGTCGCTGTGGGATCCCGCCACCCGCATCGACCGCGCCGTGCTGCCGACGATGGGGCGGATGCTCGCCGACCAGATCGGTGCGTCCGGTCCGGTCGAGACGCAGCAGGAGATGCTGGCGCGTTACGCGGCCGATCTCTAGGCGCGCGGCGCGGCGCCGCAGGCATCCGATAACATCGCGGGCGCCGATCCGGTGCCGGCCGCAGTGTGCGGCCGTTCCGGCATGCCCTTTCCCCACGGAGCGATCCCGATGAGCGATACCGCACCCGCACGCCGACACGACTCGAACCTGCGCGACCGCGTCGCGATCGTCACCGGCGCGGGGTCCGGGATCGGGCGCGCGGTTGCCTGCATGATGGCGGCACGCGGCGCGGCCGTCGGCGTGCTCGACCTCGATGCGGCCACCGCCGAGGAGACGGTGCGCACGATCACCGCCGCCGGCGGGCGGGCGGCCGCCTGGGGCGTGGACGTCAGCCGGTCCGACGCGCTCGACGCGGCCGTCACCGGCGTCGTGCGCGATTTCGGGCCGCTCGACGTGATGGTGAACAACGCCGGTGTGCTCGACGGCTACTTCAACGTCGACGAGATGGACGAGCAGCTCTGGCGGCGTGTGATCGACATCGACCTCACCAGCGTGTTCCTCGGCTGCAAGCGGGCGCTGCGCGAGATGCTGCCGCGCGGGCGCGGGCGCATCGTGAACATGGCCTCGGTGGCCGGGCTGAACGGCACCGGCGGGGGCGCTGCGTACATCGCCGCCAAGCACGGCGTGGTCGGCCTCACCCGGCAGATGGCCGTGACCTACGGGGCCCGCGGCATCACCGTGAACGCCGTGTGCCCGGGCGCGGTGATGACCGGGCTGCGCCAGAACTCGCAGGACATCCTGGGCCCTGGCGTGCCCGACATGAGCCGGCGCGGGGTGGCCGTCAGCGAGGATCAGGTGCGCGCGCTGATCCCCGCCGGCGTTCGGGGCGACGTCGACGACATCGCGTCGGCGGTCTGCTTCCTGGCGTCCGACGAGGCCGGCTACGTGAACGGCCACACGATGGTGGTGGACGGCGGCTGGCGCGCCAAGTGACCCGGCGCGCTGCTGCGCCGCGCACGGGGCGCCGCGGCCGTCGTGCCGCGTCGCGGGCCGCCGCCCGCCCGGGCGCGTTCGGGCTGCTGGCCATCCCGCTGTTCCTGATCGTCTACCTGGGCGTGACCATCGCCTGGCGGGCGCCGGGCTGGCTCGCGCTCGTCTATCTGGCGGCGAGCGCGGTCTGCTTCGTGGTGTACGTGGCCGACAAGTCGGCGGCGCGCGCCGGGCGCTGGCGGGTGTCCGAGCGGGTGCTCCTGGGACTCGGTCTGGTCGGCGGCTGGCCCGGCGCACTGGTCGCCCAGCAG
>JAKOZZ010000427.1 GCA_029779755.1 Pseudomonadota bacterium
CGCATCGAGATCGACAACAACGCCGCCGAGCGCTCGATCCGCGACGTGGCGCTGGGGCGCAAGAACTACCTGTTTGCCGGCTCGGACGCGGGTGGCCAGCGCGCCGCCGCGATCTACAGCCTGCTGGGCACGGCCAAGCTCAACGGGCTGGATCCCGAGGCCTACCTGCGCGTGGTACTCGAGCGGATTGCCGATCATCCGATCAACCGGATCGAGGAACTGCTGCCGTGGCAGATCTCGCTGACCGCGACGGATTCATCGGTTCAGACCGAGGCTCTCGCTGCCTGAACGGCAAGCGCGCGGCAAGGCGGTGCTGACCGGACGCTTACCAACAAACAAGCCGATCTTCAGATCTAGAACGGAATATCGTCGTCCATGTTGTCGAAGTTGGGCGCCGGCTTGCGGGCCGCACCGCCGCCCCCGCCACCACCGCCGCCGCGCGCACCACCGCCCGACGACTCGCGCGAATACCCCGAGCCCGACGACTCGAAGTCTCCGCCGCCGCCGCCGCCGCCACCACCGCCCTCGCGACCGCCGAGCATCTGCATCTCCTCGGCGATGATCTCGGTGGTGAAGCGCTCCTGGCCTTCCTTGTCCTGCCACTTGCGCGTCTTCAGGCGGCCTTCGACGTAGACCGAGCGGCCTTTCTTCAGATACTCGCCGGCGATCTCGGCCAGACGGTCGTAGAACACCACGCGGTGCCACTCGGTCTCTTCCTTGCGCTCGCCGGAGGTCTTGTCCTTCCAGCCGCGGGTCGTCGCGATCGACACGTTGCAGATCGCGCCGCCATTGGGCGAGTACCGGGTCTCGGGGTCGCGCCCGAGATTGCCGATCAGGATCACCTTGTTGATCGAAGCCATGCTTGCCCCTTCCCCTCTGTACGTTGGTTACACCGGATGCGCACGTGACCGCACCCTGCCCGCCTGCCTGCCTACCCGCCGACCGACACCGCCGCGCCGCCCGCCGCCGCCGAACGCGGCACCGGCCAGCGGCGATGGCGCGCCGCAATGCCGAACCACAGCAGCAGCAGCGCCGCGCTTGCGCCGAACACGGCCTCGCCTCCCCAGCGCGACAGCAGCAGCCCGCCGACCGCGCCGCCGGCGAACAGGCCGATGGCCTGGGTCGTGTTGTAGACCCCCAGCGCCGTGCCCTTGAGCTCGGGCGGCGCCAGGCGCGAGACCAGCGACGGCAGCGAGGCCTCGAGCACATTGAACGCGACGAAGAACCCCAGCAGCAAGAGCGACAGGGGGACTAGTCCGCTGGGCGAGGCGGCGAGCGCCAGTGCCACCGCGAGCAGCACGCCGACGGACCCGAGGAACACGGTGCGCATGCGCCCGCGACGCTCGCCCCAGACGATGGCGGGCAGCATCGCCACGAACGAGGCCAGCAGCACGGCGAGATAGACCTTCCAGTGGTCGTCGAGCGGCAGGCCCGCGCGGTCGACCAGCCAGCCGGGCAGCACGGTGAACGTGGCCATCTGCACGGCGTGCAGGGCGGCGATGCCGAAGTTCAGGCGCAGCAGGTCGGGCTCGAACAGGGCGTCGCGCAGGCGCGGCCGCGGCGCGTCGGTACGGGCGTGCGCCGCCGCGTCGGCGCTGGCCGGACCGGACGGCACGACGAACAGCGCCACCAGCACGCCGGCCAGCGCCAGCACGCCGGTGAGGTCGAAGATGCCCGATAGGCCGACGTGCGCGTACAGCACCGGCGCGGCGACCATGGCCAGCGCGAACGTGAGGCCGATCGAGCCGCCGACCATCGCCATCGCCTTGGTGCGCTGTGAATCGCGCGTCTGGTCGGCGATGGCGGCGGTGACCGCCGCCGAGATGGCGCCCGACCCCTGCAGCGCGCGGCCGAACATCACGTCCATGACGGTTTGTGCACCTGCCGCATAGAAGCTGCCGGCGGCGAACATCAGCAGGCCGGCGACGATCACGGGCTTGCGTCCGAAGCGGTCGGAGGCGATGCCCAGCGGCAGGTGCAGCACCGCCTGCGTGAGCGCGTACATGCCCAGCGCCAGCCCGACCAGCGCCGCATCGCTGCCGCCGGGCATGCCGCGCGCATGCACGACGAACACGGGCAGGATCAGGAACAGTCCGAGCATGCGCAGCGCGAAGATCGACGCAAGCGAAGCACTGGCCCGCAGCTCGCGGGCTGTCATTCTCTCGGGACTGGGGGGCATGCCACTGGAGGCGCGGACGCGCGCGATGGTGCAAAGCGGTATATTAGCCGATTGCCCCCAGTGCACCGACCCGTCTTCGCCCGCCGAACGCCTGCCCTGATCGACGCCGAGCCCCGCCCCGATGGACGAAATCCGCATCCGCGGCGCACGCACCCACAACCTGAAGAACATCAGTCTCGATCTGCCGCGCAACCGGCTGGTGGTGATCACGGGACTGTCGGGATCGGGCAAGTCGTCGCTGGCGTTCGACACCCTCTACGCCGAGGGGCAGCGCCGCTACGTCGAGTCGCTGTCGGCCTACGCGCGGCAGTTCCTGTCGCTGATGGAGAAGCCCGACGTCGACATGATCGAAGGCCTGTCGCCGGCGATCTCGATCGAGCAGAAGGCGACCAGCCACAACCCGCGCTCCACCGTGGGCACGGTCACCGAGATCCACGACTACCTCCGCCTGCTGTACGCCCGCGTCGGCACGCCCTATTGCCCGGACCACCCCGACCACGCGCTCGAGGCGCAGACCATCTCGCAGATGGTCGACGCGGTGCTGGCCATGCCCGAGGGCAGCCGCCTGGTGATCCTCGCGCCGGTGGTGGTCAACCGCAAGGGCGAGCACCTCGACCTGTTCAACGACCTGCGCGCGCAGGGCTTCGTGCGGGTGCGCATCAGCGGCGAGGGCGGTGACGGCAGCGCCGCGCCCCGCATCCACGAGCTCGACGGCGAGCCGCCGCAGCTCAACCGCACGTCCAAGCACTCGATCGAGGTCGTCGTCGACCGCGTCAAGGTCGGCCCGTCCGTGAAGCAGCGCCTGGCCGAGTCCTTCGAGACCGCGCTGCGCGTGGCCGACGGCCGGGTGGTGGTGGCCGACATCGACAGCGGCGCGGAGCAGCTCTACTCGAACCGCTTCGCCTGCCCGGTGTGCAGCTGGTCGCTGCGCGAGCTCGAACCGCGCCTGTTCTCGTTCAACAACCCGGTGGGCGCCTGCCCTGAGTGCGACGGGCTGGGCATCGTCGAGTTCTTCGACCCCAAGCGCGTGCTGCAGTTCCCGAACCTGAGCCTGGCCTCGGGCGCGATCAAGGGCTGGGACCGCCGCAACCAGTTCTACTTCCAGATGCTGCAGAGCCTGGCGGCGTTCTACGGCTTCGACATCGAGGCGCCGTTCGAGTCGCTGCCCGAGCGGGTGCGCCACATCGTGCTCGAAGGCTCGGGCGCCGACCGCATCCCGTTCGTGTACCTGGGCGACCAGGGCAAGACGGTGGTGCGCGAGCACACGTTCGAAGGCGTGCTGCCGAACCTGGAGCGGCGCTACCGCGAGACCGACTCGGTGCACGTGCGCGAGGAGCTCGCGCGCTTTCGCAACACCCGCGCCTGCCCCACCTGCAACGGCACCCGGCTGCGGCTCGACGCGCGCTTCGTGAAGGTGGGGCCGCGCGGCGCCGACCTGCCGATCTGGGAGGTGTCGCGCTGGACGCTGCGCCAGGCGCTGCAGTGGTTCGAAGGCCTGCAGCTGCCGGGGGCCAAGCAGACGGTGGGCGACCGCATCATCCGCGAGATCGCCAGCCGGCTCACCTTCCTGAACAACGTCGGGCTCGACTACCTGTCGCTCGACCGTTCCGCCGAGACGCTGTCGGGCGGCGAGTCGCAGCGCATCCGGCTGGCGTCGCAGATCGGCTCGGGGCTCACCGGCGTGATGTACGTGCTCGACGAACCCTCGATCGGCCTGCACCAGCGCGACAACGACCGCCTGATCGAGACGCTCAAGCACCTGCGCGACCTCGGCAACTCGGTGCTGGTGGTCGAGCACGACGAGGACGCGATCCTGGCGGCCGATCACGTCGTCGACATGGGCCCCGGCGCCGGCGTGCACGGCGGCGAGGTGATCGCGCAGGGCACCCCGGACGAGATCCGCGCGCACCCCACCTCGCTCACCGGGCAGTACCTGGCGGGTCGCCTGCGCATCGAGGTCCCGGCGACCCGCGTGCCGCGCGGCGAGCACGCGCTGACGATCCGCGGCGCGCGCGGCAACAACCTGCGGGGGCTGGACGTCACGCTGCCGCTGGGGCTGCTGATCTGCGTGACCGGGGTGTCGGGCTCGGGCAAGTCGACCCTGGTCAACGACACCCTGCACCACGCCGTGGCGCGCCACCTGTACGGATCGCAGGCCGAGCCCGCGCCGCACGACGGCATCGACGGGCTGGAGCACCTCGACAAGGTGATCAGCGTCGACCAGAGCCCGATCGGCCGCACGCCGCGCTCCAACCCGGCCACCTACACGGGCCTGTTCACGCCGATCCGCGAGCTGTTCGCCGAGACGCCCACCGCGCGCGAGCGCGGCTACGGCCCGGGCCGCTTCTCGTTCAACGTGAAGGGCGGCCGCTGCGAAGCCTGCGAAGGCGACGGCATGATCAAGGTCGAGATGCATTTCCTGCCCGACCTGTACGTGCCCTGCGACACCTGCGGCGGCCGGCGCTACAACCGCGAGACGCTGGAGGTGCTCTACAAAGGCAGCAGCATCGCCGACGTGCTCGACATGACCGTGGAGCAGGCGTGCACGTTCTTCGGCAGCGTGCCGCTGATCGCGCGCCGGCTGCAGACGCTGCTCGACGTGGGCCTGGGGTACCTGCGGCTGGGCCAGAGCGCCACCACGCTGTCGGGCGGCGAGGCGCAGCGCGTGAAGCTGTCCCAGGAGCTGTCCAAGCGGGGCACCGGCCGCACGCTGTACATCCTCGACGAGCCGACCACCGGCCTGCACTTCCACGACATCGCGCTGCTGCTGAAGGTGATCCACGCGCTGCGCGACCAGGGCAACACGATGGTGGTCATCGAGCACAACCTGGACGTGATCAAGACCGCCGACTGGGTGATCGACCTCGGCCCCGAAGGCGGCGCCGGCGGCGGCGAGCTGCTCGTCGAAGGCACGCCCGAGCAGGTCGCCGCCGAGCCGCGCAGCCACACGGGTCAGCACCTGGCACGGCTGCTGGCGCGGCACGCCGAAGGCGACGCGCAGCCGCCCGACGGGCGGCGGGCCGG
>JAKOZZ010000437.1 GCA_029779755.1 Pseudomonadota bacterium
GCACCCGCCGCCGACGCGCTGGCGGTGACCGTCACCCGCATCCCGCCGGGGGCGCAGGTCGCGCTGCCCGACCCGTCGGGCAGCCTCGGCCAGTTCCACATGGTGCTGGCCGGGCGGATCGTGCACGACGGGCGCGCGCTCGGCACCTGGGAGATGGTGTACGTGGCGGCCGGCGAGGCGGCGCCGGTGCTGTGCGCCGACGCCTGCGGCGCCGAAGTGCTCTCGCTGCAGGAGCCGCAGACCGCCGCCGAGTACCGGGCCGCTGCCTGAGCCCGCACCCCGCCGCCGCTCGGGCCGCGGCCCGAGCGGCGTGCCCCGCATCCCACAGGAGACCCTCGATGACTTCGCCCTCCACCGCCACCGTGCATGACGACGCGCCGCACTTCGAGATCGAACCGCTGCCCGATGGCGAGATCTTCCGGATCCGGCGCGGCGCGCGGCTGAACGCCCTGACCAAGCCGGCGCTGCTCGGCCTCACCGCCTGCATCGACCGGCTGGAGGCGAAGAAGCAGCCGCTGCTGGTGATCACCGGCGAGGGCACCCGCGCGTTCTGCGCCGGCACCGATCTGGCCGAACTGCAGACGCTCGGCGAGGAGGAGCGGCAGAACAAGAGCGCGATGGCGCGCGCGCTGCTGGTGCGGCTGTCGCGCTCGCCGCTGATCAGCGTGGCCGCGCTCAACGGACTGGCCTTCGGCGGCGGCCTCGAGCTCGCGATGGGCTGCACGTTCCGGGTGGCGGCGCCCCACGTGCTCGTGTCGCTGCCCGAGATCAAGCTCGGCGTGATCCCGGCCTATGCGGGCACGCAGTTCCTGCCGGCGCTGGTCGGGCAGGCGCGCGCGCTCGACATGATGCTGACCGGCCGGCAGGTACCCGCCGCGGAGGCGCTGGCGATGGGGCTGCTCAGCCGCGTCGTCGAGCCCGGCGTCGACGTGCTCGCCGCGGCGCTCGAGCTCGGACGGCAGGTCGCGGGGTTCAGCCCGACGGCGATCGCCGGCATCCGCCGCTGCGTGGCCGCGGCCGGCGCGGTGGTGACGGACGAAGGCCTGGCCGTGGAGGACGCGGTCGTGCGGTCGGTGTTCAACGACGAGAATGCGCGCGAGGGGGTGGCGGCGTTCCTGCAGAAGCGGCCGCCGAACTTCCGGCGCTGACCTCCGGGCAACGGCCCGGTCCACCGTGGGGCCGCGCGTGCCAAGCGCCTTCCGGGCCGCGCGTCGCCCGAAGGGTTCAGAACTTGCCGTTGACCAGGTACATCGCGATCCAGGGCTGCCACACGACGAGTGCGAGGCTGGCGAGCATCAGCACGATGAATGGTGCCGCCGCCTTCACCAGCGTGCCGAACTGCTGCTTGAACGCGCCCATCGCGACGATCAGGTTCAGCCCCACCGGCGGCGTCAGGTAGCCGATCTCCAGGTTCAGGATCATGATCAGGCCGAACACCACCTTGTCGTAGCCGTACGCCTCGGCCACCGGCGCCAGCAGCGGCGCCAGCACCAGGATGGCCTCGCCGGTGGTCATCAGGCAGCCGACGATCAGCAGCAGCACGTTCACCATCAGCATGAACATCAGCGGGCTGCTGATGAAGCCCTGGATGAACTCCACCATCATCGCGGGCACGCGGTGCTCGGTGAGGACGATGTTCAGGCTGAGCGCCACCGCCAGCACCGGGAACAGCGACCCGCCGAGCTTGGACGCGTCGAGCACCACCTCGTAGAAGTCGCGCAGCTTCAGTTCCTTGTGCACGAAGATCTCGACCACCATCGCATAGGCGAGGGCGACGGCCGCCGCTTCGGTCGCGGTGAAGAAGCCGCTGTAGATGCCGCCCAGCAGGATCACCGGCATCATCAGCGCCCAGATGCCTTCGCGCACGGCGTGCGCCAGTTCGCCGAGATCGATGCGCCGCGTCGGCAGGTGCCGGTTCATCCAGATCGCATAGATCGAGAACACGCCGGTGAGCAGCAGGCCCGGGCCGACGCCCGCCGCGAACAGGTCGGTGACCGAGGTCTCGGTGACCAGGCCGTAGATGATCATCGGGATCGACGGCGGGATGATGATGCCCAGCGTGCCGCCGGACATCACCGCGCCGAGCGTGAACTTCACGTCGTAGCCCGAGGCCCGCATCGCCGGGTACATCACCGAGCCGATCGCCAGCATCGTGACGATCGACGAGCCGGAGATGGCGGCGAACACCGCGCAGGCCAGGATGCACGCCACTGCCATGCCGCCCGGCAATGGACGTGTGATCGCCTCGAGGATGCCGATCAGCCGCTTCGCGGTGGTGCCGCGCGTCATCACGTTGCCGCACAGGATGAACAGCGGGATCGACAGGATCACCTCCTTGTCGAGCCCGACCCACATGTCCTCGATGATGTAGTCGAGCTGGCCGCGGCCCCAGATCATCTGCACCGCGGCCGCGATCGCCAGCAGGATCACCAGCAGCGGCTGGCGCAGCACCAGCAGCACCAGCACGAGTGCAATCAGCAGGAGCGCGCTCATTCCTGGTACTCCGGCGGGATCGGCCGCAGATCGGGCCACACGGCGTACGCGAGGTAGCGCCCCGCAGCCGACAGGAAGCCGAGCGGAATGGCGAGCTGGAACGGCCACACCGGCCAGTTCAGGATCGGGGCGCGCAGATCGGTGCCCATCGACGACAGCACGAAGACGGCGCCGAACCACACCACGCCCAGCAGGAAGAGCCCGGTGACGACGTCGGCGATCCGGTTGACCGTGTCGTTCCAGGCGGCCGGCAGCCAGCCGAACGCCACGCGCGGCACCAGGTGGGCGGCGGTGGCGGTGGCGATGCCCACGCCGCAGAAGCTGCCCACCACCAGCGCGTACACCGACAGGCGCTGCGAGGCGGGAATGCCGGTCGCGCCGAGGTCCGCCCCCATCAGCCGGGACAGCGGGCCGACCGCTTCACGGCCGATCACGTCGAGGATCAGGACGATCGCGATGAACCCGAACGCGGTGACGGCGACCCAGCACTCCGCGCGATGCCACAGCTCGAGCGCCCGGCGCGCGGAGGCCGGGGCCATCGTGGTGGCGGCGCCCAATTACGACTTGCCTTCACATGCCTTGCGGCCGGCTTCCATCGTCTGGAAGAAGCGCTCGGAGTCGCCGCCCACTTCCTTCACCATCTTCGGCCACGCGGCTTCCATCACCTTGCGGAACTCGTTGCGCTGCTCGGGCGTGGCCTTGACGATCGTGCCGCCGGCCTTCTCGTGCATGCCCCGCAGCACGTCCTCGAAGCCGCGGATCTCGGTGCGCAGCTGCGACGCCGGACGGCGCTGCACCGCGCGCATCAGCGCGGCCTGCTGGTCCTTGCTCATGCGGTCGAACGCCGCCTTGTTCATCACGATCAGTCCCGGCGCATCCCAGAGGTCGAGCCGGGTCAGCACGTTAGCGACCTTCGACAGGCCCGACGGCACGTAGAAGGTGATCACCGCGGCGTTGACGTCGGTGAGTCCGGTCTGGAAGGCCGACGTGATCTCGGTGATGCCGATGAAGCTCGGGTTGGCGCCCAGCGCCTGCCAGAACATCGCGTTCACCTTGTTGCTGTTGGCCGCCGCCTTCAGCCCGCTGATGTCCTTGGGCGACAGGAACGGCTTCTTGCCGACGATGTCGACGGTGCCGACTTCCGTCCAGCCCAGGAACTGCACGCCCTTCTTCGCGAGCAGCTCGGTGACCGGCTTCGACAGCGCCGTGTCGAGCGTGCAGTCGAGCTCGGCGATCGACTTGAAGTAGAGCGGCAGCTGGAAGAGCGCCAGCTCCGGCACCAGCAGCGCCACCGCGCCGGTGGAGAAGCCGCCCATGTCGATGCGGCCGCGTGCGATCTGCTGCACGGTGTCCTGCTCGTTGCCGAGCTGTGCGGCGATGAACAGGTCGACCTTGATCGACGACTTGCTCTCCTCGTCGACGTCCTTCACGAAGCGCTCGGCCTGCATCACCCAGGGGGTCTTGGCGGGGGCGCCGGTGGTGTACCGGAACGTCACCGGCTTGTCCTGCGCCACCACCGAACCCGCGCCGAGCGCGGCTGCGATGGATACGAGTGCGGCCGCGCATGCGGCCCCGAGCTTCGATGCACGCTTGAACATTTCCTCTCCTCCCTGGTGGCGCGCGGTCGATCGTGCCGGCCGCGTCATGTCGTCGATCAATCTGTCGCAATCGACGCGCGAACGCAAGAAGATCGGATGCTGCGCCGCGACGATCCGTCTCGCGATCGCCGCAGCGCGCGGTCAGGCGATGCGCACCACGGGTTTACCCAGGCTGCGGCGGTCCATCAGGCGCTGGAGCATCTCCGGCGCTTCGTCGAGCGGGTGCACCGAAGTGGCGGTCGGCGTCAGCCGGCCCGACGCGAGCAGCGACACCAGCCGCTCCAGGATCGGGCGGTTGTTGCCGGGCGCCGCGCGCATGTACCCGCCCCAGTCGACCCCGACGATCGAGCAGCGCTTGAGCAGCGTCAGGTTCAGCGGAATGCGCGGGATCTCGCCGGTTGCGAACCCGATCACGAGGAAGCGTCCGCCCGGCGCGAGGCAGCGCAGCGCGGTCTCGGCGTAGGGGCCGCCGACCGGGTCGTACACGACGTCGATCGTGTGGCCTTCGTTGCGTGCGGTGAGCGCCTTGCGCCACTCGGCCTGGCTGTAGTCGACGCCGAACTCGGCGCCGTGCTTCACCGCCAGCGCGATCTTCTCGGCCGACGAGGCCGCCGCGATCACGCGCACGCCGAGCGCCCGTGCGACGTCGATCACCGCGAGGCCGACGCCGCCCGCGGCGCCCAGCACCAGCATCGTCTCGCCCGCGCGCAGCTGGCCGCAGGTCTCGAGGCCGTAGAGCGCGGTGCAGTAGGTGACCAGGCAGCCGGCGGCCGACTCCGACGGAACGTTGTCGGGCAGCACGACGGTCTGCAGCGCCGATGCGACCACGCGTTCGGCGAGCGCGCCGTTCGACAGCGCCATCACGCGCCGGCCCACCAGGGCGGCATCGACGCCGGCGCCGACCGCGGCGACGCGGCCCGCCACTTCGCTGCCCGGCACGAAGGGCAGCGGTCGCTTGAGCTGGTAGCCCCCGCGCACGTTCAGCGCATCGGCGTAGCCCAGGCCCGCGGCCTCGACGTCGATCGCCACCTGGCCTTCCCCGGGCGCAGGGGCCGGGATGTCGCGGATCACGAGATCCTTCGGGTCGCAGTAGTGTTCGCAGAGCACGGCGCGCATGGCATTCCTCATGGGTTGGATGTCCGGGATTGTGCTTCGATCGGCGCGCGCGTGCGGAGAATCGTGGAATCCCCGCAGCCGTGGCGGCCGCCATTCGCGGCGCGCTTCGGCCAGAATCGACACTTCGCCCGGGTCGACGGGCCCGGTCCGCGAACGGCGGCACCGGGTCCCATCGGCCTCCCGGTCCGCCGGCCCGTCGGCCTTCATCCGCCGCGCCGCGCCCCCATCGTACGGAAGTCCCTGCCCATGACGTCGCACCACCTGCTGGTCCTCGCCCAGTCCGATGCCCCGCACCTGTCCCAGCTCGCGCGCCTGCCGGCGGGCACGCCGCTCACCGTCACTGCCGACCGCGCGGTCGCCCTGGCCGCGGCCGGGAAGACCACCGCCGTCCTGTGCGACATGGGGCAGGCCGGCCTGCTGAAGGCCGTGCTGCCCATTGCGCCGAACCTGCGCTGGGTGCATTCGGTGTCGGCCGGCGTCGAGGCCTTCATGTTCCCCGAGATGCAGAACAGCGCGGCCACGCTCACCAACGGCCGGGGCGCGTTCAAGCGCGCGCTCGGCGAGTTCGTGATCGCCGGCTGCCTGTTCTTCGCCAAGGACATCGCGCGGCTGCGCCGCAGCCAGGCGAAGGGGGCGTGGGATCCGTTCTACATGGAGGAGCTGCACGGACGCACGATGGCGATCGTCGGCTACGGCGAGATCGGACGCGCGAGCGCGTCGCTCGCCAAGGCCTTCGGCATGCGGGTGACCGCGTACCGTCGCCGGCCCGAGCTGTCGAAGGACGATCCGCTGGTCGATCGCGTCTACGGCCAGGACGCGCTGCTGGACATGCTGCGCGAGGCGGACTACATCTGCGTGGCCGCGCCCAACGTGCCGAGCGCGATCGGGCTGCTTGATGCGCGGGCGTTCGCCGTGATGAAGAAGGAGGCGGTGATCATCAACGTCGGGCGCGGTCCGGTGGTGGTCGAGAGCGAACTGGTGAAGGCGCTCCAGACGGGTGCCATCCGTGGCGCGGCGCTCGACGTGTTCGACACCGAGCCGCTGCCCGCCGGCCATCCGCTGTACGCGCTCGACAACGTGCTGATGTCGCCGCACTGCGCCGACCGGGTCGCGGGCTGGCTCGAGACCGCGATGGGCGTGTTCGTCGACAACTTCGACCGCTTCCTCGCCGGCCGGGAACTGGTCAACGTCGTCGACAAGCAGGCCGGGTACTGATCGGGCCCGACATGAGCGCACCCGCCGACCCGAAGGCGACGCATGCGACGCGCATGCTCGCGGACATCCGCAGCGGTTACCCCACGCTCGAACCCGATCCCGACTACCCGCCGCTGAAGCTGCGCTCGATCAAGGGCGAGGTGAGCGCCGAGGAGTGGCGCGCGCGCGTCGACTGCGCGTGCGCGTACCGCCTGGTCGCCCACTTCGGCATGGACGACCTGATCTACAACCACATCTCGGTGAAGATCCCCGGCACCGAGGAGTTCCTGCTCAACGCGTTCGGCCTCACCTACGACGAGATCACCGCGTCGTCGCTGGTGAAGGTGGACGTCGCCGGCAACGTGCTGTGGCAGCCCGAGTTTCCGCGCGGGCTGGGCTACCGGTTCAACCCGGCGGGCTGGGTGATCCATGCGGCGATCCACGAGGCGCTGCCGCACGTGCACGGCATCGTGCACACGCATTCGCTCGCGACGATGGCCGTGTCCTCGCTGCGCGGCGGTCTGCTGCCGATGACCCAGACGGCGATGCGGTTCGAGAAGGTCGGTTATCACGACTACGAGGGTGTGGTGCTGGAGCTCGGCGAGCGCGCGCGGCTGCTGCGCAACCTCGGCGACAACGACGTGATGTTCCTGCGCAACCACGGCGTGCTGGCCGTCGGGCGCTCGGTGGCCGAGGCCTTCAACAACACCTACCGGATCGAGCGGGCCTGTCGCGCGCAGCTGATGGCGTCGGCCGCGGGCGACGCCATCGTGCTGCCGCCGCCCGACGTGATCGCGAAGACCAACCACGCGTACCGGCCCGGGACGCGGCGTCCGTACGGGGTGCTGGAGTGGCCGGCGATGCGCCGGCTGGCCGACCGCCTCGACCCGTCCTACCGCGACTGACACACCGGCGGGGACGCGACCGACCTGAGAAGACACGGCGAGCGTTCAGCGCCGGCAACGAGGAGACGGCAGTGAACGAGATCGACGATCGTGGGCGGGGACGCCGCAGCCTGCTGGGCCTTGCGGGGGCGGCCGCGCTGGGCGGCTGGGGCGTGACCGGGCAGGCGCTCGCGCAGCCGACCGCCTCCGGCTGGCCGACGCGCCCGGTGCGCATCATCGTGCCCTTCAGCGCGGGCGGCACCACCGACATCCTGGCGCGCGAGATGGCGGCCCGGTTCGGCGAGCGCTGGAAGACGTCGGTGGTGATCGAGAACAAGGGCGGTGCCGGCGGCAACCTGGGCACCACGCTGGCAGTGCAGGCGCCGGCCGACGGCTACACGCTGCTGTGCGCGTCGGTCGGGCCGATCGCGGTGAGCCCGTCGCTGGTGCGCCGGCTGCCCTACAACCCCCTGACCGACCTCGTGCCGATCGTGCTCATCGCCGACGTCTGCAACGTGCTGGTCGTGCATCCCAGCGTGCCGGCCGGCACCGCCGAGGAGTTCATCGCCCACCTGAAGCGCAACCCCGGCACGATGAACTACGGCTCCACCGGCATCGGCACCGCGGCCCACCTGACCGGGGCGCTGTTCTGCCTGCGCACGGGCACGACCGCGCAGCACGTGCCGTACCGGGGGGCCGAGGCCGTGAACGACCTGATCACGGGGCGCATCCAGTTCATGTTCGCCACCGCGCCGTCGATCGTCGGCCAGATCCGCGCCGGCAAAGTGCGGGCGCTGGCCGTCACCGGCGACGAGCGCTCGCGCGCGTTTCCCGAGCTGCCGACGCTCAAGGAGAAGGGCCTCGCCAGTTTCGACTCCGGGTCGTGGTTCGGGTTCTTCGGCCCGCGCGGCACGCCGCAGCCGGTGGTCGACGCGGTCAACGGCGCGGTGAACGACGCCTTCAAGGATCCGGCGCTGCAGGCCAAGCTGGTGAGCAACGGCGCCGACCCGCAGGGCGGCACGCCCGAGCGCTTCGCCCAGTTCGTCAAGGCCGAGATCGACAAGTGGCGCGCGGTGATCCAGGAGACCGGGGTGCAGCCGGAGTGACGGCCGCACGGCCCGCGTGAGGGCCGCTCGGCCGCCGTGACGGCGCGTCGACGGCGTGAACGCCGCCGGGCCGGCCGGATGCCGCCGCGCCGTCAGCCTTCGGCGCGCGCCCGTTCGATCGCTCGGCGGGCCTGGAGCTCCGATTCCGTTGCGCTCTCGAGCGGGCGCAGGCACAGCCCGGCGCGCTCGTACTGCAGGTTCTCGTAGAGCTCGGCCGTGGCGGGGCTGGACGCGAACAGCGGGTACAGCGAGGCGCCGTCCGGAACGGCCGCGAGTTCCGCACGCAGCCGGTTCACGACGGTGCGGTACTGTTCGGCGTCCACGGCGGTCGTGCTGCGCTCGAGTCGTTCCAGCATGCCCGCCAGCGTGGCGAGGATGGTCAGGGTGTCGCGGCTGATTCCCGGTTTCGACGCGTGCATCGTTCACGTTCCTGTCCGGCCTGATCGGACAGGTTCCTCCATTGCGCCGATCTGGGGGTCGCGTCGGGCGGTTTCAATCCCCTCAGCCGACCCTGCGGCGCCCGGCGTCAGGCGTCAGGCGTCAGGGGGCACGCGCCGGTAGGTGGCGACCAGCACGTCGCGCCAGGCCGGCTGCGCCGGGTCCAGCGGCGCGATCGGGGTCACGCCGTGCAGCGCGCGCTGGTCGTCGACGAGGGCGGTGTCGCCGGGCGCGGTCAGCGTGAAGCTGTCGAGCCGGCGCTGCGCGCGGTCGAAGATCTCGGTCGTGCCGCGGTCCACGTTGCGGCGGTCGACCAGCAGCACGAGCACGAAGTCGACGCCGTCGCGGTGCGCACCTTCCGGGGTGGGGCGTCCGACGGTGTCGGCGCGCGCCTCGATCCGGAACTGGTGGACCTCGACGTGCGCCGCCGCGCCCGGATGCAGGCCCCGGAAGACCGCGAGACCCAGGGCCAGCGCCGCCTGCATGGTCGCGCCGTCGCGCACGGCCGGCTCGATCGGCGCGAAGTGCCGCGCGATGCCGCCGTTCAGCCGGTTGTATTCCAGGCTCTGATAGTGCGGCTGGTGCGGCTCGACCTGCAGCGCGGCGTCGCCCGGCCCCGCGCTCAGGGTTGCGTAGCGGCGGCGGCGGTAGCGTCCGCCGTCGCCCATGTAGGTGTCGAGTTCGAGCCGGTTCCAGCTGTCGGCGAACGCCGGCCAGCCGGCTTCGGCGTCGGCGCCGAGCAGCGGCCGCATCTGCGTGGCGGGGACGAAGCTGAAGTCGTGGGATCGGATGCGCTCGACGAGCGCGTGGGCGGACTGGGCGGTATCGGGCATCTGGGCGCGGCGGCGTGGCCCGGGAAGAGCGTGGCGCGGCGTCCGGCGGACGTTCGGTAGTTCTGCGCCGGCGCCCGTGTCCGGGCCGGATCCGAACTCTAACCGACTCGGCCGTGGCCGTGGCCGCGTGCGCGTCGCTGGGCGTCCGCTCGCTGGCGCCAGCGCATCAGGCCGGTGACGAGCAGTATCGGGGGCACCAGCCCGCTCACGAGCACCGCGATCCGCCCCGCCAGCCCGAACGCTTCGCCGTTGTGCAGCGGGTGCAGCCACGCCAGCAGGGTGTCGCCTGCACCGTCCGCACGGGGATCGCGGAGCGCGAGGAGTTCGCCGGTGTAAGGGTCGATCCACACCCGGCTGCGCGGAAACCGGCGGCTGGGTTCGTGCGGTTGCCGCATACGCACGGCGATCGCCCCGTGCCGGTCGGCAGGCGTTTCGATCCAGCGCGGCTCGGCGTCGGGGAACTGCCGCAAGCCGGCGGCGACCGCAGCCTCGAGGGACAGCCATGCGGACGGTTCCGCGGCGGGGGCGTGCGTTCCCGTCATGCGCGTCACGGGCGCATGCGCGGCGGGCACAAGCACGGGCTGAGGCGGCGCGAGCCGGTCGATCACCGGGTTCAGCCATTCGGGCAGTGCGAGGAACACGCCCGTGATGAGCACCGGCAGGAGCACGACGAGTCCGTAGACGCCGCTCATCCAGTGCACGTCCCAGGTCGCGCGCACGCGCCCGGGCCGGGGCACCAGCCGGAGCACCCGACGCCGGGGCGGGGTACGCGGCCACCAGAGCACGATGCCGGATGCGACGGACACCAGCATCAGCATGCCCGCGACACCCAGGGCCCAGCGCCCGGGACGCTCGAGCAGCAGCGTGTAGTGCAGGTCGTAGATCCATGTCATCGCGAAGGAACCCCAAAGGCGGCTGCCTGTCACCGCCAGCGAACAAGGGTCGACGGTCACGACCAGCGGGGCGAAGCCCCGACCGGCGGACTCCGCCGGCTTCATGTAGCGCGCGGTGTACGGCTGCGCCGGCGTCATCGGGAATTCGATGCGCCAGGACCCCGCACGCAGCGGATGCGTGGCGCGCAGCGCCGCCAGCACATCGTCGGGGCCGCGCGGGTGTGCGCAGGGCTCGGCGGGTGCGAGCTGCGGGTTGGCCCACGCGTCGATCTCGACGTAGAAGACCAGCAGCCCGCCGGTCACGCCGGCCAGCGCGAACACCAGTCCGGCGCCGATCCCCAGCCAGCGGTGCACCCGCTGCCAGCGTCGGCGAACGGCGCCCGCGCGGCCGGGAGGCGGCCGCTCCATCTCAGTCGCGCACCGTAACGGCGACGTGGAACGTGCGTGGCTCACCCGGCGCGTGCAGCGACTGGGTACCGTCGTACCACACGTACTCGTGGCGCCGGTTGGTCAGGTTGCGCACCTGGAACTCGAGCCGCACGTTGCGGTCGGCCTGCCAGGCGGCGCCGACGTTGAACAGCACGAAGCCGCCGAACCGACCGGTGGTGTTGGTGCGCTCCAGGAAGTAGTCGCCCTGCGCGTTCATCGCCCCGAACAGCCGCCACTGCGGGTCCGGACGCCAGTCGACACCCGCCGTGGCCAGCCCGCGCGGCACGTGGTCGATCTCCTTGCCCTGACTGGCCGGCAGCGACGATTCGGCCTGCAGGATCTTCGAGCTCTGCACCGCATAGCCGACCCACAGTCCGGTCGTCGGGGTCGGGCGCGCGTTGAACTGCAGGTCGATCCCGCGTCGGCGCGTCCTGCCGATGTTCTCCGCGTCGTTGGACGGATCGTTGAGCTTGCGTCGCGCTTCGTTCGAGGCCGTCTGCTCCCACGCGGCGACCCGTCCGTCGAGCCAGGGCAACGGGTTGAACTTCATGCCGAACTCCCAGCCGTCGTTGATCGACGGCCGCAGGTCCTCGGTCTGGTTCACCTTGTACGCGGCCGTGCCCACGCCGACCTGGAACGTGCGGCCGGCGTTCGCGTACAGGTTCCAGCCGGGGGCGGCGGTGTACACGAGGCTCAGTTTCGGCTGGCCGATCGTGCCGTAGCGGTTCACGTCGTAGACGGCGCCGGTGAGCTGGTTGCTGTAGCTGCCCCGCACCGTGTCGACGCGGTAGGCGGGAACGATCTTGAGCCGGTCGGTCGGTCTGAGCACCGCCTGAAGGTAGGCGCCATAGACGTCGAAGTCGAACTGCTGCGCGCGCGTCTGCGTGACCGGTGTGCGTGCGGTGGTGTTGAAGCGCAGGCTGCGATTGTCCTGGCGCTCCATGTCGAGTCCGCCCTCGAGCGCGAAGTCGCGCAGGCCGGTCACGGCGGGGCGCCACGTCAGCACCGTCGAGGCGCCGTGATGGCGTTCGTCGGTGATGCGCTCCTGCTGCGACACCCCGGCGGAGAAGCGCACGTAGCGCTTGTCATCGAAGCTGTTGTACCAGGCCTTCGTCGACCAGGACAGCCGGTCGCTCACGCGGCGGTCGAGGTGTGCGCTGAGCTGGTCGAGCCGGCGTATGCCGCCGTCGCTCGCGTTGTGCGCCGGGGACATGCGTGGGTCGCTGCGTGCCTGCTCGAGCGTCAGGTATCCGGCTTCGTCGGCTTCGTGCCGCCCGGTGCGCGCGATCAGGCCGATGGTCGTGCGCCCCGCGTCGGGGGTGTAGAACCACTTTCCGGCGAAGCTCGTCTTCTCGGTCCGGGAATGCGCGCGCCAGCCGTCACTGGTCTGATAGCCGATCGCATAGTTCTGCGAGAACCCGTCGGCCTCGATGCCCTTCGCGAGCTGCAGGCTGTGGCTGGCGTGGCTGCCGGTGCCGATCCGCGCCTCGGAGTAGTTGCCGCCGAGCCGCGTCAGCACGTTGGCGTTGCCGGCGATGTTGTGCAGACCGTAGCGCGGGTCGTTCGTGCCGCGGACCACCTCGACCGACGCGATGTCCTGCGTGATCAGCAGGTCGAGAAACGGCATGTTGCCGTCGTTGCTGTTGCTCGGGATGCCGTCGATCAGCAGCTTGATCGCGTTGATCTCGCCCTCGCCGTTGAAGGCGCGGAACGAGAACTTGCCCGAGGTCGTGCCCTGGCGGAACTCGGTCAGCATCACGCCCGGCATCTGTCCGAACAACTGCCAGGCATGCAGCACGGTCTGCGTCTCGATGGTCGTCGCGTTCATACGGTCGACCGAGGTCAGCACGCTGCGCGTGGTGAGCGGGCCCGGTGCAGTGTCGCGCACGACGACATCGCCCAAGGTCAGCGACGCATCGGCGTCGCGCCCGGCGGGGGCGCCTGTCTGTGCGGTGGCGACTGCGGGCATGAGCAGTGTCGCCGCCATCGTACCCGGCGCCAGGAGGACGGCGCCCAAACGGCGGGCGGCCCTGAGGGCAGTACGGGTCCGGGCGGGCGTCGGGCGGGGCGGCACGTTCGAAGTGCTCGGATCGGTCGTGGCCGGGCTCGTCCTGCGCGATGGGGTCGAAACGGGCATGCCGGGGGCATCGCCGAGCGGGTGCAAGGAGGTCATGAGGGATCTTGTCCGTGGGTGCGTCGCGTGGGGCGGACGCAGAGTCGGTCGATCGGAACGGGCGTGCGTCGCGTGCGGCATGGCCGAGGAACGCGCAGCAGGCGTTCCTCGGCGGCATGGGCAGCGGGGACGCGCCGGTCCGGCGCGGTGCAACGTCAGACGGACAGAGGCGGGGCGCGCGAGGGCGCGATGATCCAGGCGAACAGGCGGCGTGGCGCCTGCAGGAACAGGTGCGGCACGTCGTCGAGTGGCGCGGCTCCTGAGGCGAACCCGGCGGGCGCCGGGCCGCTGATCGCGGGGGTGTGCAGGCTGCAGATCGGGCAGTGCGAGGAGGGGCGGTGCTCGGCGGGCGCGCCTTCGGCCGGCATGCCGCCGTCGGCATCCGGCACGGCGCAGACCTGCGCGGCGATCAACGCGTCGACGGAGGTCGACGCGAGGCAGACCGCCAGCGGCGACAGCACCTGCAGGGCCATCGCGAGCAGGCAGACCCGGACGGCGAGGAGGCGGGAGCGCAGTGTGTCGATCACGGCCGCGAAAGTAACACGCCGCCGCCGCTCATGCGCGCGGGCGCAGATCCGGCGCGCGTGCGTAGACCAGGATGCCGGCCGTCAGCGCCAGCGCGAGGAAGGCGAAGATCAGCCGGTAGGCGTCGGGCGGAAAGCCGTCGCCGCTCCGCGAGAACAGGCCGGCGATCGCGCCGCAGGCCACCGGCAGCAGGAACGAGCCCGTCACCTGGCCGATGTTGGCCGTGGCCGAGCCCCGCCCCAGCAGTGCCGGCGGCGTCATGCTGGCGGCGTGGGCGATGATGATCGGGCTGTAGGCGCTGAAACCGCACACGCCCACCAGCAGCAGGACGGCCAGCCACAGCGGCGGCTGCGTCAGCACGGCCAGCAGGGCGACGATGCCGACCACGATCGTGGCGGCGCCGATCACCACCCGCTTGCGGGTGTTGAAGCGTCGCTCCAGCGGCACCAGCCACAGCATGCCGGCCACCTGCGCGCCGCTCATCGCCAGCAGCACGTGGCCGCGGGCGACCGCATCCAGG
>JAKOZZ010000439.1 GCA_029779755.1 Pseudomonadota bacterium
CGTCTCGATCATTCCGGAGATCTTGCCGAAGCGCTCCTCGGGCTGCGAGCGCTCGCGGCCGCGCTCCAGACGGTCGTGGAACTTGACCGTGCCGGCGCGCTGGCCCCAGCGCATGCTGGTCGTGTAGTACTCGACGTTGCTCATGCTCTCGACGCCGCCGGCCATCACGACGTCGGCGGCACCGGTCTGCACCATCATGGCGGCCGTCGCGATCGACTGCACGCCTCCGCCGCAGCGGCGGTCGAGCTGCATGCCGGCCACCCCGACCGGGAAGCCCGCCTGCAGCGCGACCCAGCGTCCCGTGCAGGGCGTCTCGCCGTTGGTGTACGACTGCGAGAACACCACGTCCTCGATCAGCGCCGGGTCGATGCCGGCGCGGGCGACGATCGCGCGGGCGACGGTCGCGCCCATCTCTTCGACCGACACCGGTCGCAGGCTGCCGCCATAGGCGCCGATGGCCGTGCGCATCGGCGCAACGATTGCCGCTCTTCTCATGAGGTTCTCCTGTGGACTGGATTCGGGGACGCCGGCGCGCGCGCAGGGGCGCGTGGCGTGCGGGGTCGGAATTGTGGCCGATTCCGCGGTGTCGGGCGAATCGGCCGGCGTTCCGCATGGCGGATCCCTGGCGCCCGGGCCCACCGGAAGGACGGTGGAACACGCGACAATCGGGGATCGAGGCCGCGCGCGCGCGTGCGGCGCGCCACCCGACCGCACGCCACAGTGTGCGGCGCCCCACCGTCCGCGTGCCCGAATGCGCGCCCCCTCACCAGGAGAACCCACGAGATGCTCAAGGTCCTATTCGCGCTGATCCTGTCCATCGCCGCGACGCATGCGGGCGCCCAGTGGGCGCCCACGAAGCCCGTGCGCATCGTCGTGCCCTTCCCGGCCGGCGGCATCGTCGACCTGATGGCGCGCGCGGTCAACGACAAGCTCGGCACGGCACTGGGGCAGCCCGTGATCATCGAAGCCAAGCCGGGCGCGGGCGGCAGCATCGGCACCGATGCGGTGGCGAAGTCCCCGCCGGACGGCCACACGCTGGTGCTGGCAACGATGTCGCACGCCGTGCTGCCGGCCTTCGTCGACCTGCCCTGGCATCCGTCGAAGGACTTCGCCGGCGTGGCGATGCTCGGCCAGGTGTCGAACCTCGTGGTGGTCACGCCCGCGCTCCCGCCCAAGACGATGAAGGAGTTCGTGCAGTACGCGAAGACGCGTCCGGGCCAGATCAACTACGTGAACGCGGGCTATGGCACCTCGCAGAGCCTGGGGGTCGAACTGCTGAAGAAGAATGCGGGCCTCTTCCTCACCCCGATCGGCTATCGCGGGTTTCCGCCGGCCATGGCCGACCTGATCTCCGGGCAGATGCAGTTCGCGCTGGTGCCGTACGGCGTCGGTCTGCCGCACGTGCAGTCCGGCAAGCTGCGCGCGCTGGCCGTCGTGGCGCCGGTGCGCAGCCGGCACCTGCCGAACGTGCCGACGATGGCCGAGGCCGGATTCCCCGATTCCGACGTGACGTCCTGGTACGCACTGCTCGCGCCCGCCGGCACGCCGAAGGCGGCGCTGCAGCGGATCAACGAGGAGATCACGAAGATCCTCGCCGATCCCGAGACCGCCGCGCGCATGGAGCGCATCGGCGGCACGCCGCTGCCTGCCGGCACCCCGGCCGACGTCGATGCGATGCTGGTGCGCGAGGCCGCCAAGTGGGCCGGCTTCGTGAAGGAGCGCGGCCTGCGGATCGAATAACGGGAACGCCCGGGGGCGCCATAATCGCGGCATCCATACGAGGAGACCTGACGGACATGAGCACCCCCCTGCTGTTCACGCCGCTGACGCTGCGCGGCCTCACCCTGAAGAACCGCATCGTCGTGGCGCCGATGCACCAGTACGCCGGCGTGAAGGGCTTTCCCACCGACTGGCACCTGATGAACGCCGGCCGCTACGCAGTGGGTGGCGCGGGTCTCGTGATCGTCGAGTCGACCAAGATCGAGCGGCGCGGATGCGGCACCCTCGGCGATCTCGGTCTGTGGGACGACGCGTTCATCCCGCAGTTCACGCGCATCGTCGACCTGATCCATCTGGGCGGGGCCGC
>JAKOZZ010000455.1 GCA_029779755.1 Pseudomonadota bacterium
CGAAACCGATGCCCTCAGGCGCTCGGAAACGCTCGGGGCCGGCCGCCTTGCGGCTACACTTCGCCGACCCGCCACCCTCGCGCATGCCATGAGCCCGACCACGCCTCGCATCCAGTACGACTGCAGCAAGTGCCCCGGGTACTGCTGCAGCTATCCCCGCATCGAAGTGAAGGACGCCGACGTCCGCCGGCTCGCGAAGCACTACGCGCTGAGCTTCGAGCAGGCCGAGCGCAAGTTCACCCGCTGGTACAAGTCGGACGAGGGGCCCGAGCGCATCCTGCGCCACCAGAAGGACGAGACCTACGGCAGCATCTGCCGCTTCTTCGACACGACGGCGCGCCGCTGCACCATCTACGCCGCACGCCCTGCGGTGTGCCGCCAGTATCCGAACGGTGCGAAGTGCGGCTATTACGAGTTCATCAAGTTCGAGCGCAAGCACCAGGGCGATCCCGACTTCGTTCCGCTGGCCTGACCGCCCGACATGCGCCGCACGGACCGATCCGCGCCCCGCACCTGAGCGCACCCGGACCGCGCGTTCCGTCATCCCCTGTCCAACCAACGCACCTGACTCCGACCATGAACACCATCGGCACCCCGCTCTCGCCCCATGCCACCCGTGTGATGCTGCTGGGCGCCGGCGAGCTCGGCAAGGAAGTCGTGATCGCGCTGCAGCGGCTCGGCGTGGAAGTGATCGCCGTCGACCGCTACGAAAACGCACCCGGCCATCAGGTCGCCCATCGCGCGCACGTGATCAACATGGCGGACGGCGCCCAGCTGCGGGCGCTGATCGAGCGCGAACGCCCGCATCTGGTGGTGCCCGAGATCGAGGCGATCGCGACACCCACGCTGATGGAGCTCGAGAAGGAAGGCGTGGCGACGGTCATCCCGACCGCGCGGGCCGCCTGGCTCACGATGAACCGTGAGGGCATCCGCAGGCTCGCCGCCGAGGAACTCGGTCTGCCGACCTCGCCGTATCGCTTCGCGAGCAGTCTCGACGAGCTGCGCCGTGCGGTCGACGACGGCATCGGATATCCCTGCATCGTCAAGCCGGTGATGTCCTCGTCGGGCAAGGGGCAGTCGAAGGTCGACACGCCCGCCGAGCTCGAGGCCGCCTGGCAGTACGCGGCCAGCGGCGGCCGTGTGGATGCGGGACGTGTGATCGTCGAGGGGCTGATCCGCTTCGATTACGAGATCACCCTGCTCACCGTACGCGCACGGGAGGCCGACGGCTCGATCCGGACGCACTTCTGCGCGCCGATCGGGCACGTGCAGGTGGCGGGCGATTACGTGGAGAGCTGGCAGCCGCAGCCGATGAGCGCGGTGGCGCTGGGGCGCTCGCGCGACATCGCCGAGCGTGTCACCGCGAACCTGGGCGGCACCGGCCTCTTCGGCGTCGAGCTGTTCGTGGCCGGCGACCAGGTGTGGTTCTCCGAGGTGAGTCCGCGTCCGCACGACACCGGCATGGTCACCATGGCCACGCAGCACCAGTCGGAATTCGAGCTGCATGCCCGGGCGATCCTCGGCCTGCCCGTGGACACCGGCCTGCGCAACCCCGGGGCGAGCGCGGTGATCTATGGCGGCCTCGAGGCCGACGGCATCGTGTTCGACGGCGTGGCCGAGGCATTGCGGGTGCCGGACGTCGACCTGCGCCTGTTCGGCAAGCCGCAGGCGTTCAAGAAGCGCCGCATGGGCGTGGCGCTGGCACGCGCCGGCGACACCGACACGGCGCGCGCGAACGCCAAGCGCGCCGCATCGACGGTACGTCCGCGGGCCGCCTGAGGCGGCGCCCGCAGCGCGTCGGGCAGCAGACGACTGCGGCGCGCAAGGCAGTCGAGACGCCGGCAGCGCCTCAGGCCGCAGGCGCCAGCAGTGCCTCGATCGTCGCCTGCACGCGCAACGCCGTCGCGGCGTCGGGCAGCCCGTGCGGGTTCCCGCGCACGAAGGCGACGAGGCCGTCGAGCTGCGCCTGATAGGCCGCCGTCCGGACGTCGTGCGCGCCGCCCGTCTCGAGCGGCTGCGGTTGCCACGCACTGCCGTCGCTGCGCGACAACTTGTACCAGTTCTCCAGCCGCAGCGCCCCCCGATCGCCGCGCACCGTGAAGCGCACTTCGTCGGGGCCGGCGCCGCCCGCCCGTGCCGTGACCAGCGCGGGCACCCCGTTGCAGTCGAGGCGCGCGATCAGAGCGCGTTCGCACAGGCCCTCGTCGTCGGGCCAGTCCACCGACGCGCCGATCGGCCGGCAGTCGCCGAACAGGCGCATCATCAGGAACACGAAGTGCGACAGCACCTCGCGCGTGAAGCCGCCCTCGCGGCGCAGGCGCAGCCACTGGGCGCTCGCCTGCCAGTCGCGCGGCCAGCGCGAGAAGAACAGGTGCACGTCGATTGCGCGCGGCATGCCGATCGACCCGTCGTCGATCGCACGCTGCAGGGCGCGCGCGGCCGGCGCCGACGCGTAGACGAAGTTCACGGCGCTGGGCGTGCCCGACGCCGCGAGCTCGCCGACCATCTGCCGGCCCTCGTCGACGTCGACGGCCAGCGGCTTCTCGCAGAACACCTTCAGGCCCCGCGCCGAGGCCATGCGGGCGTAGTGCCGATGGACGCCGGGGGGCGTGCCGATGTACACGACGTCCACCCCGGGCGCGGCGATTGCGGCGGCGGCGTCGGCGGCGACGGTCAGCCCCGGGAAGTCGGCCTGCGCCCGCGTGCGTGCACCGGCGTCGAGATCCCAGGCCGACACGACCCGCAGGTCCTGCCGCAGGGCGGTCTGCTCGAGCATGCGGCGGCCGATCACGCCCAGCCCGATGACGGCGATGCCGACGGGGGCGCTCATGATCGGGACACGCGCCGGTCGTGGTCGGGCAGTCGCTGCAGACGAGGCATGTCCGGTCTCCGTACAGGGGGGGCGTGCACCGATTCTACGACCCGCCGACACCCCGGGGCCGCGCGACCGCCAGCCGTTCCGGGACGTGGCGGTACTGTCCGCTCGTGAACGTCTCGCTCGCCTGCTGGAACTCGGCGATCGCGCGGCGCGCCAGCTGCGGTCGCACCGGCACGGCGTGGATCGATGCGTCGGGTGCCACCCGGTACTGACTGACCCTGCGGCGCGGCGCGAGCACGACGAGGTCCCGGCTGCCGTCCTCGGCCTGGGTGAGCAGCCCCACCTCCTGGTAGTTGCCGAGGAAGGCCCGCGGCTCGGGAGCATCACCGAACAGGTCCTGGCCGAAGAAGCGGCCGTGATCGTCGAAGCCGAGCCAGGCGACGAGGGTCGGGGCCAGGTCGATCTGGCTGGAGAGCACGTCGACGCGGCGCGCGGCGAGGTGGCGGGGTGCATAGAGGATGGCCGGGATGTGATAGCGGTCGGGCGGCAGGCTGGTGCGGCCGGCGACCGATGCACAGTGGTCCGCGACGATCACGAACAGCGTGTCGTCGAACCACGGGCGTGCACGCGCCTGCTCGATGAAGCGCCCGATCGCCCAGTCGGTGTACTTGACCGCGCCGTCCCGGCCGGTCTTCGAGGGGATGTCGATGCGGCCGTCCGGGTACGTGTACGGACGGTGGTTGGAGGTGGTCATCAGGTGCAGGAAGCCGCGCTGCCCGGTGGCGGCGATCGTGTCGATGCGGCGGATCGCGTGGTCGAACAGATACTCGTCCGACACGCCCCAGACGTTGGCGAAGCCGACGCGATCGGCCGGCAGGTCGCGTCGGTCCTCCACCTGGTAGCCGTTGTCGGCGAAGAACCCGTTCATGTTGTCGAAGTAGCCGTAGCCGCCGTAGAGGAACGCCGTCTGGAAGCCCTGGTCGCGCAGCACCGCGCCCAGCGTGGTGAGCTGCTCGTTGCCGGGACGGCGCAGCAC
>JAKOZZ010000009.1 GCA_029779755.1 Pseudomonadota bacterium
CCTGCACGCGGCGATCGTGGCCCTCGGCTGGCCGCTGCTGATGTGCGACGGCGTCGAGGCGGACGACGTGATCGGTACGCTGACGACGCAGGCGGCGGCGCAGGGCGTGCAGGTGGTGGTGTCGACCGGCGACAAGGATCTCGCGCAACTGGTCGGCCCGCACGTCAGCCTGATCAACACGATGAGCAACGAGGTGCTCGACGAAGCCGGCGTGCGCGGCAAGTTCGGCGTGCCGGCGGAGCGTATCGTCGATTACCTGGCGCTGATCGGCGACGCCGTCGACAACGTTCCCGGCGTCGACAAGGTCGGGGCCAAGACGGCCGTCAAGTGGCTCGCGCAGTACGGTTCTCTCGACGGGGTGATCGCCGCCGCCGCCGACATCGGTGGCGTGGTCGGGCAGAATCTGCGCCGCGCCCTCGACTTCCTGCCGCTGGCGCGACGCCTGGTGACCGTCCGCCGCGACCTCGAACTGCCGTACGCGCCCGCCGACCTGCGCCCGCGCCCGCGCGACCGTCAGCGTCTGATCGAGATCTTCTCGCACTACGAGATGCGTTCATGGCTCAAGGAAGTGCAGGGTGGCGACGCGGGCGGCGTTGCGCCGCCCGCAGCGACGGCCGGCCAGGCGGCTAGCGATCAAGCCGACCTGCTCGCCGACGACGCGCACCGCGCGGCCTACGCAACGATCGTTGACCGACCGGCGCTCGACCGCTGGCTGGAGAAGATCGGCCGCTGTCCACTGACCGCGCTCGATACCGAGACCACCAGCCTTGACCCCTTCGCCGCGCGCATCGTCGGCGTGTCGCTGGCGGTCGCGCCGGGTGAGGCGGCCTACCTGCCGCTTGCCCACGACTATCCGGGCGTGCCGCCGCAACTGCCGCGTGACGAAGTTCTGGCGCTGCTGCAGCCGTGGCTGGAATCGGCAGCGCACGCCAAGATCGGCCAGAACCTGAAGTACGACCAGCATGTGCTGGCCAATCACGGCATTCATCTGGCCGGCGTGCGGCACGACACCCTGCTGCAATCGTATGTCCTCGAATCCGGCAAGGACGGCGTGCGCGGACATGACCTGGGACAACTCGCGACCCGCCATCTCGGGCTGGCGACGATTCCCTACGAGGCGCTGTGCGGCAAGGGTGCCGGCCAGATCGGCTTCGACCAGGTGGCGATCGAGCAGGCGTCCGAGTACGCCGCCGAAGACGCCGATCTCTGTCTGCGCCTGCAGCAGCGGCTTTATCCGCAGATCGCCGCCGATGCCGGTCTCAGCCGTATCTACGAGGACATCGAAATCCCCGTGCGCGACATCCTTTTTCGCATGGAACGGACCGGTGTGCTGATCGATGCGCAGTTGCTGACGCAGCAGAGCCACGAAATCGGCAAGCGCCTGCTCGAACTCGAAGCACGCGCACACGCGGCGGCCGGGCAGCCGTTCAACGTGAACTCGCCGAAGCAACTGGCCGAGATCCTGTTCGACAAGCTCGGCATGCCGGTGAAAAAGAAGACCCCCTCGGGGACGCCCTCGACTGACGAGGAAGTGCTCTCAGAACTCGCGCTCGACTATCCGCTGCCGAAGATCCTGCTCGAATCCCGGCAGCTTTCCAAGCTCAAGGGGACCTATACCGACAAGCTGCCGAAAATGGTGAACCCCGGCACCGGCCGCGTGCACACCAGCTATGCGCAGGCCGTGGCGGTGACCGGCCGGCTGGCGTCGAGCGATCCCAACCTGCAGAACATTCCGGTGCGCACCGCCGAAGGGCGGCGCATTCGCGCGGCGTTCATCGCCCCGCCGGGCAGCAGCATCGTCTCGGCGGACTACTCGCAGATCGAGCTGCGCATCATGGCCCATCTCTCCGAGGACGCACGCCTGCTCGAAGCCTTCGCGCAGGGCGAGGACGTGCACCGGGCGACGGCGGCGGAGATCTTCGGCGTTCAGCCGGCAGAGGTTGGCCCCGATCAACGGCGCGTCGCCAAGGTCATCAACTTCGGCCTGATCTACGGCATGAGCGCTTTCGGCCTGGCGCGGCAGCTCGACCTTGAACGCGGCGCGGCGCAGGCCTACATCGAGCGCTATTTCGCGCGCTACCCCGGCGTTGCCGGCTACATGGCGAGGACGCGCGAGACGGCCAGGACCCAGGGCCATGTCGAA
>JAKOZZ010000018.1 GCA_029779755.1 Pseudomonadota bacterium
GGTGGGCCAGCGCCCAGGTCTTGACGGCCACCGTCATCGGATGGCGGATCGCGGCCTTGATGCGGGTGCCGGGCACGTAGGCGGCCGCGAGCAGCACGAAGGCCACCAGGGTGAGCAGGGACGCCAGATGACGGGTCCAGACCGGGGGCGCCCAGAGATCGACCGGCGCCTGCCGGGCGAGTCCGTAGCCCCAGACGATCAGCGCGAAGCCGACGATCGAGACGAGGGAATACAGGCCCTTCCATCCGTTGGGGCCGAGCCGGGCCACCTGCGCGCTGCGCCATCCGTCGGCGAACACGCGCACCGAATGGATGCCGATGAACAGGACGAGACCGAGCAGCAGAGCGGACATGGCGGCAGCTTCCGTGTGGAGATCGGACGGCCGCCCGGCGGGACGGGCCGAGCCGGGCCGTCCCGGACCGCCTGGAACGTTAGCATGGTTCGCGCACCGGTCCGACCGCAGACGCTGCCCGTCGGCTGGATGCGCGCGCCGGGCGCCGTGCGTGGAATCATCGTCCCATGCCCCTGCCACCCGCCCTCGCCCGGATCGAATCGAGTCATCGGCTGAACGCGCCGATCGTGCTCACCACGATCGCGTCGCTCGGGAGCGAGCCGCACGACCACCCGCCGCCGCAGTGGACGCCCGGCCAGCAGCTGCGCGCGCGGGTGCTCGAGCGGGACGACGGCGGACGGGCACGCGTCGAGGTCGGCGGACGGCAGTTCATGATGGCCCTGCCCGCATGGATCCGAAGCGGCGACAGCGTCGAGCTCACCTACCTGCACGCGCAGCCGCGCATCGCCTTCGCGCTGCCCGCGGCACCCGCCCGCGGTGACGGACCGCCGGTCACGCTGGGCGCGGCGGCGCGCATGATCAGCGCGCTCGCAGGGGCGCCCGACCATCCCGGCCGCGACACCGCACATCCGACGGCCGACACGGCCGCAGGGGCACGGGCCGCAGCCCCCCTGACCGACGCGACCGGCATGACCGGCAGCGCCGGAGCGCTGCTGGCACCGCTGCTGCGCAAGGCGGTCGCCCAGAGCGGCCTGTTCTACGAATCCCACCAGCTGCAATGGATCAACGGGCAGCGCAGCCTCGAATCCCTGCTGACCGAACCGCAGGGGCAGGTGCCGGCGATGCGGGGCGGCGGGCACGAGGTCGCGCCCCCGCCGCACCCGGACACGGTGCCGCTGGTGCGGCAGCAGCTCGACTGCCTCGACACCGGCCGGCTGGCGTGGGAGGGACAGGTCTGGCCCGGTCAGCCGATGCGCTGGGAGATCGACGAGCCGCCCTCCGAAGCGCGGCACGAGGCGCCCGGACAGGGGCGCGCATGGCGCACCCGCCTGCACCTGCAGCTGCCCGGACTCGGCGCGGTCGACGCCGAGCTGGCGTTCGCCGACGGCGCCGTGCGGGTGGCGCTGCAGGCCGCCGATCCGGCGCGTGCGGCCCGCCTGCGCAGCGGGCTGCCGGACCTGGCGCAGGCATTCGACGCCGCGGGGCTGCCCCTGGCGGGGGCCACGGTCCGCGATGCGTGAGCCCCCGCCCCCGGACGCCGCGCCCGGCCCGCTGCCGCTGGCCGTCGCGATGGCCTACCGCGAAGGCGCGGCGGCGCCTCAAGTGGTGGCCAAAGGCCGCGGCGCGATCGCGCAGGCGATCATCGACCGCGCCAACGCCGCCGGCGTCTACGTGCACGAATCGCGCGAACTCGTCGCGCTGCTGATGCAGGTCGACCTCGACCAGCACATTCCGGAGCAGCTCTACCGCGCCGTGGCCGAGCTGCTGGCCTGGCTGTACCGGCTGGAGCACGGCCTGGCCGCCGGCCCGGCCCCGGTCTTCGAGGCGCCGCCGGCGCCGGTCTTCGCGCCGCCGACGCTGCCGGACGCGGCGGCGCCGGCGCGGCCGCCGACACCGTCGGGCGGCGATATCGCACAGGGCGGCGCATTCACCTCTTGAAATCGCGCGGGTGACCCCCTATGATTAGCACTCGCAAACGACGAGTGCTAGTACAAACCGGCGATGCCCGGCGACGACCCTCGGCGTTTTTCGACACGGCCGCGGCTGCGGCCCAGGTTGTTCTGCAAACCCTCTTTGATCAAGAACTCAGGAGCCAACTCCATGAAACTTCGTCCCCTGCACGATCGCGTGATCATCAAGCGCCTCGATTCCGAGCGCAAGACGGCTTCGGGCATCGTGATTCCGGACGCTGCAGCCGAGAAACCCGACCAGGGCGAGATCCTGGCCGTGGGCAACGGCAAGGTCGGTGACGACGGCAAGGTCCGTCCGCTGGGTGTGAAGGTCGGCGACAAAGTGCTGTTCGGCAAGTACAGCGGCCAGACCGTCAAGGTCGACGGTGACGAGCTTCTCGTGATGCGCGAAGAAGACATCATGGCCGTGGTCGAGGGCTGAGGCCGCTCCACCCGAATCCAACACTCCTCTCATTCCCGGTTTTCAGGAGACTGAACAATGGCAGCCAAGCAAGTACTGTTTCACGACGATGCCCGCCACAAGATGGTCAACGGCATCAACATCCTGGCCAACGCGGTCAAGGTCACGCTGGGCCCGAAGGGCCGCAACGTCGTGCTCGAGCGCAGCTTCGGCGCTCCGACGGTGACCAAGGACGGCGTCTCGGTGGCCAAGGAGATCGAACTGAAGGACAAGTTCGAGAACATGGGCGCGCAGATGGTCAAGGAAGTCGCGTCCAAGACCTCCGACACCGCCGGTGACGGCACCACGACCGCCACCGTGCTGGCGCAGGCGATCGTGCGCGAAGGCATGAAGTACGTCGCCGCGGGCATGAACCCGATGGACCTGAAGCGCGGCATCGACAAGGCGGTCCTCGCCCTGACCGAAGAGCTGAAGAAGATCAGCAAGCCCTGCACGACGACCAAGGAAATCGCCCAGGTCGGCTCGATCTCCGCCAACTCGGACACCGAGATCGGCCAGATCATCGCCAACGCGATGGAGCAGGTCGGCAAGGAAGGCGTGATCACCGTCGAAGACGGCAAGTCGCTGAACAACGAACTCGACGTCGTCGAGGGCATGCAGTTCGACCGCGGCTACCTGTCGCCCTACTTCATCAACAACCCCGACAAGCAGATCGCCGTGCTGGAGGATCCGTTCGTGCTGCTGCACGACAAGAAGATCTCCAACATCCGTGACCTGCTGCCGGTGCTCGAGCAGGTGGCCAAGGCCGGCCGTCCGCTGCTGATCGTCGCCGAGGAAGTCGAAGGCGAGGCGCTGGCCACCCTGGTGGTCAACAACATCCGCGGCATCCTGAAGACCGTCGCCGTCAAGGCCCCGGGCTTCGGCGACCGTCGCAAGGCGATGCTGGAAGACATGGCCATCCTGACGGGCGGCACGGTCATCGCCGAGGAAACCGGCATGACGCTGGAGAAGGCCACGCTGCAGGAGCTGGGCCGCGCCAAGCGCGTCGAGATCGGCAAGGAGAACACCACGATCATCGACGGCGCCGGTGAAGCCAAGGCCATCGAAGCGCGCGTCAAGGCGATCCGCCAGCAGATCGACGAGGCCACCAGCGACTACGACCGCGAGAAGCTGCAGGAGCGCGTCGCCAAGCTGGCCGGCGGTGTCGCGGTGATCCGCGTCGGTGCCGCGACCGAAGTCGAGATGAAGGAGAAGAAGGCCCGCGTCGAAGACGCGCTGCACGCCACCCGTGCGGCCGTCGAGGAAGGCATCGTCGCCGGCGGCGGCGTGGCCCTGCTGCGTGCCCGCTCGGCCATCAAGGTCTCGGGCGACAACGCCGACCAGGACGCCGGCATCAAGATCGTGCTGCGCGCGATCGAGGAGCCGCTGCGCTCGATCGTCTCGAACGCCGGCGACGAGCCGAGCGTGGTCGTGGCCAAGGTCCTCGAAGGCAAGGGCAACTTCGGCTACAACGCGGCCAACGCCACCTACGGCGACCTGGTCGAGATGGGCGTGGTCGATCCCACCAAGGTGACCCGCACCGCGCTGCAGAACGCTTCGTCGGTCGCCGGTCTGCTGCTGACCACCGATGCGATGATCGCCGAAGCGCCGGAAGACAAGCCGGCCGGCGGCGGCATGCCCGGCGGCATGGGTGGAATGGGCGGCATGGGCGGCATGGGCGGCATGGACATGTAAGTCCTGGCCGACCGGTGCACGGCGCAGGCCGCGCGCCCGTCACGGGAAAGGCCCGCTTCGGCGGGCCTTTTCCTTTTGTGCGTCGCGTTCGTGCGTCACGCGGTCGCCTGCTGTGCCGGGCCGCGCACGCGGTCCCCGCCATGCGCTAACCTCCGGTCGTGCTCCCCGACGTGCAGATCCGCATCCGACGCCTCGCGCTGCTGGCGATCCTCGCGCTCGGGTTCGCGCTGCGCTTCCATGCGCTCGACCAGAACGGCTGGGGCGCCGAGTACTACACGGCCGCCGTGCGCAGCATGGCTGGCGACGCACACCGCTTCCTCTTCGCCGCCTTCGACCCGGCCGGCTTCCTGGCCGTCGACAAGCCGCCGCTCGCGCTGTGGATCCAGACCGTCTCGGTGACGCTGTTCGGATTCCGCCCGTTCAGCCTATTGATGCCCCAGGTGCTGGCCGGCGTGCTGTCGGTGGCCGTGCTGTACCGGATGACCCGCCCGCGCCTGGGTGCAGCCTGCGCGCTGACGGCCGCGCTGCTGTTCGCGGTCACGCCGGTGTGGGTGGCGGTGAACCGAAGCAACGTCATGGACACCTGGCTGGTGCTCCTGCTGCTGCTCGCGGCCTGGGCGCTGCTGCGCGCCGTCGAGACCGCGCGGCGCGGGCCCCTGCTGCTCGCCGCCGCACTCACGGGGCTCGCGTTCAACGTGAAGATGCTGGCCGCGTTCCTGGTCCTGCCGGCGTTCGCACTCGTGGTGCTGGCAACGACCGCCGTCCCGCTGCGGCGACGGCTGACCGATCTGGTGGCCGCCGCCGGCATGCTCGCCGTGGTGTGCCTGCCCTGGCTGGTGCTGGTCGAGACGACCGCGCCGGCCGAGCGCCCCTACGTCGGCAGCACCTCGGACAATTCGATCCTCGAGCTGATCGCCGGCCACAACGGCGCGGGCCGCTTCGTCGCACGAACCACCGCCACGGCGCCGCGCCCCGTCGGCGCCGAGACGACACCCTTGCCCGCTCCGACGCCCTCGACCTCGCCGGACCGCGCGCGCGGCGGCTCGGAGGCGGACCCGTTCCGGGCCCTGAACCGCCTGTTCGTGCGCACGCCGACCGGGCCGCTGCGCCTGGCCGACGGCCAGCTGGCCGCGCAGGCCGCGTGGTGGCTGCCGTTCGCCCTGCTGGCCCTACCGGCCCTGCTGCCCCGGCGGCCGAACACGCGCACTGCGCACGGCCCCGCATCCGTGCACGGGCCCGGACCGGTTCGGATCCTCCCGGACGCCCGACACGCGCTCGTCCTGTGGGCGGCGTGGCTCGTCACCTGTGCGCTCGTCTACAGCGCGGCGGGCGGCATCATGCACTTCTACTACCTGTCGATGCTCGCGCCGCCGCTGTCGGTGCTGTCGGCCTGCACACTCGTGCACCTGTGGACACGCGCGGCGCACGACACGGCGCGGGCGGCGCGCGCCTGGCTGGGCGGCGCGGTGATCGCAACGGCCGTGTGGCAGCTCCACATCCAGTCGAGTGCCCTGGGCTGGACGCCGGCCTGGACCCTGCAGCACCTGGGCGACTGGCGCGGCGGGATGCATGCAGTGCTCGCGGCGGGCGCGATCGCCGCCGTCGCCAGTGTGGCCGTGGGCCGACGCGCGGGGACCGGCTTGCGGGCCGCCGGCCTGGGCGCTCTGATGGTGGTGCCGCTCGCCTGGACCTTCAGCAGCGTGCTCGCCCCTGCGCACGGGATGGTGCCGTCGGCCGACCTGCAGCGGCTCGATCCCGACCAGTCGCTGATCGACCTGCGCATCCGCGCCGGCTTCGGACGCACCGCCGACCATCATCGGCTGATCGACTTCCTGCAGCGGCACCGCGGGCACGAGCGCTTCCTGCTGTCGACCACCACCACGCAGCTCGCGGCCCCGTTGATCATCGCCACCGGCGAGCCGGTGATGGCCCGCGGCGGCTACCACGGGCTCGACCGCGCCGCCACGCCCGAGACGCTCGCCCGCGCCGTGGCGGCCGGCGCGCTGCGCTTCGCGATGATCGGGGATGCCAGCACGATCAGCCGGCGCATGGGCGCGGACCAGGCCCAGCGCGCGAACGACGCCTGGATCCGGGCCAACGGACGCGCCGTCGATCCGGCGCTGTGGCGCACACCGGGCAGCCGCAGCCGCAGCCGCGGCGAGCTGTTCGACCTGCGCCCGGACAACGGCGTCGCGTCGGGCTCCGGCACCAGCACGGGTACGGCTCGGGGCACGGGCGACGGCAGCGCGTCGGGCGCGGGTGCGAACCTGCTCTAACATCCCCGCATGCCCATTCCACGACGGATCATCCAGACGCATCGGAGCCCGGCGATCGGTGCACGGCACCGCGAAACCTGGCGCACGCACCACCCCGACTACGAGTACCTGTTCTTCGACGACGACGCGTGCCGCGACTTCATCCGGCAGCAGGTGCCGGCCTTGTCGACCACCTACGAGCGCCTGCCCCTGCCGGTGCAGAAAGCCGACCTGTTCCGGTACGCGGCCGTCCACCGGCTCGGTGGGGTGTACGCCGACGTCGACACGGCGTGCCGGGCGCCCCTGCACGACTACGCCGACCTCGGCCGCGAACATCTGCTCGTCGGCATCGAGATGACCCCCGACGCCTTCCCGGGCGGCGTGGACGCGTATTCGCGCCACTACTGCTTCCCCGTGCAGTACCTGCAGTGGACGTTTGCCGCCCCGCCGGGACATCCGGTGCTCGGGCGCGTGCTCCAGCGCATCGCCGCCTTCGTGCAGGAGATGCCCGACCGGTCGCTGCGCGCCTGGAGTGCAGCGAGCCAGCGCTTCACCCTCGAGCTGACCGGCCCGATCATGTTCACGCAGGTGATCCGGGAGCTGCTGGCGCAGCGACGCGCGCCACCGGTGACGGTGCTGCATCGCCACGTGTGGGGCGCGATCCCGCCGGAGCTGCGGTCGCCGCAGATCCTGCCGTCGGTGAAGGTCGCGCACCTGTACGCAGGCAGTTGGAAACCCCCACGCGCGCGCAACGACGGGCCGATGGCGCCGGATCCGCCCCGGGGTTGAATGCCGCCGGACGCGCCGCCGGCTGCCGACGAGGGCCGGCAGGTCGGGCGTCAGCTCCGGCCGGCCCGGTCCTTGGCGTTCTGGGCCTCGATCTTCGCGCGCGCGTCGGCCCACTGCGCGTCGTCCCAGGCCAGGTACTCGGTGAAGTAGGCACCATTGGCGAGCCAGTCGCCGCCGTCGAGCGCGATCGTCTCGCCGTTGATCCAGCCGCATTCGTCGCTGAGCAGCACCCCGCACAGGTTGCCGATCTCGTCGAGGCGCCCGACCCGCTTCATCGGGTTGCGCGCTGCCGCGTCGATGCCGCCGGTGGGACGCAGCCGCTTCGAGGCGCCCTCGGTCGGGATCACGCCGGGTGCGATCGCGTTCAGACGGATGCCGTGCCGCCCCCACTCCACCGCGAGCGACTTGGTCATCGCATCGATGCCCGCCTTCGACATCGCGGACGGCACCACGAACGGCGAGCCGGTGCGCACCCAGGTCACGATGATCGACACGACCGACCCGGGGTGGCCGCCGGCGATCCAGCGCCGTCCGACCGCCTGCGTCACGTAGAACGTGCCGCGGAACACGATGTCCGAGATCGCGTTGAAGCCACGGGGCGACAGGTCTTCCGTGCGCGACACGAAGTTGCCCGCCGCATTGTTGACGAGGCCGTCGAGCGGTCCTTCGTCGAAGATCGACTGCGCCATCGCATCGACCGCGGCGGCGTCGCGGATGTCGAC
>JAKOZZ010000023.1 GCA_029779755.1 Pseudomonadota bacterium
ACAGGTCGACCGCCTCCACCGGCCCCGACGCCGCGATCGCGCATCCGGTCGGGCAGGTGTCGGCCAGGCGGCGCACCTCGTCGAAGCGCACGCGGTTGAAGTCCCCGGACGCGTAGCGCGCGTTCAGGAACTCCGCCAGCGCGGCGACCTCGTTGGCCACGCCGCGCTCCATCGCACGGAACGCCCGCTCGACGACCTCGACCAGCACCGGCGCGGGCGGTGTCGTGCCGCGTCCGATGCCCGTGTAGCGCAGGCCGCCGGCGAAGTCGGCGGCGCGGAACAGGTTGGCGCCGTCCACGACCCCCACCGCGCGACGCGCCCGCGCCAGCAGCGCCTGCCGGCCGTCGCGGTACACCGCATGCCCGGTGCAGAAGAACACGACCTCGGCATCCTCCAGCGCCTGCCCGGCGTCGCTGGTGAAGTGCGCATCCAGCCCGAAGCGGCGCAGGTTCTGGTCGTCCGGCTTCACGTACGGGTCGTGCAGCCGCACCCGGCAGCCCTGCGCAAGGAGCAGCTTCGCCAGGGACAGCGTCGGCGAGTTGCGCGTGTCCTCGGAGTCGAACCGGTAGGCCACGCCCATCAGCGCGACCGTGCGTCCGCGCAGCGACCCATGGGCCCGCTCCGCCAGCGTCACCAGACAGCCGGGCGATTCGTCGTTGATCGTGCGGGCCTGCAGGATCAGGCTCTTCGACGTGTCGACGCCGGCCTCCAGCGCGCGCCACCACAGCAGGATGCCGTCCTTCGGCAGGCAGTGCCCGCCCACCCCGGTGGTCGGCACGAGCACGCCGCCGCTGGGCACCGCGGTGGCGTCGCCCGATGCGGCGTCCGCCTGCGCCAGGCGCGCGTTCACGGCGTCGCGCAGCGCGTAGAAATCGATGTCGTGGTCGTCGCAGTAGCGCGCCACTTCCGCGGCGAATGCGATGCGCACGTCGCGGTAGGCGTTCTCGAGCGTCTTCACGACCTCGGCGGTCATGCTGTTGGTCTCGTGCAGCCGGCCGGCGGTGACGATGCGCGCGTAGATGCGCGCGATCAGCTTCGGCGTCAGCGGATGCAGGCCCGCCACCAGCTTGTCGGACGCCGCGACGCGCTCGACCAGGCGTCCCGGCATCACGCGGTTGGGGCTGTTGCCCAGCAGGACGTCGCGGCCTTCGACGAGGCCGTGGCGCGCGAACAGATCGCGCACCACCGTCGCCATGCTCGACGGCGCCAGCGTCGACTCGAACACGATCACCGGCACGTTGCCCGCGGGCTTGTGCGTCAGGGCCTGCGCCAGCAGCTCCAGCGCCTCGAACAGCGGGCCGTAGTCGGGCTCGAGCCCCTTCTTGTCGGTCTGCACGCTGACCAGCACCATGTCGGCGTCGGCCACGTCCATCGGATCGGAGGTGGCGCTCAGGATGCCCTCGGCGACCGCGTCGCGCACGATGTCGTCGAGCGCGGGTTCGACGCCGCCGATCACGCTGCGGCCGGCGTTGATCGCGTCGACCTTCCAGCCCGAGGTTGGCGAGTTGCGCTGCACGACGACCACGCGGGCCGGCGTGTCGCTGCCTTCGCGGATGCGGGCATGCGCCAGCAGTGCGGCCATCGGCATGCCGACGATGCCGGGGCCGACGACGGCGATCTTTCGGACCGACCAGTCGAAGCGGTCGGCAGAGGTGAAGCTGAGGGGCATGGTCTGGTGGTCCTATGCAGCGACCCGCGGCGGGCCGGAGAGATCGATCGGCAGGGGTTCCCCGTTGGACTTCAGCGAGCGCTGCGCGGCCTCGAGCACCTTCACCACGCGCAGCCCGTCGTGACCGTCGCTGACCGGCTGCGCGCGGGTGCGCACGCACTCCAGGAAGTGCTGGCACTCGAGGCGAAGCGGCTCGGTGGCCTTGAAGTAGGGGATCGTGATGTCGCCGAAGCGCAGGCCGGTCGAGGCGGCGTACGTGTCGTACTCGTCGGGCAGGTGCGCGCCCTTGTCGTAGATGCGCAGCTTCTCGCTGCCTTCGGCGTCGTCGAAGACGGCCATGCGCTTGCTGCCCACCACCGTGATGCGGCGGATCTTGTGCGGATCGAGCCAGCTCACGTGGATGTGGGCCATCGCCTGCCCACCGAAGTCCATGTTCATGACCACGACATCCTCGATGCCGCGCTGCACGTAGCACTGGCCGCGCGCCGACACGTCGGTGGGCAACTGGTCCAGCATGAACAGAATGGACGAGATGTCGTGCGGCGCCAGGCTCCACAGCGCGTTCTCGTCCTGGCGCACCGTGCCCAGATTCAGGCGCTGGCTGTACACGTAAAGCACGCGCCCGAGTTCACCCGCACGGATCATGTCGCGCAGCTTCAGCACCACCGGGTGGTACTCGAGCAGGTGCCCGACCATCAGGATGCGGTTGCGCTCGGCCGCGAGCCGGATCAGCTCCTCGCCGTCGGCGACGTCGAGCACCAGCGGCTTCTCGACGTAGACGTCCTTGCCCGCCA
This sequence comes from Pseudomonadota bacterium, assembly GCA_029779755.1. Lineage (GTDB taxonomy): Bacteria > Pseudomonadota > Gammaproteobacteria > Burkholderiales > Burkholderiaceae_E > Quisquiliibacterium. The sequence continues at coordinate 2,464 of JAKOZZ010000023.1, forward strand.
TCAGCGCCTGGCGCGCCAGCGCGAAATGCGCGACCGCGCTCGCCGCGATCACCACCGCGTCCAGCTCCGGGGCGGCCAGCACGCGCGCGTAGTCGGGCGTGCACATCGCATGCGGAAAGTTGCGCGACGCGTCGGCCAGGCGCCGCGGATCGCGGTCGCAGATCCAGCGCAGCTCCGCACCCGGCATCTGCGCGTAGTTGCGCGCGAGGTTGCGCCCCCACGCGCCGATGCCCACCAGCGCGACCCGCACCTCGCGGGGTTCGCGTGCCTCGTTCTCAGCCATGTGCGGCCTCCTGTTGCTTCGGCTCGCGTGCGAGCCCGATCAGTGCGTCCACGATGCGGCGGGCCGCCTGCCCGGCGCCGTAGCACCCGGCCGCCTGCGCGGCCAGCGCCGCGCGGGGCGGCGCCTGCATGCGCAGCCGGGTCAGCGCGGCCGCGATGGCGTCCGGCGCGACGCCCGCCACCACGTTGCCGCCGGCGGCGACGCTCTCGACCCATTCGGTCTCGGTGCGCAGGGTCAGGCAGGGCGTGCCGAGCAGGAACGCCTCCTTCTGGAGCCCGCCGGAATCGGTGAGCACCGCCTCGGCGCCCTGGACGAGACGCAGCATGTCCGGGTGGCCGAGCGGCGCGCAGACCTCCAGACGCTCCGGCGCACGCCACTCGGGGCAGTGGCTGCGCAGCGCGGCCTCGGTGCGCGGATGCATCGGCAGCAGCACGAGATCGAAGTGGCGTGCGCAGTCCGACAGCGCCTGCATCAGGCCGGGCAGCACCGCGGCCGTGGTGCTCTCGGCGCGGTGCAGCGTGGCGAGGGCGTAGCGCCGCCCTTCGAGACCGTGACGGGACAGCGCATCCGAGGACTGCAGCGCGCGCCCGGCCTCGAGCAGCACCGCGTCGGCCATCACGTCGCCCACCCAGGTGGCGCGCGCCGCGAGCCCTTCGCGCTCGAGGTGCCGCATCGCGGCTTCCGTCGGCGCCAGCAGCAGGTCGCAGACGTGGTCGGTCGCGACGCGGTTGATCTCTTCGGGCATCGCGCGGTTGAAGCTGCGCAGGCCCGCCTCGACGTGCGCCACGGGAATGCCAAGCTTGGCCGCGGCCAGCGCACCCGCCAGCGTCGAGTTGGTGTCGCCGTACACCACCACGACGGAGGGCCTCAGGTCGCACATCGCCTGCTCGAGGCCGGCCAGCATCCGCCCCGTCTGCACGCCGTGGCTGCCGGACCCGACGCCCAGGTCGATCGCGGGGCGCGGCAGGCCCAGCTCGTCGAAGAACCGCCCCGACAGGGACGGGTCGTAATGCTGGCCGGTGTGCACGACGTCCTGCCGCAGCGCCGGCACCTGCTGCGCGGCGGCGTCCACCGCGCGGGCCACGGGGCCGAGCTTGACGAACTGGGGGCGGGCCCCGACGACGTGCAGGAGGCGCATGCTTGCTCAGTCGTGGAAGCGCGCGACGACGTCGACGACCCGCTCGATCTGCGCGGACGACAGCTCCGGGTAGATCGGGAGCGCCAGGGTCTGGCGGGCGGCGGCCTCGGACTCCGGGCAGTCGCCGGTTGCGTAGCCGAGCGATGCGAAGCACTCCTGCAGATGCAGCGGCACGGGGTAGTAGATCTCGGTGCCGATGCCGTGCTCGGTGAGGTACGCGCGCAGTGCGTCGCGCATCGTCGAGCGGATCACGAACTGGTTGTAGATGTGGCGGTGGCCGGGCAGCGCGCGCGGCAGGGTCACCGCCGATGTCAGGCCGCGGCGCTCGAACGCGGCCCGGTAGAGCGCGGCGTTGCGCCGGCGCGCCTCGGTCCAGCCCTCGAGGTGGCGGAACTTCACCCGCAGCACCGCCGCCTGGATCTCGTCGAGCCGCAGGTTCGCCCCGATCATCGAGTGGTGGTACTTGGGCTTGCCGCCGTGCACGCGCAGCACGCGCATGCGCTCGGCGAGCGCGGCGTCCTGGGC
>JAKOZZ010000056.1 GCA_029779755.1 Pseudomonadota bacterium
GGCGTGTGCGTTGCGACCGGATGCGACGCGCTGCCGCGCTCGCGGCCGCGGGCGTCGACGACCGTGGTCTTCAGGCTGCCGGCCCCGATGTCCACCCCCAGCACGCAGGCGTCGACCGGTCCGGACGCGGCCGATGCCGCCCCGCCCGTCATCGGGCGCCGCCGGTCGAGGGACCGCCCGCTCCGGCTCCGGCTCCGGCTCCGGCCCCCGCACCGGCACCGGCTGCAGCGGGCGCCGGACCGAGCCCGGCCGCGAACGCCTCCACCGCGCCCGCCACATCGAACCCGTACGGGCAGGCCGCACGGCAGGCGCGCGCCGCGGCCGTGCGCGCCAGCGCTGCGCGCGTGGCCGCGTCCGGCGCGAGCTGACCGTCGATCACGGCCAGCGCGATCATCGACAGCGACGACGGCGTGCACGCCTCGTGCTGCGCGGCGTCGTCCGTGGGCATCGCGCGCCGGCACGGGGTCGGACAGCAGGCGCAGTACAGGAACAGGGCGCGGCCCTCCAGGGGCGCGGCATCGGTGCTCATCGCACGTCTCCTTCGGGTTCCAGCCGCACCGCGCCGTCGCGGGCGCGCAGGCCCAGTTTTCCGGGCACGAACAGGTTGTCCGGATCGAGGTGGTCCTTCAGCGCCTGCAGCAGCGTGAAGCCGCTACCCAGTTCGGCCCGCAGCCAGCCGCCGCGCCAGGCGCCGACGCCGTGATGATGGCTGATCGACGCACCGGCCTCCAGGCACAGGCGCTGCACCGTCTCCCATGCGTGCGCGTGCAGAGCGAGGGCCTGCGCATCGGGCTCGGGCACACCGCGCACCGTCATGTACTGGCAGGCCCCCTCCGGGTACACGTGCGACCAGTGCGTGCCGAAGTACAGCTGCGGCGACAGCGCCGCGAGCGCGTCGCGGATGCGCGCGTACAGCGCGGGGATCGCGCTCCAGGGCGCGGTGACCTCGATGGTGTCCATGTAGTAGCCGCGCGACTGCCACTTCGGCGAGTACGACTCGAAGCGGTGCGCGAGCCAGTGGTGATACGGCGCGTCGTCGCTGCGCGCGCCGCCGTGCGCGGTCGCGATCTCGAGCGCGAGCCCGCATTCGGCCTCGGCCACCCGGCGCGGACCGCTGAACTCGAGGATCGCCAGGAAGGGCCGCGCGTCGAACACGCCGCCCGCGCTCGTGCGCTGACCCGACTCCTCCGCGTCGTACAGCCGCACGACCGCCGGGCGCAGCTCCGACTGCATCACCGTGCGCAGCGCATCCAGCCCCGCCTGCAGCGACGGGAAGCCGAGCACCAGCGGCAGCTGCACCTCGGGCAGGCGCCACAGCCGCAGCGTGAGCTCGGTGATCACCCCCAGCGTGCCTTCGGCGCCGATCATCAGGTCCTTCACACTCGGACCGACCGCGCGCCGTGCGACCGGCCGCACCTGCAGCACCTGGCCATCCGGCAGGATCGCGCGCAGCCCCAGCACCATGTCCTCGATCTTGCCGTAGCGCGTGGAGTTCTGCCCCGCCCCGCGGCAGGCCGCCCAGCCGCCCACGGTCGACATGTACAGCGACTGCGGCAGATGCCCGGTGGTGAATCCGCGCGCGTTCAGCGCGGCCTCGAACTGCCCGCCGTTCATGCCGGCCTGCACCGTCACCGTCAGGTCGGTCTCGTCGATCGACACGATGCGATTCAGCCGCTTCAGGTCGACGACCAGCTCGTGCGCCACCGGCACGGCCCCGCCGAGCACGCCGGAGCCGGCACCGTAGGGGATCAGCGGAATCCGGCGGGCGCGGGCGAACCGCACCACGGCCGCCAGTTCGTCCTCCGTGCCCGGGCGCACGACGGCGCTGGGCAGCGTGCCGGGCACCCGCCCGTCCCGCACGGCGAAGGTCGCATAGGGCAGCCGGTCACGGGCATACACCCACAGGTCGGGCGCAGCGTCCGAGACGTGGTCGGCGCCGACCAGCGCGGCCAGCTCGGGCAGCCAGGGCGGCGCAGCATGGGCGCGCACGGCGTCGCGCAGGGCTTGAGGCATGGGAGGGCTCCGGAGGACCTTCGGCGCGGCGGCGCATGCACGACGTGCCGGATCGGTGTCTGCGCAATCGTTTGCGCATCAGGATCCTGACGGCGTGACGCCGGGCTGTCAAGGTGGCGCCGTCGACGACCGCAGCACCAGTCCCTCGGGCGCCAGCACGTGCGCAACGGCAACGCAGCGCCCCTCGATCAGGTCGATGAGCCCTTCCGCCGCCCGCGCACCCATCGCGCGCAGCGGCAGGCGCACGGTCGTCAGCGGCGGGTACAGCATGTCGGCGATCTCGGCGTCGTGGATGGCCACCACCGACACGTCGCCCGGCACCGACCGCCCGGCCGCGTGCAGCGCCTTGAGCGCACCGGCCGCCGACAGCAGCGTGGCGGCGACGACCGCGGTCGGCCGCACCGGCGCCGCCAACAGCGTCTGCATGGCACGGGCGCCGCCCTCGAGCGTGTAGCCCGCCGCGGCCACCAGGCCGGGCGCGGGCCGCACGCCGGCGCTGCGCAGCGCGGCGCGGAAGCCGGCGATGCGGTGGCGCCCGTTGTAGCCGCGCGGCCGCCCCGCCAGGTGCGCGATGTGCCGGTGTCCGAGCGCCAGCAGGTGCTCGGTGGCGATCCGCGCGGCCGCCTCGCTGTCGAAGACCACGTGATGGGGCACGGCCCGCAGACGGCGGTTCAGCACCACGGCGGGCACCCCGGCCCGGGCCAGTGCGGCACCGAGCGCCGCGTCGGATTCGAGCGAAGCCGCCAGCAGGCCGTCGACGTGGTGCGCCTGCGCAAGCCGCGTGTACACCTCCGCCCCCGACGCCGCGTCGGGCCCCACGTGGGCGATCAGCAGCGAGTAGCCGCGCGCCCGGGCGGCGGACTCGGCACCGATGATCACCTGCGCGAACACCGGGTTGTCGAGCTGCGGCACCACGATGCCCAGCGTGTGCGATCGCGCCGTGCGCAGCGCGCGTGCGATCGGGTTCGGCCGGTAGTCGAGCGCGCGCGCCGCCGCCAGCACCCGCGCACGGGTGTCGGCCGCCACGCGATGCCCGGCGTCGCCGTTCAGCACCCGCGACGCCGTCGAGACGTCGACGCCGGCGGCGCGCGCCACGTCGGACAGACGCGGCGCGGTGGCGTGGGGCGGCTTCTCCGCGGACATGACGGCGCATTGTGCACGACGCCCGAAGGCCCACGCGCCGGGAGCCGGCGGGTGAGAGCCGGCGGCCCGGATCCCGCGGGTGGAAGCCGGCGGGTGGAAGCCGGCGGGCGGGCTCCTGCGGGCGGTATCATCCGCGGGCGCCCTGCCCACCCCCATGACCGCCCCGCTCCCGCATCCCACCCTCGTCGTCGCCGTCGCCCATCGGGGCGTGATCGGCCGCGACAACACGCTGCCCTGGCGGCTGCCCGAGGACCTGAAGCACTTCAAGGCCACCACCACCGGCCACACGCTCGTGATGGGGCGCCGCACCTTCGAATCCATCGGCCGGCCGCTGCCCGGGCGCCGCACGATCGTGCTGTCACGCGACCCCGGCTGGCACGCCGAAGGCACGCTGCGCGCCGGCTCGCTCGAGGAGGCGCTGGCACTGGCCGCGCGCGAACCGTTCGGCGACGTGTTCGTCGTCGGGGGCGCCCAGGTCTATCGCGACGCGCTGCCGATGGCCGCGCGTGCGATCGTCACCGAGATCGACCTGGAGGTCGACGGGGACGCGTTCTTCGCGCCGCTCGATCCGAGCGCATGGCAGGAGGTCCGGCGCGACGCGCGGGTGTCGTCCACCGGTCTGCGCTTCGCGATCGTCGAGTACCGCCGGCGCGCGGACGCGGCGGCGCCGACCGCCGCGCGGCCCGCGGCGTGACCGGGACGCCGCACGTCACCCACCTGCCGCGCGCGTTCGCGTTCCTGATGGCCGCGCACGTGTGCTTCGTGCTGCTGGACGCCACCGGCAAGGCCCTCGCGCGCGACATGGGCATCCCGCTGATCTCGTTCGTGCGGCACTTCGGCCACGCGCTGCTGATGCTGGCCGTGCTGGCGCCGACGATGGGCCTGGCGCTGGTGCGCACCACACGCTGGCGCGCGCAGCTCGTGCGCGGTGTGCTGCTGACCGGGTTCACGCTCAGCTTCTTCACCGCGCTGCGCCTGCTGCCGCAGGCCGAGGCCACCGCGATCAACTTCATCACGCCGTTCTTCGTGATGCTGGCGGCCGGGCCGCTGCTCGGCGAGCACGTGTCGTGGCGTCGCTGGGCGGGCGCCGCGGGCGGCTTCGCCGGCATGCTGCTGATCGTGCGGCCGGGCTCCGAGCTCGCGCCCCTGGGCGTCGCCTGCGTGCTCGTCACCGTGGCCTGCAACATCGGCTTCCAGCTGCTCACGCGCAGCCTCGCCACCTCGGACGACTCCCGCGCCACGATCTTCCTGACCTCGCTGGTCGGCACGGTGCTGTCGGCCGCCCTGCTGCCGTTCCAGCAGGCGTGGGGCGGCTGGCCCGAACACCTGGGCGCCTTCGACGTCGTGCTGCTGGCCGCACTGGGCGTGCTCGGCGTGGTCAGCCAGTGGTGCCTGATCCGCGCCTACGTGTGGTCGAGCGCGTCGTTCATCGCTCCGCTGGTGTTCCTGCAGATCGTCTGGGCGACGCTGTCCGGCTGGACGTTCTTCGGCCAGCTCCCCGACGGCCTGGCCGCCGCCGGCATGGTGCTGATCGCCGCCAGCGGCATCGGGGCGATGCTCTCGGAAGCACGCGCGACGCGCCGCGCGTAGCCCCGCCGCGTGCCCCGCACGATCGCGGTGCGGGCCGCCATCCGGATTTCCCCGATGCCAGGAATCGCATCCGGCAGCGACACACGCACCAACACGCCTTTTTCCCTTCAAAGCCCAACCATGAAACGCATCGTCCTGTTCCTCGTGACCAACCTGGCCGTGATGCTGGTGCTCGGCATCGTGGTCAACGTGCTCGGCCTCAACCGATTCCTGACCGCCAACGGGCTGAACCTCACCGGACTGCTGGGCTTCTCGCTGGTGATGGGCTTCGGCGGCGCGTTCATCTCGCTGCTGATCAGCAAGCCGATGGCCAAGTGGACCACCGGCGCCCAGGTCATCAACGGCTCGTCCGATCCGACGCACGCCTGGCTGGTGGCCACCGTCGAGCGCTTCGCCGGCAAGGCCGGTGTCGCGATGCCCGAGGTGGCGATCTACGAAGGGCCGCCCAACGCCTTCGCCACCGGCGCGTTCAAGAACTCGGCGCTCGTCGCCGTGTCCACCGGCCTGCTCGAGTCGATGACCCGTGAAGAAGTCGAGGCGGTGATCGGCCATGAGGTCGCCCACATCGCCAACGGCGACATGGTCACGATGACGCTCATCCAGGGCGTGATGAACACCTTCGTCGTGTTCCTGTCGCGGGTGATCGGGTACGTCGTCGACAAGGTGCTGCTGCGCAACCAGAACGACGGGCCCGGCATCGGCTACTACGTGACGACCATCGTGATGGACCTGCTGCTGGGCGTCGTCGCCGCGATCATCGTCGCCTGGTTCTCGCGCCAGCGCGAGTTCCGGGCCGACGCCGGCGCGGCCGAGCTGATGGGGCGCCGCCAGCCGATGATCAACGCGCTGGCGCGCCTCGGCGGCCTCGACCCCGGCGAGATGCCCAAGTCGATGCAGGCGATGGGCATCAGCGCGCGCCCGAGCGGGCTGATGGCGCTGTTCTCCAGCCATCCGCCGATGGAGGAGCGCATCGCGCGCCTGCAGCAGGCGGGCTGACGCCGCCGCAGGGCGGAGCTTCCCGGTAACATCGCCGACCATCCCAGCCTCTCCGGACCGACGCGATGCCCACCGACTCCGCCTCCCGCACCCACGGCCCCGCCATCCGCCTGCACGCCGACGACAACATCGTCGTGGCGCGCGTCGACGTCGGCATCGGCACGACGATCCCGTCCGAAGGCATCACCAGCCGCAGCCAGGTGCCGGCCGGCTACAAGATCGCGTCGCGCGCCATCACCAAGGGCGAGCCGATCCGCAAGTACAACGTGGTGATCGGCTTCGCCGCCGCCGACATCCCCGCCGGCACGATGGTCCACAGCCACAACATGGCGTTCCGCGAGTTCGACCGCGACTACGCGCACGCCCGCGACTATGTGCCGGTACAGAAGCTGCCGCAGGCCGAGCGCGCCACCTTCCAGGGCATCGTGCGCGCCGACGGCCGCGTCGCCACGCGCAACTTCGTCGGCATCCTGTCGACGGTGAACTGCTCGGCCACCGTGATCCAGCGCATCGCGGCCTGGTTCACGCCCGAGCGGCTGGCCGAGTTCCCCAACGTCGACGGCGTGTGCGCGTTCAGCCACGGCCTGGGCTGCGGCATGGAGATGACCGGCGAGCCGATGGCCCTGCTGCGCCGCACGCTGGCCGGCTACGCCCGCCACCCCAATCTCGCCGGCGTGCTGATCGTCGGTCTGGGCTGCGAGCGCAACCAGCTGACGGGTCTGCTGCAGGAGACGGGCCTGGCCGAGAGCCCGCTGCTCAAGACCTTCGTGATGCAGGACACCGGCGGCACCCGCCGCACGATCGAGGCCGGCGTGGCGGCGGTGCAGGAGATGCTGCCCCACGCCAACCGCATCGTGCGCCAGCCGGTGTCGGCCGAGCACATCACCGTCGGCCTGCAGTGCGGCGGCTCCGACGGCTTCTCGTCGATCACCGCCAATCCGGCGCTGGGCGCGGCCATGGACATCCTCGTGCGCCACGGCGGCACCGCGATCCTGTCCGAGACCCCCGAGATCTACGGCGTCGAGCACACGCTCACCTGCCGCGCCGCCTCGCGCGAAGTCGGCGAGAAGCTGGTCGAGCGCATCCGCTGGTGGAAGGACGTGTACTCCGTCGGACGCGACGTGCAGATCAACGGCACCGTGAGTCCCGGCAACCAGGCCGGCGGCCTGGCCAACATCTTCGAGAAGTCGCTGGGCTCGTCGATGAAGGGCGGCACCGGCCCCCTGATGGAGGTCTACAAGTACGCCGAGCCCGTCACCACGAAGGGCTTCGTGTTCATGGACACGCCGGGCTACGACCCGGTGTCGGCCACCGGCCAGATCGCCGGCGGCGCCAACATCATCGCGTTCACCACCGGCCGCGGCTCGTGCTTCGGCGCCAAGCCCGTGCCCTCGCTGAAGCTGGCGACCAACACGCCGATGTACCGCCGGCTCGAGGAGGACATGGACATCAACTGCGGCGAGATCCTCGACGGCACGGCGTCGATGGCCGAGATGGGCCAGCGCGTGTTCGAGCTGATCCTGCGCACGGCCTCGGGCGAGCGCTCCAGGAGCGAGCTGCTGGGGCTGGGCGACCACGAGTTCGTGCCCTGGAACATCGGCATCACCGGATGAACCCGCTTCCCGCGCTCGCCGTCGTCGTGGCACTCACCGCCGCGCCGGTCGCCCGCGCGATCGAGGAGCCTCGGTATGCGGTCGAGCAGCAGCTCGACGCCGTCGAAGTGCGGGCGTACGCCCCCTACGTGGTCGCCGAGGTCGTCGTGCCCGGCCCGGCCGAGGACGCCGGCAACCAGGGCTTCCGGATCCTGGCCGCGTACATCTTCGGCAAGAACAAGGGCGAGCGGAAGATCGCGATGACCGCCCCGGTCACCCAGACCGCCGCCCCGGTGAAGATCGAGATGACGGCACCGGTCGTCCAGACGGCGGCCGACGGGGGCTTCGCCGTACGGTTCATGATGCCGTCCGGGTTCACGCTGGACACGCTGCCCGAACCGATCGACCCCGCCATCCGCCTGAAGACCGAGGCCGGCGGGCGCTTCGCGGTCATCCGCTATTCGGGCTTCTGGTCGCAGGCGAACTACGACCGGCATCTGCAGGCGCTGCGCGAGGCGATCGAGGCGGCCGGACTGCACAGCACCGGGGCGCCGATCTGGGCGCGCTTCGACCCGCCCTGGACGCCCTGGTTCATGCGCCGCAACGAGATCTGGCTCAGGCTTTCCTGAGGGGCGGACCGGCCCGCTGACGAATCAACGGCAGCGGACCGATCCACGGATCAGCGCGCGGGCACCGGCGCGTACCACGGCACGTCGCCGCGGTCGCCATAGCGCCGCACGCGCAGGTTCGCCTGCTCGCCGTGCCCGGCGAAGTTCTCCATGTGGCACAGCCGCGAACAGACCTCGCCGATCGCGGCCGACGCGGCGTCGCTGGTCACGCGCTGGTAGGTGCAGGTCTTCAGGAACTTGCCCACCCACAGGCCGCCGGTGTAGCGGGCGTTGCGCTTCGTCGGCAGCGTGTGGTTGGTGCCGATCACCTTGTCGCCGAAGCTCACGTTGGTGCGCGCCCCCAGGAACAGCGCGCCGTAGTTCGTCATGCGGCGCAGGAACACGTCCGGGTCGCGGGTGAGCACCTGAACGTGCTCGAAGGCGAGCGCATCGGCCTGCGCGATCATCTCGTCGAGCGTGTCGCAGACGATCACCGCGCCGTGCTCGGCCCACGCCTGCCGCGCGATCCCCGCGGTGGGCAGGATCGCGAGCTGCCGCTCCACCTCGGCCATCGTGGCGCGCGCCAGCGCTTCGCTGTCGGTGAGCAGCACCGCCGGCGACGTGGGCCCGTGCTCGGCCTGCCCCAGCAGGTCGACGGCGCACATCTCGGCGTCGGCCGAGTCGTCGGCGATGATCAGCGTCTCGGTCGGACCGGCGAACAGGTCGATGCCGACGCGACCGTAGAGCTGGCGCTTGGCCTCGGCCACGAACATGTTGCCCGGCCCCACCAGCATGTCGACCGGCGCGACCGACGCGGTGCCGATCGCCATCGCCGCAACCGCCTGCACGCCGCCCACCACCAGGATCTCGTCGGCCCCGGCGAAGTGCATCGCCGCGACGATGGCCGGATGCGGCGCGCCCTGGAACGGCGGCGCCGTCGACACGATGCGCCGCACGCCCGCGACCTTCGCCGTCAGCACGCTCATGTGCGCCGACGCGATCATCGGGTACTTGCCGCCGGGCACGTAGCAGCCCACCGCGTTGACCGGGATGTGGCGATGGCCCAGCACCACGCCCGGCAGCGTCTCCACCTCGACGTCCTGCATCGACGCGCGCTGGACCTGCGCGAAGTTGCGGATCTGCGCCTGCGCGAAGCGGATGTCCTCGATCTCGCGCGGCGACAGCTTCGCGACCGCACGTTCGATGTCGGCGCGCGACAGCCGGAAGTCGGCCGGATCCCATTGGTCGAAGGTGCGGGAATAGTGGCGCACGGCGTCGTCACCGCGGCGCTCGACGTCGGCGATGATCGCCTCGACGGTGGCGCGCACCTGCGCGTCGGCTTCGGAGAGCGCAGCGGCGTCCTGGCCGCGCTTGAGCGTTCGGATGGGCATGAGGTCGCTCCGGTGGAGGTCGAAGGGATGGGCGGGACCGCGGCGCTGCGGCCGGCAGGCAGGGACGCGCGCGCGGCGGATGCTAGGACGCCGGCCGCAGCGGCGCAAGCACCGTGCGATCCGGCGAGGCCGCTCCGGTAGAATCCGCTGCGCCGCGCCTCCGTAGCTCAGTGGATAGAGCACTTCCCTCCTAAGGAAGGGGTCGCACGTTCGATCCGTGCCGGGGGCGCCACCACCGACCGCAGCCCGCAGCCCGCAGCCCGCAGCCCGCAACAGGCATACGCCAGCCCGTGCCCGCCCGTCAGTCGTCGTCGATCCGCCAGTCCGGATCCAGCACGGCGAAGAAGCCGTGCAGCATCCGGTAGGTGAGCCCCCAGACGATCTCGTTCTGCACGTCGTACCCCGGGAACGGATGCATGCCCCCGCGCACGTGCATGTCGCGGCGCGTGGCCGAGCGGCCATGAAACATGTCGGGCACCGAGCCCCACAGCACGGCCGCCACCTCGTGGTTCGGCCGGAAGGCAGGCAGGTCGTCGCCGACCGCGAACACGAACGGCACGATCAGCATGTCGATGCTGGTGCCGATCGGATTGACGTTCATGTAGTCGAGGTGCCCCAGCAGCCGGCCGTGGCGTTCGAGATCGAGGCCGATCTCCTCGCGCGTCTCGCGCATCGCGGTTGTCGCCAGGTCGGCGTCGCCGGGCTCCCAGTGCCCGCCGGGAAACGCCATGTGCCCGGACCAGAGGTCGCCGGGGCGCTGTGCGCGCTTGATGAACAGCGCCTCGGTGACGCCGTCGCGCTCGCGCAGGATGGCGGCGACCGCGGCCTGGCGCGAGAAGCCACCGGTATCCAGCACCACCGGCCGATGTTCGCGCAGGCGCTGTTCGATGCGGGGAAGGGAGAGGATCGCCATGCGGTGATTCTAGGGGCGCACGCACGACAGCGGATATAGTCGGTGGCCGAAGCACATCCGCCCCGGCTTCGACGCACCCCAAGGGCGGCCACGAACACGATGAACGGAGACCCCCACATGACCGACCGCACGACCCGCGATGACGACGCGCCCGGTGGCAGCACCGCCACGCCAGCCTCCGGCCGACGCAGCTTCCTCGCGGCCGCCGCCGGCGCGGCCGTGCTGACCTCGACGCTGACGGGCACCGCACGCGCCCAGGCCTTTCCGAACCGGCCGATCACGCTGATCGTGCCGTTCCCGGCCGGCGGCGTGACCGACATCCAGTTTCGGGCGTTCGCGCAGGTCGCGTCGAAGGAACTCGGGCAGCCGGTCGTCGTCTCGAACCGGCCGGGCGCGACCGGAACCCTGGCCCCCGGGCAGATGGCCCTGACCGCACCCGCCGACGGCTACACGCTGTCGGTCGTGTCGTCCGGCCAGTTCCGCATGCCGCACGTCTCCAAGGTTCCCTGGGACCCGCTGCGCGACTTCACCTGGATCCTGGGCGTCACCGCCTACACCTTCGGTGTCGCGGTGCGCACCGATGCGCCCTGGAAGACCTTCGCCGATCTCGTCGCCGACGCCAAGGCCAACCCGGGCAAGTTCACGATGGGCACCTCGGGCCGCGGCAACGTCGGGCACGTGGCGATGGAGAAGATCGGCAAGGCCACCGGCATGCAGATGACGCTGGTGCCGTTCAAGGGCGCGGCCGAATTCATGGCGGCGCTGGTGGGCGGGCACATCGACGTGGTGCCCGACGGCGGATGGGGCGCGATGGCGCGCGCCGGGCGGGTGCGGCTGCTCGCGATGATGACGCCCAACCGTCTGCCGTCGTGGCCCGACGTGCCGACCCTGAAGGAGCTCGGCTACGACGTCAGCATCCTGCCGATGCTGCTCGTTGCCGGCCCGAAGGGCATGGATCCGGCGGTCGTCAAGACCCTGCACGACGCGTTCAGGAAAGCCGCGTTCGACCCGTCCTTCCAGAAGGTGCTCGACAACGACAACCAGACGACGATCTACATGGACGCCGAGCAGATCCGCAAGTACGCGGCCGAACAGTTCGAGGAGCAGCGCAAGGTGGTCGTCGAGTACGGTCTGGCCGCGCCGCAATGAACGGCGCGTCGCCCGATCGGCGTGCCCGCGGCCGAGATACGCGGGCGCCGGCGCCCGCGCCGGCATGACGCTCGCGTCGTTTCCCCGCGGCTTCCGCGCGCTGGTGATCGGCGCGTCGGGCGCCATCGGCAGCGCCTTCGTGCAGGCGCTGACCGACGATGCGGGCTGCGGCCGGGTCGATGCGCTGCATCGCCACTCCGCCCCGCCGATCGACTTCGACCGCGAAGCGTCGGTGGCCCAGGCGGCCGAGGCGATGACCGCGCACGGGCCGTACCACCTGATCGTCGTGGCCTCGGGCGTGCTGCACACCCCCGCGTTCGCGCCGGAGAAGCGGCTCGCCGACCTGGACTACGGGCGGCTGGAGCAGACGTTCTGCGTGAACGCCTTCGGGCCGGCCCTGGCCATCGCGCGCTTCGCGCCGCTGCTCGACCGACACCGCAGCGTGCTCGCCGTGCTGTCCGCGAAGGTGGGCAGCATCGAGGACAATCGGCTCGGCGGCTGGTACGCGTATCGCGCATCCAAGGCCGCCTTGAACATGATGCTGAAGACGGCAGCGATCGAGGTGCGCCGCTCGAACCCGGGTGCCGCACTCGTCGCACTGCATCCCGGCACCGTCACCTCGGCGCTGTCGCGGCCGTTCCGGGGCGCCGAACGCGGGCGCCCGCCCGCAGATGCGGTGCGCGACCTGTTGCTGGTGATCGACCGGATCACGGCGCAGGACACGGGCAGCTTCGTCGCCTACGACGGTCAGCGGCTGCCCTGGTAGCGCTGCGGCCCCGGTTCCCGAAGCGCACGTAGCCGGGAACCGGTTCCCCCCGCGCGGAGCGATCCGACCACCTGTGCAAGACTTACATTGAAAATCCAAAGGAGGCCTCACCCATGCAACGCAACCGTTTCCTCACCGCAGCCCTCGTCACCGCAGCCGCCGCCAGCCTGGCTGCCTGCGCATCCGCCCCCCGGACGCCCGCGACGCCGAACGTCGCCGGCACCTGGCAGTGCGGCAAGCAGACCCTGGTGATCGAGAAGGCCGGCGACGAACATCGCCTCACGGCCGGCGGCCGCACGTACACGCTGAAGCAGGAGCCCGCCGCAGCGGGGGTCTGGTTCGAGGCAAAGGAAGACCCGTCGACCTGGTTCTGGGCGCAGCCCGGCGAGAACACCGCTTCGCTGAAAGGGCTCGGGCTGCCGCCCTGCGTGCGCAAGTGACCGCGCCCGCACTGCCCTACAAGCGCCCGGTGCCGGGCACGGGGCCGGTCATGTTCCTCGTGCACGGCATGCTGTCCAGTCACCGCCACTGGGTGCCGAACATCGACGCGCTGAGCCGCTACGTGCAACCAGTGGTGTTCGACCTCTGGGGGCACGGCGATGCACCGGCCCCGCTGGACGACGCGCCCTACCAGGTGGACGCGCTGCTCGAGCAGTTCGAGCGGGTGCGCATCGCCATCGGCGCCGAGCGCGTGCTGCTGTGCGGGCAGTCGTTCGGCGCAAGCCTCACCCTGCGCTACTCGATCGAGCATCCCGAACGGGTCATCGCCCAGGTGTTCACCAATTCGGTGTCCGCACTGTCGCCCCCCGACCGGTTCGGTTCGGCCGCCGAGCGCACCGCCCGGGCGGCGGCCATCGAGGCGCGCGGGCACGAGGTCCTGCGCGAGATGCCGATCCATCCGCGCCGGGCCCGGCGCCTGTCGCCACAGGTCAAGGCCGAGCTCGTCGAGGCCGCCGAGCAGGTCGACCCGCGGGCGATCGCCCGGCTGATCAGCATCACGGGACCGCAGCTGTCCTCGCGCGACGACCTCGGTCGCATCGCCTGCCCCACCCTGCTGGTCAACGGCGTGCACGAGAAGGCCTTTCAGCCGCTGCGCGACGACGCGGTGCGCGGCATTCCGGGCTGCCAGGTGGCGGACATCGACGCCGGGCACGCGGTCAACCTCGAGAATCCGGACGCGTTCAACGCGGCCGTGGTCGCATTCCTGCAGTCGCTGCCGGAGATCGCAGGCCGATGACCTCAGCCGTGCGGCCCGCCCCGCGGGCCGCACCCGACAGGAGACGACGATGGACGATGCCGCCGCGGCCGACGTGATGAAACGCTTCGGCAAGGCCTTCTTCAGCCGGGATCCGGCCGCGCTCGCGCAGGTCCTGACCGACGACGCGGAGTGGCACTTCGCGTTCGGCAGCGATGCGCCCGACGGCCGGGTGCGCAGGGGCGTGGACGGCTTCCTGCAGGGCATCGCCGATAACGAGGCGCTGTTCGCAGAGCTGCGCTTCACCGATGTCGTGATCCGCGGCATCCCCGGGGATCAGCTGCTGATGACCTGTCGCGTCGAGGGCCGCTATCGGGCAGGAAAGGCGCCCGACGGCACGCCCGAGGCGTTCTGCCTGCGCGGACTCGAACTGGTGACGGTGCGCGACGGGCGCATCGCGCGCAAGGACGTGTTCTGGAAGCAATACCGGGCGGCGTGACGCGTGCCGCACGCGCGTGCCCGCACCTGCATCCGGAGCGGCGCGCGCCGGCCGCTCAGGCCTCGCGCACGTACTTCACCCGCGTGAAGGCCTGCACGCCCTCGATCCCGCCTTCCGACCCCAGACCGCTGTCGCGCGTGCCGCCGAACGGTGTCTCGGGCAGCGAGGCGGTCCAGTCGTTCACGCTGACCACGCCGCTGTCGATCGCTTCGGACGCGGCGCGGGCGGTGTCCAGATCGCGCGTGAACGCGTAGGCGGCGAGCCCGAACGGCAGCCGGTTCGCCTGCGCGATCGCTTCGTCGAAGTCCCGGAACGGACGGATCAGCGCCAGCGGCCCGAACGGCTCGACGTTGGCGGCACGGCAGTCGTCCGGGGCGTCACCCAGCACCGTCGGCGCCCAGAACCAGCCCGGGCCCGGCAGCCGACCGCCGCCGGTGTCCACCGATGCGCCGCGGCTGCGCGCATCGTCGACGAGCGCCTGCATCGCATCGATCCGGCGGGCGTTGGCCAGCGGCCCCATCTGCACGCCCGGGTCGAACCCGGCGCCCACCTTCAATGCGCGCGCAGCCTGGACGAACTGCGCCCGGAAGCGGTCGACGATCGACTCGTGCACCAGGAACCGGGTCGGCGACGTGCAGACCTGTCCGGCATTGCGGTACTTGGCGGCAACCGCCGCGGTGGCCGTCGCCTCCGGGTCCGCATCGGCGAACACCAGCACCGGCGCGTGCCCGCCCAGTTCGAGCGTGGCGCGCTTCATCGTGCGCGCCGCACGTGCGCCCAGTTCCCGGCCCACTTCGGTGGAACCGGTGAACGTGATCATGCGGATCTGCGGCGCGTCGAGCAGCGCCTGCGAGATCGACGACGGATCACCGAACAGCACGTTGAGCACCCCGTCGGGCAGGCCGCTGTCCAGCACCGCGTCCGCGATCGCCAGCGCCACGGCCGGCGTCTCCTCGGATGGCTTGATCACCACCGAACACCCTGCCGCCAGCGCCCCGCTGATCTTGCGTGCCGGCGTGATCGCCGGCGCATTCCAGCCGGCGAACGCCGCCACGGGCCCGATCGGCTCGAGCGACACCATCTGGCGCACGCCTGCCGTCCGCGCCGGGATCAACCGGCCGTAGAGCCTGCGCGCCTCCTCGGCGGCCCACTCGAACATCTCGGCGGCCGTGTCGACCTCGCGCAGCGCCTCGCCCTGCGGCTTGCCCAGTTCGAGCGTGATCAGGCGCGCGATGCCGGCACGGCGCGACCGGATGCGGGCCGCGGCCGCGCCCAGCACGCGGCCGCGCTCGAACCCGCTCACCCGCCGCCAGTGCGCGAACCCGCGCGCGGCGGCGTCGATCGCATGCGCGACGTCCTCGGCCGTCGCTTCCGGCAGGCGGCCCAGCACCGACGCATCGGACGGATCGAACACGTCCCGCATGCCGCGACCGCCGCCCGCGACCTGCGCACCGCCGATGCGCAGGCCCAGCGGCGGGTATTCCGCGCGGGCGACGCGGGCATCGCACACCGGCATCGGATCAGCCCTTCGGTGCGCGGATCTGCTCCAGCACGGGCAGCAGATGGGTGATGAAGCGCTCCGGATCCTCGCTCATCGGAAAGTGGCCCAGCCCGGGCATGATCGCCACCTGCGCGCCGCGCACGCGCCGCCCGACGTCCTCGGTCTCCTGCGGCGTGCACGAATAGTCGTACTCGCCCGACAGCAGCCACAGCGGGCACTTCGTGGTGTCGATGCGCTCGATCTCGCGTCGGATGTCGCCGTCGATCTTGTAGAAGTACAGGTCGCCCTTGAAGACGCCCGGGCCGCCCTGCATGTAGTGCCACAGCGTCTCCCAGCGCTCGCTGTCCGGTGCCGTCGGCGCGACCAGCCCGGACACCACGGCCGAGCAGACCTCGCCCCCGTGCGCGTCGGGCCGGTGCAGCCAGCCCAGGTCATAGTAGGGATCGACATGCGCCCCCGCCTGCAGACCGATCAGCGCGCGGAAGCGCTCCGGGTGCTCGAGCGCGAGCTTCAGCACGATGCGCCCGCCGATCGAGCAGCCGATCAGCGCGGGCCGGTCGAGCCCGAGGGCCTCGCACATCGTCAGCACGGCCGTCACGTACGACTGCGAGGTCAACCGGTACTCCTCGCGATGCCAGCCCGCCGGCGGGGACGACTTGCCGTGCCAGGGCAGATCGAAGGCGATCACGCGGAAGTGCTGCAGGATGCGCGGATCGTTCATCAGGCCGCGGTACTGACGCGTGTCCGACCCGGCGGTGTGCAGGCACACCAGCGGAATCCCCTGCCCGGCCTCCTCCACGTACACGCGGTGCGGCCGGCCGTCGATGTCGAGGCGCAGGTAACGTCCGACGATGGGTTCGAAGGCGGCGTTCATCGGCGTGCTCCCGGCGCATCTGGCGCCACCGGCAGCGGCGCGACGCTGTCGAGCGATCCGCCCGGCCGCAGCGACGCCAGCACTGCCTTGAAGTAGAAGAGGTTGCGCATGAACGGCGTGGTGTCGCCCTCGAGCCGGAGCGTGCGCCGCTTGATCATCGCCATCAGGTCGTGATGTCCGGGCGCCGGCACGGCCTGCCAGTGCGCATCCCATTCGGCCGCGCTCGCGCGCAGGGCGAAGTCCCAGCTCGGCATCACGAACGGCCCGCGCGTGACCGCATCCACCCGCCCGCGCCGGATCTGCACCAGGAACGGCGTGTCACCGTATTCGAGCAGCATCGTCGTGTCGATCCGCTCGCCGCGGCGCACGAGTCCGGCATGCGCATTGACGGCTTCGGCGAGCCGCATCACCGGATGGTCGGCCGCGCGGCCGCCCATCCCCCCCAGTGCCTGTTCCATCAGACGTCTCCTCGTTTGTCGTCCGCGATCCAGACGACCGCATCCACCGCCGTCACGCCCTCGCCCGCGCGATGCACGATCAGCGGATTGATCTCGGCTTCGACGACGCCCAGCTCCGGGCGCTGCGCGATGCCCGACAGGCGCACGATCGCCTCGGCCAGCGCGTCCAGGTCGCCGGCCGGCCGCCCGCGGAATCCGCGCAGCGCCGCCATCGCGCGCACTTCGCCGATCATCGCGTGGGCACCCGCGAGATCGACCGGCGCCAGCCTCAGGCTGCGGTCGCGGTAGACCTCGGCGAGCACGCCCCCCGCCGCCAGCATCACCAGCGGGCCGACCTCCGGGTCGATGCGGTAGCCGATCAGCACCTCGCCGACCCCCGCCACCATCGTCTGCACCAGCGCACGCTCGACCGGCACGTCCGGCACCTGCGTGCGCACCGCTCGTGCGATGCCCGCCAGGGCCGACGCCAGCGCCTCCGCACCGGACACCCCGAGCACCACGCCCCCCACGTCGGACTTGTGCGCGATCGCAGCCGACAGCACCTTGACGGCGACGGGATACGCAAGCCCGGATGGCGCCGCACCCGCACCTTCGACCACGCCGGCGTCGTCCCCGCCGGGCAGCGCCACCGCAACGGCCGGCGCATGACGGATGCCGAGCCGCGCGATCGTGTCGTACGCATGGAGCTCGTCGAGCATCCTGCGGTGCGTTGCGACCACCGGCAGACGCGGCGCGTCGCGGAAGTCGCGCCGTCCGAACGCGGCCGCGATCGCATCGGCACACGCCTCCGGCGTGCGGAAGCACGGCACGCCGGCCGTGGCCAGGTGAACGAGCGCCTCGGGCGCCTCCGGCGCGAGAAAGGCGATCACCGGCTTGCCGAGCGCGCGGTTGTCGCGTTCGGCATCGATCACCGGGCGCACGGCCCGGTCCGGCTGGAACCGCGCCGACGATCCTGCCACCGCGATCACGGCATCGAATTCGGGCGCCTCCAGCATGGTCTGCAGCGTGGCGCGCATCACCTCGTAGCGGGTGCCGGCCAGCGTGAGGTCGAGGATGCGGCCCGGATGCACGTCGACGCCGGCCGCAACCAGACGCGCGTGCGTGGCCTCGGTGGCCGGCACCACGTCGATGCCGCGCACGCCCATCTGATCGACCACCATCGCCGCGCCGCCACCGGTCGTGGTGACCACGCCGACCCGCGGCACGTGCCGCGGCCGGGCGCCGCGCGCCAGCTGCCGCAGCAGCGCGGGCGTCTCGAAGACCGCCTCGAAGGTCTCGACACGGGCGAACCCGCAATCGCGCAGGAACGCGTCGGCCACCGCGTCCTCGCCCGCCATCGCGCCGGTGTGCGACTGCGCGAGCTCGGCGCCCGCTTCGGAGCGCCCCAGCTTATACACGACCACCGGCTTGCCGGCGCGTGCCGCCGCGCGTGCGAACCGCATCAGCCAGTCGCCGTGGCGCACCGTCTCCAGGAACAGCAGATACGAATCGATCGCGGGATCGTCGACCGTCGCCAGACAGATCTCGCCGACGCTCAGGTCCGCCTCGTTCCCCACCGACACCATGCCGGCGAACCCGATGCCGCGCGCCTTGCCCCGCGACACCAGCGCGCCGAGCATGCTGCCGCTGTGCGACGCGACGAAGGTGGCGCCGCGCGGCAGCTCGGGCTCGGCGAACGCCGCATTGGCGGTCAGCACCAGGTGCGCATCGGCGTGGATGATGCCCAGGCTGCTCGGCCCCAGCAGCAGCAGACCGGCCTCGCGCGCCACCTCCGCCAGCTGCGCCTGGCGCGCCCGGCCGGCGTCGCCCGTCTCGGCGAACCCGGCCGCCAGCACGGTGGCGGCCTGCACGCCCAGCGCCGCGCATTCGGCCACCGCATCGCAGGCCGCCTGCGTGGTCGTGAGGATGAACGCGTGCTCGGGCACCTCGGGCAGCGACGCCAGCGACGGCCACGCGCGCTCGCCCATCACGGTGGCGTTGCGCGGGTTCACCGGGTAGATGCGCCCGGTGTAGCCGGCACGGCGCAGGTACGGCAGCGGCCGGCCGCTGGTCTTGCCGGGGTCGTCGGAGGCGCCGACCAGCGCGATGCTGGCGGGCCGCAGCAGCGCGCCGCGGATGCGCTGCGCCCGCTGCGCGGCCAGCGTCTCGTCGATGTCCAGGTGTGGGTTCGTCATGCTCGCGCCTCGCGCCGGCGGTGGGCTCGACCTACCGCTTCACCAGCGGACACTTGCTCTCGGACAGCGGCAGGAACGCACGGTCGCCGGGCACGGTCTGCACCACCTTGTAGTAGTCCCAAGGGTACTTCGATTCGGCCGACGCCTTGACCTGCACCAGGTACATGTCGTGCGAGAGCTTGCCGTCGGGCCGCAGCGTCGCGTTGCGTGCGAACGCGTCGTGGATCTTCATCGAGCGCAGCGTGCGCACCACGTCCGTCACGTTGTCGGAACCCGACGCCTGCACCGCCTTCAGATAGTTCAGCACCGCCGAATACTGCCCGGCCTGCAGCGCCGTCGGCATGCGCTTGAAGCGCTCGAAGAAGCGGCGTCCGAACCGGCGCGACTCGTCGTCGAGATCCCAGTAGAAGCTCTCCGCGTAGTACATCCCCTGCGCGACGGGCAGCGTCAGCGTGTGCACGTCGACGATGCTCATCAGCATCGCCACCATCTGCTGCGACTTCGGCAGCCCGAACTCGGCCGCCTGCTTGATCGCGTTCTGCAGGTCGTTGCCGGCCGTGGCGAACGCCACCGTCTTCGCGCCGCTGCTCTGCGCGGTCAGCAGGGGCGACGCGAAGTCGGTGCCCGGGAACGGATAGCGCGTCGCGCCGACGACCTTGCCGCCCGCGGCCGTGATGAAGTTCGTGCCATCGCCCTGCAGCGCGTGACCGAACGAGTAGTCCGCCGCGATGAAGTACCAGGACTTCGCGCCGCGCTCGACGATCGTCTGCGTGCCGACCTTGGCGAGCGCGTAGGTGTCGTACACCCAGTGCACGTTGGTCGCCACGCAGTCTTCGTTGCTGATGCGGCTGGCGCCGGCGCCCGTCACCATCGTCATGCGGTTGCGATCGGCGGCGATGCGCAGCGTGGCCAGCGCCACCGCGCTGTTGCCGAGCTCGGTGATCACGTCCACGCGGTCGCGGTCCAGCCACTCGCGGGCCCGCGCCGCACCGATGTCGGCCTTGTTCTGGTGATCGGAGACGACCACTTCGATCGGCTTGCCGCGCACCTTGCCGCCGAACTCCTCGACCGCCAGCTGCGTGGCCAGCACGGAGCCCGGCCCGACGTTGTCGACGAACGGGCCCGACATGTCCGTCAGCACGCCGATCCTGACGATGCCGTCGGACAGTTCCGCATGCGCCGGGTGCGACATCGCGGCGCCCAGGCCGAACGCGCAGGCGAGCGCGCCGAGCACGCGCGCACGCGATGCCCGGGCAGGCGATGCCGATACGCGGAGGGATCGTTGCTTCATCAGTGGTCTCCTGTGTGGTTGTGTCAGCCGCGCGGCGGCCGCTGGTCGAATCGTTCCTCGAACACGTCTTCGGCGATCCGGTTCTTCAGGATCTCGAGCGAGCCGCCCGCGATCATCCAGCCCCGGGTGCGGCGCACGCAGTACTCGACCAGCGACTCCTGGCTGTAGCCCAGCGCCCCCATCACCTGAAGCGATTCGTTCGCCACCTCGAAGCCCGCGGTGTTGCACGCGTACTTCGCCACCGAGGTCTCGTACGCCGACGGCAGTCCGTCGTCGGCGTTGGTCGCCGCCCGGTACAGCAGCATCTGGGCGGCGTCGAGCTTCACCGCCATCTCGGCGAACTTCCATTGCAGACCCTGGAACTCGCACAGCCGCCGCCCGAACTGCTCGCGCACCTTCGCGTGGGCGCGCGCCTGCTCGAACGCGTACCGGCCCACGGCCAGCGAACGCGACGCGTTGCCGATGCGCTCGACGTTGAACCCCTGGATCTGCTTCTTGAAGCCGCCCGGCCCGAGCAGCACGTTCGCGTCCGGGATGCGGCAGTTCTCGAAGTACAGCTGGCACCACTGCTCGCCGCTCATGAACGCCGAGGGCCGGCCGACCGTCAGGCCCGGCGTGCCGCGCTCGATCAGCACCGATCCGATGCCGCCCACGCCCGGGCCGAAGCGCACGTACACCAGGAACAGGGTGGCCTCCGGGCTGTGCGTCGAGAAGACCTTGCTGCCGTCGATCACCCAGCCGTCGCCGTCGCGACGCGCCACCGTCTTCAGGTCCGTGACGGCGGAGCCGGCGTCCGGCTCGCTCATGCCGAGACTCATCAGCATCTCGCCGCCAAGCAGACCGGGCAGGAAGCGCGCCTTCTGCTCCGCGCTCGCGTACTCGGCGAAGGTGCGGATGGGTCCGAAGTTGCCGGCCTGACAGACGTCCGCGCTCTTGGGGCAGTACCGCGCCAGCGTCTGGATCGCGATCACCGCATCCATCAGCGAGCCGCCCTGCCCGCCATCGGCCTCGGGCATCGTGATCCCCATCAGCCCCTGCCGGGCCAGCGCGCGTGCCACGTCCCACGGATAGGCGGCACTGTGCGCACGCGCGAGCGCGCCGTCGGCCAGCTGATCGCGGGCGAAGCGCGCGATGCTTTCAGCGAATACCTGTTGTTCCTGCGTGAGAGCGAAGTTCATCGATGACGGTGCGGTTGTGCGACATGCGCGCGTGGACCGGATCGGGCGTGCACGACCCCGTGGATGGATCGCGGGGCCCGCGCCCGGCATCGCCGGCCCGCTGTGGATCATCGATGCGCGCAGACCCGGCGCGCAAATTCCAATCACGCCGCGAGCCATGACAAAACTTCATGTCAGAATCGCGAATGGCCCGACGCATCCCACCGCTGAATCCGCTGCACGTGTTCGAAGTGGTCGCACGCGCGGGCAGCCTCACCCGGGCGGCCGACGAGCTGCACATCAGCCAGTCGGCGGTCAGCCGGCAGATCGCGGTGCTCGAGGGCTACCTGAACGTGCGGCTGTTCCAGCGCGAGCGCCGCGGCGTCACGCTCACGCCCCTCGGCGCAGCCTATCTGCGCGACATCGGCCCGGCCTTCGCGCTCATCGCCTCGGGCACCGAGCGGCTGCTGGCCGAGGCGTCGGGCGGGCCGCTGCGGGTGCGCACCTACGCCACCTTCGTCGCCAAATGGCTGCTCAAGCGTCTGCCCGACTTCCAGTCCCGCCATCCCGAGATCGAGGTCCGCATCGCCACGGCCGTCCCGGAAGTGGACTTCGACAAGGACGCCGCCGACGTCGCGATCCAGTTCGGCCACGGGCAATGGCCGAAGGCCGACGCCGAGCTCCTGTTCTTCGACGAGATCGAGCCGGTGTGCAGCCCGGCCCTGCTGAAGGGGTCGCGTCGCCTCGAGCGGATCGACGATCTCGCCGGCATGCGCCTGCTGCACGCGCATTACCGCCGCGCCGACTGGCCGGACTGGCTCGCAGCGGTCGGCCGCAGCGATCTGCTCGGCACCGCACGGGAGATGACCTTCCCCAGTTCGATGTTCGCCTATCAGGCGGCCATCGACGGCGTGGGCGTCGCCATGGGCCAGACCCTGCTGCTGCAGCAGGAGTTCGAGTCCGGACAGCTCACGCGGCCGTTCCGCCGCCCCATCCAGCGCGACGCCGCGTACTACCTGCTGACGGCCGCGTCCCAGACCCCTTCGGTCAAGGTCCGCGCGTTCCGCCGCTGGCTGCTCGACGAGGTGCGCCAGCAGCAGCCGGCCTGACGGCCCCACCCGGCTCCGCGCACCCTGCCGCGCTATGCGCCCCCGTGCGCTATGTGCGCCCCCTGTTCGCCCTGTTCGCCCTGTTCGCCCTGTGCATCCCCTGCGCACCCTGCCGCCCTACAATGGCGCCCCAGGCCAATCCTTCCCTATCTGCAAATCCATGAAAGCTGTCGGCTACCGCGCATCCCTTCCCGTCACCGACGATCAGTGTCTGATCGACGTCGAGCTCCCCGTGCCCGAAGCCACCGGACGCGATCTGCTCGTGCGGGTCATGGCCGTGTCCGTCAATCCCGTCGACACCAAGGTGCGACGCAACGTGCCGCCCGCCGCCGGCGAACTGCGCGTGCTGGGCTTCGACGCCGCCGGCATCGTCGAAGCCGTCGGCCCGCAGGTCACGGGCTTCAAGCCCGGCGACGAGGTCTGGTACGCCGGCTCGCGCGCTCGCTCGGGGACCAACGCCGAGCTCCACCTGGTCGACGAGCGGATCGTCGGCCGCAAGCCGCGCACGCTCGACTTCGCCCAGGCCGCCGCCATGCCGCTCACCACGATCACGGCCTGGGAGGCGCTGTTCGACCGCCTGCAACTGCAGATCGGCCGGCCGGCGAACCAGGGCACGCTGCTGATCACGAGCGGCGCCGGCGGCGTCGGCTCCATCGCGATCCAGCTGGCCCGGCGCCTGACGGCGGTGCGCATCGTGTCGACCGCGTCGCGGCCGGAGTCGCGGGCAGCCATCGAGCAGCTGGGCGCGGACGTCGTGCTCGACCACACCCGCCCCCTCTCCGAAGAGCTGAAAGCCGCGGGCATCCGCTGGTGCGAGAACATCTTCAGCATCTCGCACACCCACCTGCACTTCCCCGAGCTGGCGAAATCGGTGGCGCCGCAGGGACGCATCTGCGTGATCGACGACCCGGAGCCGATCGACGTGCGCCTGCTGAAGGCGCGCTGCGCATCGCTGCACTGGGAGGCGATGTTCACGCGTTCCGGCTTCGAGACGCACGACATGGCCGCGCAGGGCCGGCTGCTGAGCGAGGTCGCCGCGCTCGTCGACGAGGGCCTGATCCGCACCACGCACACGGCCACCCTGGGCACGATCAACGCCGCAAACCTGCGCCGTGCGCACGCGGCGGTCGAATCGAACCGCACGATCGGCAAGATCGTCCTGGCCGGCTTCTGAACGCTGTCCGACGGCGCCTCCATGAGCACCTTCGACTACATCATCGTCGGCGCGGGCTCGGCCGGCTGCGTGCTGGCCAACCGTCTCACCGCCAGCGGCCGTCATTCGGTGCTGCTGCTCGAAGCGGGTCCGCGCGACACCAACCCGTGGATCCACATCCCGCTGGGCTACGGCAAGCTGTTCACCGACACGCGCGTGAACTGGGCCTACGAGTCCGAGCCGGAGCCGGCGCTGGGCGGGCGGCGCATCTTCACGCCGCGGGGCAAGGTGCTGGGCGGCTCGTCGTCCATCAACGGACTCGTGTACATCCGCGGGCAGCGCGAGGACTTCGACGACTGGAACGTGCCGGGCTGGCGCTTCGACGACCTGCTGCCGTACTTCATCAAGGCCGAGGACCAGAGCCGCGGTGCGAACGCATGGCATGGCACCGGCGGCCCCTTCGCGGTGTCGGACCTGCCAGACCGGCACGAGATGGGCGATGCCTTCATCGCGTCGGCGGTGGCCAACGGCATTCCCCGCAACGACGACTTCAACGGCGCCACGCAGGAGGGCACCGGCTACTACCAGGCCAACCTGCGCAACGGCCGGCGCATCAGCACCGCCGTGGGGTACCTGCGCCCGGCCGAGAAGCGCGCCAACCTGCGCGTCGAGGTCGAGGCACTGGTCACGCGCGTGCTGTTCGAGGGCACGCGGGCGGTCGGGGTCGAATACACGCAGAACGGCAGCACGCATCGCGCAACGGCACGCGAGATCCTCCTGTCGGGCGGTGCGTTCAACTCGCCCCAGCTGCTGCAACTGTCGGGCGTCGGTCCCGCGCCGCTGCTGCGGCAGCACGGTGTGCCCGTCGTGCTCGACGCGCCGGGCGTGGGCGACGCCCTGCAGGATCACTTCTACGTGCGCACCTACTGGCGGTGCACCCGGCCGATCACGATCAACGACGACCTCTCGAGCTGGTGGCGGCAGGCCGCCGTCGGCCTGCGCTACCTGCTGCAGCGGCGCGGCCCGCTCACCGTCAGCGCCGGCTACGCCGCCGCCTTCGTGCGCACCCGTCCCGAGCTGACCCGGCCCGACGCGCAGTTCTATTTCATCAATTTCTCGGTCGCCAAGCGCGGCGGGATCCTCGACAAGTTCCCCGGCTTCACCTGCTCGGTGTCGCAGCTGCGCGCCGAGTCGCGCGGCTGGGTGCGCATCTGCTCGGCCGATCCGCGCACGCCGCCGGCCATCTTCTACAACTACCTCGACGCCGAGAGCGACCGCCGCATGATGGTCGACGGCCTGAAGCTGCTGCGCCGCATCGTCTACACCCCGCCCTTCAGCACCTATGTCGCCGAGGAGCGCGCCCCTGGCATCCAGGTGCAGACCGACGCCGAATGGCTCGACTTCTGCCGCGCCACCGGCGAGACCGTCTACCACCCGACGTCGACCTGCCGCATGGGCGACGGCCCCGGCGCGGTCGTCGACGCCCGCCTGCGCGTGCGCGGCCTGGCCGGACTGCGGGTGATCGACGCGTCGATCATGCCCGCCGTGATCTCCGGCAACACCAATGCCGCCGTGGTGGCGATCGCCGAGAAGGGCGCCGACCTCGTGCTGGAGGACGCGGGCCGCTGAACGGGCCGCTGAACGCGCCGGGGGCGGGGCCAGCGCAGGCCAGGACAGGTCGGGGGGCCGGGACGGGCGCCGCCCATTACCTGGCAGGTCATCGCGCCCTGCACCCGCTGCGCCTTATAGTGCCGTCATGCGCCGCATGTCGCGGCGCCTCCGACGCACCCGACGCCGCACCGCATGCACCCCGCCCTGTCTCCCGCCCCTGCCGCACCGGAACGCGGATTCGGCGCGCACCTGCGCTACTGGCGACTGAAACGCGGACTCAGCCAGCTCGAACTGTCCGGCCAGTGCGACAGCTCGCAGCGGCATCTGAGCTTCCTGGAGTCGGGGCGTGCGCAAC
Source organism: Pseudomonadota bacterium (assembly GCA_029779755.1). Classification (GTDB taxonomy): domain Bacteria; phylum Pseudomonadota; class Gammaproteobacteria; order Burkholderiales; family Burkholderiaceae_E; genus Quisquiliibacterium. The sequence goes on from JAKOZZ010000056.1 coordinate 25,539, forward strand.
CCAGCCGGCAGATGGTGATGCGGTTGTGCGCCGTCCTCGACCTGCCGCCCCGGGAACGCAACGCCCTGCTGGTGGCGGCCGGCTTCGCTCCGCTCTATCGCATGCGCGCACTGGAACATCCCGACCTCGACTCGGTGAAGCGGGCCATCGACCTGATGCTCGACAAGCAGGAACCCTACCCCGCCGTGGTCGTCGACCGGCTGTGGAACCTCACGATGCAGAACCGCGCCGCGGCACGTCTGATGGCCTGGCTCGCCACGCCCCCTGGCGCGACGTCGGGCACGGCGTCCGGCGCGAGGTCCGGCACGGCGTCCGGTCCGCCGTCGGGCACGACCTCCGATGCGATGTCCGGTGCATCGTCGGGCGCGACCTCCGATG
>JAKOZZ010000061.1 GCA_029779755.1 Pseudomonadota bacterium
GCTGGAGCGCAGCACGCCGATCAGCTTCATGCCGCCCGCGGAGCCCGCCTTCCAGTTGCCTTGGGCGTCGGTGACCCAGGCGCCCGCGTCGAATTCGACGATGCTGCCGTCGGCACGGGTGAGCTGCAGCGTGGACTCGGCGCCAGGTGCGCCGCTGATGGGATCGAAACCCCGGAACACCAGCCGGTCTCCGGTGTCGAAGGGCATGGCCATCGTCGTGACGGCACTCGCGGCGGGCGTGGCCGTGCCCGGCGGCGCGGTCGTGGCCGCGGCGACGGTCGGCACCACCGGGCGGGCGAGTGCGATGGGTGCAGGCGACGGGCCGCCCGCGGCGGCGGGCGCCGGCGCTGACGGTGCGGCCTTCGCGACGGGCGCGACCGCAGTGACCGGAGTTGCCGGAGCTGCCGGAGTTGCCGGAGTTGCCGGGGCGACCGATGGTGCCGGAGCAACCGCAGCTGCCGGAGCCGCCGCAGCCACTGGAGCCGCCGGAGCAACCGCAGCGGCGGGCGGGACACGCACGGCGGCCGTCGTCGCGGGCGCCGCCGCCGCCGCCGCCGTCGCGGCCGATGCCACGGCCGGCGCCGCGGCGCGCGGCGCCTGGCTCCGCCGCAGCTGGGCGATGCGGATGCGCGCCGGCGCGGCGTAGCGGCCGTTCGGATACTCGGCCAGATACGCTTCGAACACCTCGACGGATTCGCTGTCGCTCAGCGACGCCCACAGCTCGTCCTCGATCTGCTCGCGGGTCTTGGCCGCGGGCGCGCCGGCGGCCACGATGGACGTCGCGGGCGGCACCACCGGCGCACCCGTCGCGGGTGCCGCCGCCACCGTCGCGGCCGCGACCGGCACCGCCGCGAAGAAGTAGAACTGCCCCTTGGACTCGTCGTAGAGCGCCGGCCGCTGCGCGTGCTTGACGGACGCGGCCTGGCGCTCGACCTCGTCGCGCACGTCGCGCAGCATCTGGTCGATGGGCACGCCGGCACGCCGCATCTGGCGCACGAACTCGCGCACGAACAGGCCGTTGCGGTTCGTGTCGTTGCGTCCGAGCTTGTCGAGCGCCTCCTGTCCGGTGCCGGCCGAGAAGATCACCATCTGGCCGACCGCCGGGCTGACGGGGGCCAGCCCGCGTTCGGCGCCGACCGTGCGCCCGTTCGAGCGCGGCAGCGGGTTGTTGCGGCAGGCGTCGATGATCAGCAGGCTGAACCGTGCCTTGGCCTCGCGCAGGCTGTTGCTGATCCAGGTCAGGCTGACCGCCTCGTCGTGGGCTTCCGCGTCGTCGCGGCCCTGGAAATCGGTGGGCAGCAGCAGGTTGGTGCTCTGCACCTGGATGCCGTGGCCGGCGAAATAGAAGACCGCCTCGGCGCCCCCCTCGGCGCGGCTGCTGAACTCGCGGATCTCGCGCAGCAGCGTGCGCCGGTTGGCGTCGCGCACGAGCTTGACGGTGAAGCCGGCGCGCTGCAGCTCCGACGCGATCAGCTCGGCGTCGGCCACCGCGTTGACCAGCGGCGACAGCCCCGCATAGGCATTGTTGCCCACCACGAGCGCAACGCGCTGCGTCGACGCCCAGGCAGCGGGCAGCAACAGGCTCAACAGAAGGGTGAGGATCCAGCGAGACATCTGGTCGGTAGGCCGCATGCGGCCGGTACGTTGGCGCCACGACCCGGGCGGGGCGGCTGCAGTATCGCCAGTGTACCGGCCCGAGTGCCGAATGAAGTACGACTTAAGTCCGGGGGCAGCGCGCCGGAGCCGTTCGTCGGCGCGCGAAGCGATCGGGCCGACCGCGCGCCGTCGCGCTCAGCGGTCCAGGATCTGGCTCAGGAACTGCCGGCTGCGCTCGTTCTGCGGGTTGCCGAAGAAGGCTTCCGGCGTGTTCTGCTCGACGATCTCGCCGTTGTCCATGAAGATCACCCGGTCGGCCACGGCGCGCGCAAACCCCATCTCGTGCGTCACGCACAGCATGGTCATGCCTTCGCGGGCCAGGTCGATCATCGTGTCGAGCACCTCCTTGACCATCTCGGGGTCGAGCGCGGAGGTCGGCTCGTCGAACAGCATGATCGACGGGTTCATGCACAGCGCGCGTGCGATCGCCACCCGCTGCTGCTGGCCGCCCGACAGCTGGCCCGGGTACTTGGGCGCCTGCTCGGCGATGCGCACGCGCTCCAGGAACCGGCGCGCGACGGCCTCGGCCTCGGCGCGCGGCTGCTTGCGCACCCAGATCGGCGCCAGCGTGCAGTTGTCGAGCACGGTCAGGTGCGGGAACAGGTTGAAGTGCTGGAACACCATGCCCACGTTCGAGCGCACGGCGTCGATGTTCTTGAGGTTGTCGGTGAGCTCGATGCCGTCGACGACGATGCTGCCCTGCTGATGCTGCTCGAGCCGGTTGATGCACCGGATCAGCGTCGACTTGCCCGAGCCCGACGGGCCGCACACGACGATGCGCTCGCCCTTGGCCACGTCCAGATCGATGTTCTTGAGCACGTGGAAGTCGCCGTACCACTTGTTCAGTCCGCGGATGCGGATCGCGCTGGCGGCGCCGGCGGCGGGGCGGGGGTCGGGCTGGGCCATGGTCGGTTCCGTGGGTTCAGTGGCGGTCGCCGCGCGCGAGTTCGCGCTCGAGCCACTGGCTGTACTTGGACATCGCGAAGCAGAAGATCCAGTAGACGAGGATCGAGAACAGGAACGCCTCGATGAAGTACTTCTTCCAGGCGAAGTCGGTCTCGACCGACTTCTTCACTGCGTAGGCGAAGTCGTAGATCGCGATGATCACGACCAGCGAGGTGTCCTTGAAGAGCGAGATGAAGCTGTTGACGATCGCCGGGATCGAGATCTTCAGCGCCTGGGGCATCACGATCAGGCCGGTCGCCTGCCAGTACGACAGGCCCAGCGCTTCGGCGGCCTCGTACTGGCCCTTGGGCACCGCCTGCAGCCCGCCGCGCACCGCCTCGGCCAGGTAGGCGGCCACGAACAGGATGATCGCGATCTGCGCGCGCAGCAGCTGGTCGATGCGCATGCCTTCGGGGACGAACAGCGCGAACATCACCGAGGCCATGAACAGCACGGTGATCAGCGGCACGCCGCGCACCACCTCGATGTAGATCACCGAGAACGCCCGCACGATCGGCAGCTGCGAGCGCCGGCCCAGTGCCAGCAGGATGCCCAGCGGGAACGCGAACGCGATGCCGAAGATGGCGAGGATCAGCGTCACCGGCAGGCCGCCCCACTGCTCGCTGCGCACGGGCGGCAGGCCGAGCCCGCCGGCCATCAGCCAGAAGGTCGTGGACGTGCCGGCGATCCAGATCAGCACCAGCCAGCGGTTCCAGAACCGGCGCAGCGCCGACACGACCAGCAGCGCGCACAGCACGGCCACCGCCACCGCCGGCCGCCACTGCTGCTCGAACGGGTAGACGCCGAACAGCATGAAGCGGAACTTCTCGCGCACCACCGTCCAGCACGCGCCCTGGCCGCGCACCGCGTCGCACTGCGCGACGCCGCCCGCGCCCCAGGAGGCGTCCAGGATCATCCAGCCGAGCACCTTGGGCACGATCCAGGCGAGCAGGGCGAGCGTGACGACGGTGGCCACCGAATTCCAGAACGACGAAAAGAGGTTCGCCCGCATCCAGGCGACGGGTCCCGAGCCACCGGGCGGCGGACGCGAACCGCCTGCCGGGGGCGGCGCGGCGGTCACGGCTGCGGGCTGCAACCGGGCCATCTCAGCGCTCCACCAGCCGCACGCGGTTGTTGTAGGCGTTCATCAGCAGCGAGATCAGCAGGCTGATCGTCAGGTACACCGCCATCAGGATCGCGATCGCCTCGATCGCCTGACCGGTCTGGTTCATCGTGGTGTTGGCCACCGCCACCAGGTCGGGGTAGCCGATCGCCACCGCCAGCGACGAGTTCTTGGTCAGGTTCAGGTACTGGCTGGTCATCGGCGGGATGATCACGCGCAGCGCCTGCGGCAGGGTGATCAGCCGCAGCCGCTGCCCGGGCGTCAGGCCCAGCGCCATCGCCGCCTCGCCCTGGCCGCGCGGCACGGCGAGGATGCCGGCGCGCACCACCTCGGCGATGAACGCCGCGGTGTACGTCGACAGGCCGATCAGCAGCGCCATGAACTCGGGCGACACCACGCGCCCGCCCTGGAAGTCGAAGCCCTCGAGCACCGGCACTTCGACCGCCGTCGGCGCACCGTACGCCGCCCAGGCCAGCACCGGCAGGCCGACGACCAGCGCCAGCGTGGGCAGGCCGGTGGGTCGGCGCACGCCGGTGGCCGCCTGATGACGCGACGCCAGTCGCGCCCACGCCGCCGCGAGCGCCACGCCGGCCAGCAGCGCCCAGCCGCAGGCCGCCCAGGCCGCGTGCGGGGCCGGCCAGGCGAAGCGGAAGCCGCGCTGGCTGACGAACAGCCAGCCGCCGACGTCGATCGCCTCGCGCACGCCCGGCAGCAGCTCGGTGAAGAGCCCATACCAGACGAACAGCTGCAGCAGCAGCGGCACGTTGCGCATCACCTCGACGTAGGCCGACGCCAGGCGCGCGATCAGCCAGTTCGACGACAGCCGCGCCACCCCGAGCAGCGTGCCGAGCACGGTCGCGACGACGATGCCCAGCGCCGCCACCAGCAGCGTGTTGACCATGCCGACGAGGAACGCCCGCCCGTAGGAGTCGGACGCCTCGTAGGCGATGTGCTTCTCGGCGATCTCGAACCCGGCCTCCTTCCCGAGGAAGCCGAAGCCGACCTGGATCTGGCGCGACGACAGGTTGTGCAGCGTGTTCGACACCAGGTACCAGCCCACGCCGACGACGATCGCCAGCAGCAGCACCTGGTAGAGGATGCCGCGTTGTCGTTCGCTGCCGAACATGGGCGTCTCCCGGCGGTCGATGATCGGTGGTCGGCGGGGCGGGCGGAGCGCGATCGGTGCGGTGCAGTCAGCGCGGCGCGATCAGCGGATCGGCGGCGCGTACATCAGGCCGTCGTCCTTCCACAGGGCGTTCTGGCCGCGCTCGAGGCCCAGCGGGGCGATGTTGCGCACGTACATCTCGCCGTAGTTGCCGACCGCCTTCAGCACCCGCACCAGCCAGTCGTTGTCCAGGCCCAGGCCCTTGCCGACGTCGCCGGACGTCCCGACCAGGCGCTGGATCGGGGGATCCTTGCTCTCGGACTTCAGCTTGTCGACGTTGGCGGCGTTCAGGCCGTATTCCTCGGCCTCGATCAGGCCGTGCAGCACCCAGCGCACGATGGTGAAGAACTCCCAGTCGCCGCGGCGGATCATCGGGCCCAGCGGCTCCTTGGAGATCGCCTCCGGCAGCACCACGTAGTCGTCCTTGTTGGGCGCCTTCAGCCGCGTGGCGGCCAGCCCGGAGCGGTCGGTGGTGTACACGTCGCAGCGGCCGGCGAAGAAGGCCTGTTCGATCTGGTTCAGCTCCGAGATCACCACCGGCTTGAAGCTCATCTTCTTGGTGCGGAAGTAGTCGCTCAGGTTCAGCTCGGTGGTGGTGCCGGGCTGCACGCAGATGGTCGCGCCGTTGAGCTGGGCGGCCTTCGTGATCTTGCTGGCCTTCTTCACCATGAAGCCCTGGCCGTCGTAGAACAGGGTGCCTGCGAACACGGCGCCCATCGTCGCGTCCCGCGACGAGGTCCAGGTGGTGTTGCGCGACAGCATGTCGACTTCGCCCGACTGCAGTGCGGTGAACCGGTTCTGGGCGTTGGTCGGCACGTACTGCACCTTGTTGGGATCGCCCAGGATGGCGGTCGCCACGGCGCGGCAGAAGTCGGCGTCGATGCCGGTCCACTTGCCCTGGCTGTCCGGCGCGGAGAAGCCGAGCAGGCCGGTGTTGACGCCGCAGCGCAGCGTGCCCTTCTGCTTGATCGTGTCCAGCGTGGGGCCGGCGACGGCGCTGTGCGGGGCGAGCGCGGGCACGGCCAGGGCGGCGGCGAGCGCAAGCGACTTGATCCACGGTGTTTTCATGTCGTGTTCCTTGTGACCGAAGCTGCAAATGATGTCGTGACGACCTGCGGGCCCTCGCGACTACCGGTGACCAGCACGGAACGTGCCAGCGACGGGACGTCCGCGTCGCGCGGCGGCGGGGGCGTCACGTGCCGGAGCCGGATCCGGTGCCGGACCAGTGGCCGAATGCTACGCCAGCCGCACCGGTCACCGACCGTCCGCCCGGGCCGACCGCGGTGATGCGATGTCTCGAAAGTGCCGTGGCACACTCGGATGTCAGGGTAAACCTCGAGGTCCGTCGATGGCGTCTCAGCCGGATGCAGTGCGTGGTGCGGCCGAACCGGTCGGTCTGTCCGCCGCGCAGGCGGCGGACCTGTTGCGCACGGTCGGACCCAACGAGCTGGCGGCGGCGCGGCCGCGCACGGCGCTCCAGATCGCGTGGGGCGTGGCCACCGAGCCGATGTTCCTGCTGCTGGTCGCCTGCGGCGTGATCTACCTGCTGCTGGGCGACCCGGGCGAGGCGGCGATGCTGCTGGGCTTCGTCGTGATCGTGATGGGCATCACCCTGGTGCAGCAGCGCCGCACCGAGCGTGCGCTCGACGCGCTGCGCGACCTGTCGAGTCCGCGCGCGCTGGTCCTGCGGGACGGCCGGCGTGTGCGCGTCGCAGGGCGTGAGGTGGTGCCCGGCGACGTGATGGAGGTCGCCGAGGGCGATCGGGTGGCGGCCGACGCCGTGCTGCTGTCCGGCATGAACGTCGCCGTCGACGAGTCGCTGCTGACCGGCGAGTCGGTGACGGTGCGCAAGGCGCCCGCCGAGGGCGACACCGTCACGGCCATGGGGCCGCCCGGCGGTGACGACCGGCCGTGGCTGTTCTCGGGCACCCTGGTCGTGCAGGGCAAGGGGCTGGCCCGCGTGGTCGCCACCGGAGCGCAGACCGAGCTCGGGCGCATCGGGCGCGCGCTCGAGGCCCGTGCGCCGGAACCCACCCGCGTGCAGCGCGAGACCGGGCAGGTGGTCCGCCGGATCGCGCTCGCCGGCGGTGTGCTGAGCCTGCTGGTGGCCCTGGTGTATGCGCTGACGCGCGACGACTGGCTCAACGGCCTGCTGGTGGGCGTGACCATGGCGATGGCGCTGCTGCCCGAGGAGCTGCCGGTGGTGCTCACCATCTTCCTGGGGTTCGGCGCCTGGCGCATCGGCCAGCGCCGCGTGCTGACCCGGCGCGTGCCGGCGCTCGAGATGCTCGGCGCGTCCACCGTGCTGTGCGTGGACAAGACCGGCACGCTCACCACCAACCGGATGCGCATGGCGGTCGCCTGCGTGGGCGACCGCGAGCAGGCGCTCGCCGGGCAGGGGCCGGCCGCGCTGGACGAATCCGTGCACACGCTGGTCGAGTTTGCGGTGCTCGCGAGCCAGCGCGACCCGGTCGATCCGATGGAGCGTGCGATCCGCGATGCCGGGCTGGCGGCGCTCGAAGGCACCGAGCACCTGCATGCCGACTGGACCCTGGTCGACGAGTACCCCCTGTCGCGTGCGCTGCTGGCGATGTCGCGCGTGTGGCGCTCGCCGTCCCAGGACCGCTACGTGATCGCGGCCAAGGGCGCGCCGGAGGCGATCGTCGACCTGTGCCACCTGGATGCCGAGGCCGCCGCGGCCGTGCTGGCGCAGACCGGGGCGATGGCCGCGCGGGGGCTGCGGGTGCTCGGCGTGGCGCGGGCCGGGTTCGACGCCGGCGCGCTGCCCGATCATCAGCATCGCTTCGCCTTCGAGCTGCTGGGGCTGATCGGGCTGGCCGATCCGGTCCGCGACGGCGTGCCGGAGGCCGTCGCCGAGTGCCGCCAGGCCGGCATCCGCGTGGTGATGATCACCGGCGACTATCCGGCGACGGCGCTCGCCATCGGCGAACGGATCGGGCTGCGCACCGGCAACGGCGCAGTGACCGGTGCCGAGCTCGACACCCTGTCCGACGAGGCGCTGCGTGCCCGTCTGGCCGGGACCGACGTCTTCTGCCGCGTGTCGCCCGAGCAGAAGCTGCGTCTGGTCGACACCCTGAAGGCGCAGGGCGAGGTGGTGGCGATGACCGGCGACGGCGTCAACGACGCCCCGGCGCTGAAGGCGGCGCACATCGGCATCGCGATGGGCGGGCGGGGCACCGACGTCGCGCGCGAGGCCGCGTCGCTGGTGCTGCTCGACGACGACTTCGGCTCGATCGTGGCGGCCGTGCGCCTGGGGCGGCGGGTGTTCGACAACCTGGGCAAGGCGATCGCCTACGTGGTCGCCGTGCACGTGCCGATCGCCGGCCTGTCGATGATCCCGGTGCTGTTCGGCTGGCCGCTGGTGCTGATGCCGGTGCACATCCTGTTCATGGAGCTGATCATCGACCCGGCGTGCTCGATCGTGTTCGAGGCCGAGCCGGAGGAGGACGACGTGATGCGCCGCCCGCCGCGCGCCGCGGACGCGCGCCTGTTCGAGCGGCGGCTGCTGCTGCGTGCGCTGATCCAGGGGATGTGCCTGCTGGCGGTCGCGCTGGTCGTGCACCAGGCGGGCATGCGTCTCTACGGGGATGCCGACACCGCCCGTGCGATGGCCTTCGTCGTGCTGGTGCTCGGCAACCTGGGGCTGATCCTGTCCGAGCGCTCGCAGACGCGCGGATTGTTGCAGACGATCGCCGCGCGCAATGCGCCGCTGTGGTGGGTGGCGGGCGCCGCGGTGGCATTCCTGGGGCTGGTCGTCGGTGTTGCGCCGGTGCGGGCGCTGTTCCATTTCGGCGCGCTGGATGCGCACGCCGTCGGCCTGGCCGCGCTTGCGGCGGTGGCGGCGCTGATCCTGTTCGAAGGGGTCAAGCGGGCGATGCCCTTGCGGCGCGCGGTCCGGGCCTGACGCGCGGCGCACCGCGCTCGTCGGACACGCCGGGCATGCCTGGCGCACGCACCGCGCCCGACGCGCGGGATGCGGGCCCCGCGTTCAGCCGCGCCAGCCCGGCACGCGCCAGTCGCGCGCCAGCGCCAGCAGGCGCAGCCCGGCGGTCGTGACGATGCAGGCGGTCAGCGCCAGCCCCTCGGGCGCCTGCACGTGATCCAGCCCGATGAACACCCACGCGCCGGTGAACGCGCACACCGCATACGGCCGGTGGTCGGTGAAGATCGCCGGCACCTCGTTGCACAGCACGTCGCGCAGCACGCCGCCGAACACGCCGGTGATCACGCCGGTGAGGGCCGCCACGATCAGCGGCTGGCCCAGCGCCAGCGCCTGGCTGGTGCCGGCCGCGCCGAACAGCCCCAGCCCGAGTGCGTCGGGCACGCGCATCGCCCGCTCGGTGAAGTCGATGTGCGACGCGCGCAGCAGCGGCAGCCCGACCATGCACAGGCCCAGGATCAGCCACAGGTAGCCGGAGTGCTCGACCCAGAAGAACGGGCGCTGGTCGAGCAGCACGTCGCGCAGCGTGCCGCCGCCGAACGCGGCGGTGCACGCGACGGCGGTGATGCCGACGATGTCCATGCGCCGCCGCGCCGCCTCGATGAATCCGGACAGGGCGAAGGCGAGGGTGGCGGCGACCTCGATCAGGGTGAGGATGACTTCGGGTTCTCGCATGATTGGAGGACAATAGCGGAAACCCCGTGCTTGCATCGCCGACAGGCCTTCCGACCATGACCCAGTCCGCACACGACACCGCGCGCACGCCCGCCGAAGCGGGTGCCGAACCCGTCTCCGGCGCACTCGCCATCACGGCGCCGACTGCGATCGACGTCGACGTCGCGATCGTCGGTGCCGGCCCGGCCGGCCTGTCGCTGGCGGCCGCGCTGGGCGATGCCGGACTGTCGGTGCAGCTGGTCGAGCGCCAGGACCGCGCCGGTCTCGCCGATCCCGCGCCCGACGGCCGCGAGATCGCCCTCACGCACCGCGGCGCGGACATGCTGCGCCGCCTGGGCATCTGGGCCCGTTTCCCCGAATCCGAGATCGCGCCGCTGCGTCAGGCGCAGGTGGTCAACGGGCACTCGGCCTTCGCGCTGCGCTTCGATCCCGGCGGCTCCGGCAAGAGCGAGCTCGGCTACCTGGTGTCCAACAACGTGATCCGCAAGGCCGCGTTCGAGGCGGCGCTCGACCGTCCGCGCGTGTCGCTGATCGACGGCGTGGCCGTGTCCGAGGTCCACACCGGCGAGGCGGGCGGCACCCTGCGGCTGGCCGACGGCCGCACGGTGACCGCGCGGCTCGTCGTGGCCGCCGACAGCCGCTTCTCCGAGACCCGCCGCCGCATGGGCATCGGCGCCGACATGCTCGACTTCGGGCGCGTGGTGATCGTGTGCCGGGTCGCCCACACCGCCGTGCACGACGGCACCGCGCACGAATGCTTCCTGTACGGCGGCACGCTGGCGATCCTGCCGCTGAACGGCCAGTGCGTGTCGGCCGTGATCACCGTGCCGGCCGATCAGGCGGGCGCGCTGATGGCGATGCCGCCCGCCGAGTTCGCCGCCCTGGTGCGCGACCGGTTCGGCGCGCGCCTCGGCGACATGACCCTGGTGGGCGAGCGGCATGCGTACCCGCTGGTGGCGGTCTATGCGCACCGGTTCACCGCGCGCCGGTTCGCCCTGCTGGGCGATGCGGCGGTCGGCATGCATCCGGTCACCGCGCACGGGTTCAACTTCGGCCTGTACGGCGTGGACGCCCTGACCCGCGCGATCGCCGCGGCGCGCCGCAGCGGGGCCGACATCGGCAGTGCGCGGGTGCTCGACGCGTACCAGTCCGAGCATCGCCGCGTGACCCTGCCCACCTATCTCGGCACCAACGCGCTGGTGAAGCTGTTCACCGACGACCGCGCACCGGCGCGGCTGCTGCGCGGCGCGGTGCTGCGCGTGGCCGACCGTCTGGCGCCGGTCAAGGCCGGCATCACGCGGCAGCTGACCGGGGTGCTGCGCGCCTCGTGAGTGACTCGATCGGATCCCGATGCTCTCGTTCCTGCCTCCGCTCGTGCGCGCGCTGATCGCGTGCGTGCTGCTCGTCGCCAACACGCTGTTCTGGTGCTTCTTCCTGTTCCTGTTCGCGCTGGTCCGCCTGGTGCTGCCGTTCAAGGCGGCGCGCCACGTGCTCGACCCCATCCTCAACGCGATCGCCAACCGCTGGGTGAGCGGCAACAGCGCCTGGATGCGGCTGACCCAACCCACCGTCTGGACCGTCGAAGGGGCCGACCAGTTCGCCTACCGCGGCTGGTACATGGTGAACTGCAACCACCAGAGCTGGGTCGACATCTTCGTGCTGCAGCACGTGTTCAATGGCCGCATCCCGCTGCTGAAGTTCTTCCTCAAGCAGCAGCTGATCTGGGTGCCGGTGATGGGGCTGGCCTGGTGGGCGCTCGACTTCCCGTTCATGCGCCGCCACTCCGACCAGGTGCTGCGCAAGCACCCCGAGAAGCGCCTCGAAGACCTCGAGGCCACGCGGCGTGCGTGCGAGAAGTTCGCGCTCGTGCCCACCAGCGTGATGAACTTCGTCGAGGGCACGCGGTTCACGCCGGCCAAGCACGCGGCGCAGAAGTCCCCGTACCGGCATCTGCTCAAGCCGAAGGCCGGCGGCCTGGCGCTGGCGCTGCACGCGCTGGGCCACCGCTTCGATTCGCTGATCGACGTGACCATCGTCTATCCCGACGGCGCGCCCACGTTCTGGCACTTCCTGCGCGGTGACCTGCGCGAGGTGGTGGTGCACGTGCAGCGGCTGCCGATCCCGGCCGAGTTCAGCACCAGCGACTACATGGGCGACTCCAAGGTGCGCAAGCAGGTGCAGCGGTGGCTGCACGAGCTGTGGCAGCGCAAGGACGAACGCATCGAGCAGGTGCTGTCGAGCACCCGCTGAGGCCCGCTCAGACGAACGGGTTGGCGAACGCGAACATCATCGCGATGCCCACCCCGATCAGGAAGTTCGCGTCGATCAGGCCCGCCAGCAGGAACATCTTCACCTGCAGCCGCTCGGCGAGCTCGGGCTGGCGCGCGGCGCCTTCCAGGTAGCGGCCGCCCATCACGCCGATGCCGATGCAGGCGCCGACCGCGCCGAGTCCGATGATGAGGCCGCAGGCCAGTGCGACGAAGGCGAGGGTGGTCATGGCATGTGCTCCTGTCGTGTTGGGGTGCATCCATCTTCCCGGCGCGGGCGCCGCGCGGGCAATGACGTGACAGGTAGCGCCGCCGGCGGCATGGCGCCGGCATAATCGAAGGCTGCACAGCCGTCCGCCTCGCCCACGATGACCCGTCTGATCGCCACCTACCGCGTACGCTGCCCCGCGTCCGAGATCGCGTCGGTCGCGCAGGCGCTCGCCCTCGAGCAGTCGGTCGAGGCGCCCGACGAGGCCGTGACCGATCCCTGGGTGCGCGCGCACGTGCTCGGGCAGGTGTCCGCCATCCGGCGCATCGACGACGACCTGCACGACGTCGATCTGGCCCTGTCGCTCGCCACGACCGGCCTGGACTGCGCGCAGACGGTCAACATGCTGTTCGGCAACAGCTCGCTGCACGCGCACGTCAGCCTCGTCGACGTGGCCGTCCCCGATGCGCTCGTGCGCGCGCTGCGCGGACCGCGCTTCGGCATCGACGGCCTGCGGGCGCGTCTGGGCGTGCACGGGCGCGCGCTCACCTGCTCGGCGCTCAAGCCGCAGGGGCTGCCCGTGGCCGAACTGGCGCGGTTGTGCGAGACGATGGCGCTCGGCGGCGTCGACGTGATCAAGGACGACCACGGGCTGGCCGACCAGGCCTATGCACCGTTCGCCGAGCGCGTCGCCGCCTGTCAGCGCGCGGTCGAGCGCGCGCGCCGGGTCACCGGGCGGGCGACCGTCTACGTCCCCAGCCTGGTGGGCGCGCCGAAGGCGCTGATGCGCCAGTGTGCGATCGTGCGCGACGAGGGGGTCGGCATGGTGCTGCTCGCGCCCTCGCTGCTGGGGCTGCCCGTGTTCCACGAGCTGGTGCACGACGCGCTCGACGTGCCGGTGCTCGCGCATCCGGCGTTCGGCGGTGCCGCGCGCGTGGCACCGCCTCTGCTGATCGGGCGCCTGTATCGTCTGCTGGGCGCCGACGCCGTCATCTATCCCAACTATGGCGGGCGCTTCTCGTACACCGAGCAGACCTGCGCGGCCATCGCCGGGGCCGCGCGTGACGCCTGGCCGGGCGTGCGCCCGGCGGTGCCGGTGCCGGCCGGCGGCATGACGGTGGAGCGGGTGCCCGAACTGCTGCGCTTCTACGGCCCCGACGTGATGCTGCTGATCGGCGGCTCGCTGCTGCTGGCCGGCGACCGCCTGCGCGAACGCACGCAGGCCTTCGCCGATGCCGCCGCTGCGGCGTCCGCCGCCGGGGCCGCCGCGGCATCGAACGCCGCGGCCACGGGCGAGGCGGCCTCGGGCGTGGCGGCCACGGGCGTGGCGGCGCCGAACGTGGCGGCGCCGGGCCCGGCCGGAAAGGAGCCGACATGATCGACGAAGACCGTGGCGCCGATGCCGACGCACGCACGCGTGTCGCGGCCGCGGCCGTGGCGCCAGGCCAGGCCGCCGAGCGGCACGCGCCCGCGGACACCGTTGCGCCGGCGCCCGGGATGCACGGGCCCGGAATGCACGGGCCCGCACCGATCCGGCCCGAGCGCGGCGCATGCCGCTGGCAGGACGTGGTGCCGATGGCGTACAAGGACGAGGGCAGTGCGCCGTTCCGCGACGTCAGCCGCCAGGTGCTGTTCGACGATGCGCGCATGGGCTGCGAGCTGCGCTACTTCGAGGTCGCGCCCGGCGGTCACTCCACCCTGGAGCGGCACCAGCACGTGCATGCGGTGATCATCCTGCGCGGTGCGGGCCGCTGTCTGGTGGGGGACGTCGTCGCGCCGGTGGCGGCACACGATCTCGTGCACATCCCCCCGATGACCTGGCACCAGTTCCGCGCGGCGCCCGACCAGCCGCTGGGGTTCCTGTGCATGGTCGACCGGGTGCGCGACCGCCCGCAGCTGCCGGGGCCGGACGATCTCGCCGCCCTGCGCGCCCGACCGGAGGTCGCGGCCTTTCTCGACGGCTGAAGACGGCGGCGTCTGAAGGCGGTGGCCGCGCCCGTCAGGGCCGGTAGCCCCAGGCGCTGGTGCCCGGACGCCGCAGGCGCGCGGCCAGCGTGGCGAACTCGACCGCCACGCTGCGGGTCTCTGCCGGATCGATGATGTCCTCCACGACGAAGGCCTCGGCGCTGCGGAACGGGGACGTCAGGTTGCGCACGCGCTCCTCGATGCGCTGGCGCTCGGCCTGCGGGTCGGCTGCGGCCTCGATCTGCGCCTTGTACGCGACCTCGAGACCGCCCTCGATCGGCAGCGAGCCCCACTGCGCGGTCGGCCACGCATAGCGGAAGTTGAAGCGGTCGGCGTTCTGGTGACCGCCCGCCGCCACGCCGAACGCCTTGCGGATGATGATCGAGCACCACGGCACGGTGGCCTGCGTCATCGCCGCCAGTGCGCGCACGCCGGCGCGCATCACGCCTTCGGTCTCGGCCTCGAGGCCGATGCGGAATCCGGGCACGTCGACGAAGTTGATGACGGGCAGCTGGAACAGCTGCGCCAGGTCGATCATGCGCATCGACTTCTCGGACGTCTGCCGGTCCCAGGCCCCGCCGTAGTGATACGGGTCGCTGGCCAGCACCATCACCGGCCAGCCGTCGATGCGCGCCAGGCCGGTGGCCAGCGCCTTGCCCCAGTGACGTCCGATCTCCATGAACGAGCCGGCGTCGACCACCGTCTCGACGATCGGGCGGATCCGGTAGACCGAGCGCGGATTGCGCGGGATGGCGCGCCGCAGCGCGGTCGCGTCGCCCCCGGCGTCGCGGCCGGTGTCGCTGCGCGGCGCGGGCTCGTGGATCGACGACGGCAGGTACGACAGGAAGCGCCGCGCGCGGGCGAAGGCCTCCAGCTCGGAGTCGGCCTCGTCGTCGACGACTCCGTTGCGCGTGTGGATGCGGCTGCCGCCGAGCGCCTCCTTGCCGATGTCCTGGCCGGTGCGGGCCACCACCGGCGGGCCCGCGACGAACAGCTGCGAGGTCTCGCGCACCATGATCGAGTAGTGGCTCGCCGCGACCCGGGCCGAGCCCAGGCCGGCCACCGAGCCGAGGCCCAGCGACACCACGGGCACGGTCGACAGCGTGCGCATCATCGACGGAAAGCCCTTCATCTTGGGCAGCAGGGTATGGCCCTTGAGCTCGATGTTCTTCACGGAGCCGCCGCCGCCCGTGCCGTCGACCAGCCGCACCAGCGGCACGCGCAGCTCCTGCGCCATCTGCTCGGCGAAGATGAACTTGTCGCCCACCGCACCGTCGTTGGCGCCCCCGCGCACGGTGAAGTCGTCGCCCACCACCACCACCGGGCGGGCGTCGATGCGCGCGCGCGCCATCAGGCAGTTCGACGGCGTGAAGTCGACGAGCTGGCCGCGCGCATCGTACTGGCCGGTTCCGGCCAGCCCGCCCACCTCGACCAGCGAGCCGGGGTCGACCAGGTGCTCCATGCGCTCGCGCACCGGCAACCTGCCGGCCGCGCGGTGCCGGGCGATCTTCTCCTCGCCGCCCATGCGGCGGGCGAGGGTGCGGCGTTTCTCGAGTTCGTCGAGTTCGGGCTGCCAGGGCACGTCGGCTCCTCGGGCGTCGGCGGGGGGGTGCGTCATGGCCGGTCGCGTCAGTCGAGCTGGATGTTCTCGCGGCGGATCACCTCGCCCCAGGCGGTGGTCTCCGAGCGGATGCGCGCGGCGAAGTCCTGCGGCGAGGTCAGCTCGACGGTGCCTTGCTGCTGCAGCGTCCTCATCGCGTTGGGGTCGTCGCGCAGCGTGCGGATGGCGTTGTACAGGGTCTGCACGATCGCCGGGGGCGTCTGCGCCGGCACCAGGATGCCGAGCCAGAACGAGACGTCGAAGCCGGGGTAGCCGGATTCGGCCAGCGTCGGCACCTCGGGCAGGTCGGGCCAGCGCTTGGCCGTCGTCACCGCCAGCGCCTTGAGCTTGCCGGCGCGCACGTGCGGCGCGGCGGTGGGCGTGTCCATCTGCGTGTCGACCTCCTTGCCGAGCAGGCCCGTCTGCGCGGCGACGCCGCCCTTGTAGGGCACGTGGTTGGTCTTGATGCCGGCGCGGTTGTTGAACATCTCCATGCCCAGGTGCGCGAGGTTGCCCGGGCCGCCGGAGCTGTACGACAGCTGGCCCGGCTTGGCCTTGGCCAGCGCGACCAGGTCGGCGAGGGTGTTGACGGACGCGGTGCGCTCGTTGGCCGCGTTCACGGTCATGATGAACGGTGCCGAGACCACCATCGTCACCGGAGCGAAGTCGCGCTCGGGCAGGTAGGGGATCTTCTTGTAGATCTGGTGGTTGGCCGTCATGCTGCTCGAGTTGGTGGCCAGGATCGTGTAGCCGTCGGCCGGCGCACGTGCCACCTCGCTCACGCCCAGCACGGCGTTGGCGCCCGGGCGGTTCTCGACGATCACCGGCTGGCCGAGCTTGGCGCGCAGGTGCTCGGCCACCACGCGCGCAATCACGTCGGTGGCGCTGCCGGCGGGGAAGCCGACCACGATCTTGATCGGCTTGGTCGGGTAGGCCTGTGCGTGCGCGGGCACGGCGGCGCCGGCGGCGAGCAGCGCCAGAGCGGCGGACATCAGGGTGCGGCGGACGGTGCGCATGGGACGCGACATCGGGGGTCTCCTCTCGGTCTTGTGTATTCTGTAGGGCAGAACTCCCGGACTATTCTAGACGATCGGGTGTCCGCAGCCGGCGCAGCAGGCCCCGCGCGCAGCGCCGGCGGGCGGCTAACATGCGCACTCCACCTCCGCGTGTCTCGACCTCCATGCCCAGCACTCCACGGACCTCCGACGGCCGCTCGGCCGGCTACGCTGCCAACATGGAGGGCGTGGCGGCGGTCGACCGGGCGATGTCCATCCTGGCGGCGCTGGAGCAGGCGGCCGCCCCGGTCACCCTGGCCGAGCTGGCCGCGGCCACCGATCTGTACAAGAGCACGCTGCTGCGCCTGCTGGTCTCGCTGGAGCGTGCGGCGACGGTGGTGCGGCGTTCCGACCAGCGCTACGTGCTCGGGCCGTTCGCGTTCCGGCTGGGGCGGGCGTACGAGGCCACGCACCCGCTGCGCGCCTGCCTGCTGCCGCTGATGCAGTCGCTGGTCGACGCCGGCGCGGAGAGCCCGTCCTTTCATGTCGCGCACGATGCGCACACGCGGTTGTGCCTGCTGCGCATCGACTCCAACCATTCCACGCTCGACCGGGTGCGTGCCGGCGATCTGCTGCCGCTGGCGCGCGGCGCGCCGGGCAAGGTGCTGCGCGCGTTCGCCGGGGGCGCCGCCGGCGCGCCGGGCGCGCCCCTGGTGCACACCTCGTTCGGCGAACGCGATCCGCTGTGCGGTGCCGTCGCCTGCCCGGTGTTCGGCCCGGGCGGCGAGCTGCTCGGCGCGCTGTCGCTGTCCGGTCCGCTCGATCGGTTCACGCCGCCGCGGGTGCGCAGGATGAGCGGGCCCCTGCTGGACGCCGCCGCCGCGGCGACGCGCGCGCTGGGGGGGGCATGGCCGGACCTGCCCGCGTTCGCTGCGCCGGCCGCGGCCAAGGCACCCGCGGCCGGCCCCGCGGCCAAGGCATCAGCAGCCAAGGCATCAGCAGCCAAGGCATCAGCGGCCAAGGCATCAGTGGCCAAGGCGCCCGCCCGCGCTCAGCCGTCGCGCAGCAGCCGCCTCGGGTCGAACGCATCGCCGCGCAGCCGCGCCAGGCTGTCCAGCACCTGATCGCGCGACCCGGCCATCAGCGCCCGCATGTGGCGCTCGGCCGCGGCGCCGTCGCGTGCCTGGATCGCCTCCGACACCCGGCGCCAGCCCTCCGCGGTCTCGCGCCGGCGCGCAGCGGTGGTGAAGTCCAGCGGCGTGTCGCGCCAGATCACACCCCAAAGCGACAGCTCGGCCAGGTCGCGCAGCAGCATCGACAGGTGCGGGTTGCCGCATCCGCGCGACAAGGACGCGCCCGTACGGCCCGACGCCAGGGCGAACGCCATCGGTTCGGTGTCGGGTGCCCGCGCCATCGCTTCGATCGTCGCGACGCGCTCCACGAACGTGGTCAGCTCGGACGGTTCCGCAACGACCGCCGCGTGACGCGCGGCCAGCCCCATCAGCGTGGCGCGGATGTTGAACTGGTCGGCCACCGCGTCGAGCGCGAAGCCCATCGCGAAGGCGCCGCGGCGCGGCGTGAACTGCAGCATGCCGCGCTTCTCGAGCGCGCGGATCGCCTCGCGCACCGGCCCGCGGCTGGTGCCGTAGAGGTCGGCGATCTCCTGCTCGCGGATGCGGTCGCCCGTCTGGTAGGCGCCGTTGAGGATCTCGGCGCTGAGGTGATCGGCGATCTGCTCGGGCAGCGTGCGGGTGTGCACGCCGCGGCGGCGTCCCCCCGGGCGGCGCACTACGGCGGCGGCGCGCGCCTCGAGGGCCGGATCGTCGGCGGTGTCGGCCGGCGGCGGCGCGGAACGGCTGCGGGGCGGGGATGCGCTCACGGGCGGGCGGCGTGGGTCACGGGCCGGTCAATGGTACCGGCCGACGTGTGTTGACGCTGTCGGAGCGGCTGCCGACAATCGATCGGGACGAAGCTAACGACGACGACGCGCACGCGCACGAGGAGACGGACGATGAGCGGATTCAACCGATTGAGACAGATCGCCCTGGTGGCGCCGAAGCTGGCGCCCGCCGTCGAGGCGATGAAGACCGTGTTCGGTCTGGAGCCCTGCTTCCGCGATCCGGCGGTGGGCAAGTACGGGCTGGAGAACGCGCTGTTCGTGTTCGGAGCGTCGTTCCTCGAGATCGTCGCGCCCACCCGCGAGGGCACGGCCGCGGGCCGGTTCCTGGAGCGCTACGACGGGCTCGGCGGCTACATGGCCATCTTCGACACCAGCGGCTTCGAGCCGTACCGCGACAACGCCGAGCGCATGGGCGTGCCGGTGATCAACACGCTCGACTACGACGGATACCACGGCGTGCAGCTGCATCCGCGCCAGTGCCGCGCCGCGATGCTGGAGTTCGACCGCACCGACGGCAACGAGGATCTCGACGGCCCCTACCACCCGGCCGGACCCGACTGGCTGGCCGGCCGCCGGGCGGACCGGGCCGCGGCGATCTCCGCGATCGAGGTGGCGTCGCCCGACCCCCAGGATCTCGCTCGGCACTGGGCCGGCCTGACGATGCTTCCGCTCGCCACGCGCGCCGACGGCACGCCCGTGCTGCGTCCGGACCTCACCGAGATCCGCTTCACCCGCGCGGCGCCGGGGCGGCCCGAGCAGATGACCGCCCTGCACGTGCAGGTGGACGACGCCGCGCGGGTGCGCACGGCCGCGATGGCCGCCGGCCTCACCGTGGTGGGGTCGGGGTTCATGTTCTGCGGCGTGCGTGTCGAACCGCACGCAGGCACTGCATAATCGGCGCGCTCAAACCAACCGAGGATCCGCCGTGAAAGCATTCGTTCTCTCCGATCAGGGCCCGCGCATCGCCGAGGTCGCGACCCCCGTACCCAAGGCCAACGAGGTCCTGATCCGCGTGCGCGCCTGCGGGCTGAACCGGGCCGACCTGGGCATGGCGGCCGGTCACAAGCACGGTGCCGCGGGCGGGCCGGGCGCAGTGCTGGGTCTGGAGTGCGCCGGGGAGGTCGTGTCGGTCGGCGCCGAGGTGCCCGGCCTCAAGGCGGGCGACCGTGTGATGGCGTCCGGCGGCGGCTGCTATGCGGAGTACGCGGTGGCCGACTGGGGGCGTGTGGTCCCCATCCCGGCCGGCCTGTCGTTCGCACAGGCGGCCGCGCTGCCGGTCGCGCTGCAGACCATGCACGACGCCGTCGTCACCCACGGTGGGGCCGGTGCGGGCAGTGCGGTGATGATCCAGGGCGCCAGCTCGGGCGTCGGGCTGATGGCGATGCAGATCGCCAAGGCACGCGGCGCGCGCCTGGTGGTCGGCTCGTCGACCAATGCGCAGCGGCGCGCGCGCCTGGCCGAATTCGGCGCCGACCTGGCGGTGGACTCGGCCGATCCGGGCTGGGTCGACCAGGTGCTGAAGGCCACCGACGGCGCGGGCGTGGACCTGATCGTCGACCAGGTCTCGGGCGGCGTGATGAACCAGAACATGAAGGCCACGCGCATCCTGGGCCGGATCGTCAACGTCGGGCGCCTCGGCGGCACGCACAGTGACTTCGACTTCGACCTGCACGCGCTGCGTCGCATCAGCTACATCGGCGTCACGTTCCGCACGCGATCGGTCGAGGAGGTGCGCGAGATCAACCGCCGCATGCGCGCCGACCTGTGGCCGATGGTCGAAGCGGGCAAGCTGTCGCTGCCGATCGACCGTACCTTCCCGCTGGATGCCGCCGCCGAAGCGCTGGCCTACATGCGGGCGAACCAGCACTTCGGGAAGATCGCACTCGAGGTCTGAGCCGGGCCGCCGGGGCGGGTCAGAACGCCCCGACGAACGCCCCCGGTTCCCAGGGCATGGGCACCGGCCCCGGCCACGCCAGGCGCTCCTCACGGCGCGGATCGAACACCAGCGCACACGGCACGTCGAAGCGCATCGTGGCGCGCGTGTGCGCATCGAACGCCTGCCAGGCGGGCAGCGCCGGGTGGTCGGGTGCGCCCGTGCGGGCGAATGCGGCCCAGGTCCGGCTCATCACGGCGGCCAGGGCGAACCGGTCGGGCCGGGTGCCGACGATGGGTGTCGCGTCGAGGGTGTCGAACACGAACGGGATCTCCATCGTGTGCGCCGCCTTGAGCAGCGGCACGTCGCTCTCCCAGGTGAACCAGTACAGGTGGACGGGGGCGCCGCCCTGCGCGGCCTTGCGCTCGGCGATCTCGATCGACAGCAGGCGGCGGTCTTCGCTGGCGATCGACACGAGCAGGTCCCAGGGCGACTCCTCGGGCCGGCAGCGCCGGTGCACGTCGACGATGCGCGCGGTGTCCGGTCCGAACATCGGGCGCAGACGCGCGTGCAGCCCGTCCATGTCGAGTCGCCCGGCGTCCGGCGTGCGCGCCAGGAACAGCGCCATCTCGTCCTTGGTGGTGCCGATGATCAGCGGCACGTCGCGCGACAGCGGCGAGGCCGGATCGAACGGATGGGCGGGCAGGTCGTCGCCGTCCACCACCGGCGACATCGTCAGCCAGCGGGCCGTCGCCCCGGCCGGCAGCAGCGGATCGGTGCCGTGCGCAACGTAGTGGTGCGCAGCCTCGAGCAGCCGGGCGCCGTCGAGCGCGTGCAGCGCCCGCGGGTCGTCGGTGCGCGCGCCGATCGAGCGCAGGAACCCGTGCGCGAACCGGGTCGCCAGATCTGGCGGCACGCCCCGCGGATGCGCGCCGCTCTGCACGATGGCGCGGTGGAACAGTCCGCGTGCCGCCGGCATCCCCATCAGCACGCACACCTTGCGTCCGCCCCCCGATTCGCCGAACACCGTGACCCGGTCGGGGTCGCCGCCGAACCGGGCGATGTGATCCCGCACCCAGCGCAGGGCCAGCACGATGTCGAGCATGCCGAGGTTGCCGGAGTCGGCGTAGTCGTCCCCCCACAGCGCCTTCAGGTACAGGAAGCCGAATACGCTGAGGCGGTGGTTCAGGCTGACCACCACGACGTCGCCGGCCCGCGCCAGGCGAGCGCCGTCGGTCATGGGCGCGGCGCTCGAGCCGAAGTGGAAGGCGCCGCCGTGCAGCCACACCATCACCGGCCGCCGTGCGGTCTCGTCGGGGCCCGGGGTCCAGACGTTGAGGTGCAGGCAGTCCTCGTCCATCGGCGCGCCCGGAGGCAGGAACGGATGGACCACCTGGTGGCAGGCCGCGCCCGGCGTGGTGGCCTCGCGCACGCCCGCCCACGGCGCGACGGCCTGCGGCGCACGGTGCCGGGCCGCGCCGGTCGGCGGCTGTCCGTACGGGATGCCCTGGAACGCGTGGACCCCGTCGGCGTCGATGCGGCCGCGTACGGTGCCGACGCCGGTCTCGACGAGGCTGTGCATGGTGCCGGACCTGGCGTCGTGTGCGCCGGCGTCAGCCGCCGGACAGGCTTCGACCGTCTTCGCCCGTCTCGGCGTCGAGATGGGCGACGCAGTCGAGCAGGCTCACGACGAAGGGCTCGGTGGGCGTCACCACGGTGATCGAGGTGTTGCCGATGCGCTCCGGCGGCGGCACGCCTTCGGGCAGGCGAAGGCGGCGGTTCAGCAGCGAGCGGATCACCAGCCCGTGGGTGACCACGATCAGGTCGCCGGTCAGCCCCGCGCGCAGGCGGGTGACGAGCTCCAGGGCGCGGTCGACGCGGGCGTGGAACACCGGCATCGACTCGCCGCCGGGCGGTGCGTCCTCCATCGTGATCGCGTCGAAGCCGAGCGCGTCGTAGGGCTTGCCGCGCAGGTCGCCGAAGTTGCGCTCGTGCAGCAGTTCGGTGGACTCCACCGGCAGGCCGCTGGCCTGCGCGATCGCCTGCGCGGTCAGGGCGGCGCGCGGCAGGTCGCTGCTCAGGATGGCGGCCGGTTTGCGCTCGGCCAGGCGCCGGGCGACCGCACGCGCCTGGGCCATGCCGCGTTCGCTCAGCCCGGTGGACGGCGGCTGGAGCACGCGGGCGACGTTCAGCGGGGTTTCGCCGTGTCGGACGAGGATGATCGACATCGCGGAGATCCGTGGGTAGCAGGGGAGCGCAAGCGTAGCACTCCCGAGTGGCGGCGCGTTGCTCGTGCCGGTGGCCCGCCGCGGCGGCGCGTTCCGCGCTACGCGGCCCGCACTGAGCTGTTCGGACTCAGCAGCCCGGACGCAGCAGCCCGGACGCTGCGGTCCGGACCAAGCGGTCCGGACTCTGCGGTCCGGACTAAGCGGCCTCCGCGCTCGTGGTGCGCTCTGCGCGCCGGCGCTGGCGAGGAGCGATGCCGACGAGCCCGAGGCCGATCAGCGCCAGCGTCACCGGTTCGGGGACGCCGCCGATCGGGGGCTGCACGATCGAGAACTGGATGATCGAGAAGCCGGCATGCGGATCGAAGTAGGCGTCGGTGGGCGTTCCGCGCAGGAACGCGGTCACGGCCTCCAGACTGACGGCATCCCCGGCGTGCGCCTCCTGCATCTTCACCGGCAGAACGCCGTGGCTGAGGTAGCCGGGGCTGGACGCTGAGAACACCTCGGAGTACGAGCGGTTCAGGCTCGACGCCGCGAATGCGCCGTTGGTGAACATGACGATGTCCCAGCGGTCGTCCTTGTCGCGCTCCGTGATGCCCAGCACGAGCGCCCGTTCGGCGTCGAAGCCGACCTGGTGGGTGAGCTGGAAGGTGCCGGAGGGCTGCAGCGTGACCGGCGACAGGAACACGTCGTCCTGGCCGGCGCCGCGCGCATACATGACCAGATGGGTGACCGGATAGCGTTCCGGCGCGTTCAGCCAGAAGTTGTACGTGAGCGCCTCGGCCGCGGCCGGACGGCCGAGCGTCAGGGCCGCCAGGGCGGCGAAGAGGGACATCAGGCCGCGCATCGTCATGTGGTTCTCCCGTTCGGTCGGTGCATGCTCGGCGCAGGATGTCGTCCGAGTCGGCCGGGAGGCGCATTCAATAAGCGTGCCCGTTGCCGGAGAGCCGCGTGCGGCGCGCTTCTCCAGGGGGTTGCCCAGGCGGGCGCAGGGGCGCTGTCAAGATTCCCGACGCCGCGCCCCGGTGCCCGATACCCCGGTTGGTACGCAGCGATCAGGTTGCGATCAGGTTGCGATCAGGTTGCGATCAGGTTGCGATCAGGTTGCGATCAGGCAGCGATCAGGCGGCGATCAGGTTGCGATCAGGCAGCGATCAGGCGGCGATCAGGCCGCCGTCAGGGTGCGCGAGGTGCGCGCGTCCTCGGCGATGCCCGCAAGCGCGACCTGCACGCCGTCGGGGCAGTGGCGCTCGCGCAGGTCTCGCGCCTGCTCGATCAGTGCGATCGACTCCGCGCTCAGGCGTGCGCGGTGCTTCTGCGACAGGCTGTCGGCAAGGTGGAACAGGCGCGCATTGAGCGTGCGGCGCGCCACCTCGGTCAGCTGCCGGACGGCGCCGTCGGCATCGCCCTTCAGCAGGCGCGACATCGCCTCGTTGGCGAGCTGGTTCACGCGGTGGTGCTCGGCCTCGATGATGCCCACGTATTCCTTCATGCTGCGCGCGGCACCCGCCAGCAGGTCGCTGGCGGTCTTGCTGGTGCAGTGCCGGCGGGCGGCGGCCTCGACCCAGCCCGCGGCGTCGGGCAGCTTCACTTCGCGCGAGGCGACGCGCGACAGCAGCGAGACCAGGTTGCGCGCCGCCTCGAAGTCGAAGTCGGGTTCGCCGAGCCAGGACTCGAGGCCCTTCAGGCGGCCCACCACTTCGAGCAGTTCCTTGCGCACGAGCAGCCGGCAGATCCCCGCCAGCTCGATCATGCGCTGCAGGCGCGGGTTGTCGGGATCGCGGTCGGCGGCGAACTGCAGCGAGGTCGTGAGCCGTTCGAGGTCCTTGCCCTGCAGTCCCCGGTCGACGCCGAGGAACACCAGCATCATCACCGTCTGCAGGTCGAACACGCGCGATCCGGGGCCGCGACGGTAGGCCTTGGCCAGCGCCGCGTCGGCCTCGGGGCCGTCGCCGATGTAGAAGGCGAGCGCGCCGAGCCGCTGCAGTCGCGCGAGGTTGGTCGGCGTGGCCTGCACGGCCAGCCGCAGCGCGCGCAGGGTCTCGCCCAGCGCGCCGTCCTCGAAATGGATGCGGGCGAGCAGGTCGTAGGCGTCGGCGTAGGCGCTCGCGCCCGACACGAGCTCCTCGAGCGCGACCTTGGCCTGCGCGACGTCGCCCTTCAGGTACGACAGCTGCGCCAGGCCGAACTTCGCCCAGGGTGCGCCCTTGGCGCGCGCGGCGAGGTCGTAGAACTGGCGCGCGTTGTCGTGGCGCTCCAGGTGCACGCACAGCTCGGCGCCGACGCGCGCGGCCTGCAGCCAGTGGCCTTCCATGCGGCGCACGATGCCGGCGCACTGCGCCAGCGCGGCCTCGTATTCGCCGGCCTCCATCTTGTCGTACACGGGCAGCAGCGCGAGCTTCTTGTTCAGCGCCTTCTGCAGCCGATCCTCGAGGGTCAGCGGCTTGAACGGCTTGAGCAGGTAGTCGTCGGGCGCGTTCTCCACCACCTCGGCGACCTTGTCGTAGGTGGCTTCGCCGGTGACCATGAAGAACACGGTCCGGTAGGGGATCATCCGCGTGTAGCGGATCTCGTCGAGCAGGTCCTGTCCGGTCTCGTCGCCTGCGAAGTGGTACTCGCACAGGATGACGTCGTACTGGTTGTCCTGCAGGTTGATGCGTGCCTGCTGCGGCCCGCTCACGCCCTTGATCTGCTGGATCCCGACGTCGCGCAGCACCGACGACAGCGTCATGCGCGAGGTCGGGCTGTCGTCGATGATCAGGGCCCTCAGTTCGGAGAATTCGCTGTTCATCTGCGCTGCCAGGCGGGTGTCGAGTGCATCGGTTGTGGGGCTCGGCGGGCGGCCCGCGAGGGCGGATCGACCCGAATGTCCTCGATCATCGGGCGGTCCGGGGCCGGACGGCGTGTGGAAGTGCGGTGCAATCGCCGGGCTTTTCCGCCGGGCACGCGCCGGCGCGCGCGTCACCAGTAGGTGCCTGCCAGCGTGACCACGGCGCCGCCGGTGCCGATCTTGAACCGCGCGATCCCGGCGCCGCGTTCGGTGTCGACGCCGCCCAGGTCGAGGCGCCGCAGGCCGCGTTCGCGCAGCGCGCCGATCGCGTGCCACAGCAGCAGGTTGTGCGCGCCGAGGCGGCGGCCTTCCTCGCTCGACCAGCCGACGTGGTAGGTGGCCGCGTCGCCATGCACGAGGAACAGCATGCCGGCCTGCGCGTCGCGGCCGAGATCGGCGCGCAGGTGCAGCAGTGCGGCGGCCGGGTCGGGGCAGGCGGCCTGGTAGGCGGCGACGAACGCCAGCGGCAGGCCGCGGTACGTCTTGCGGTCGCGCTGCGCGGCCTCGCGCTCGAGCAGCCAGCCGTACTGCGCGGGCTTCGTGCCGCCGCGCTGCACCTTCAGTGCCGATCGCTCGGCCGACGCCAGCCGGTTGCGCCAGTTGCCGGTGAGGTCGGCGCGCAGCTGATCGAGCGGACGCGTGAGGTCGATCAGCACCGTCGAGTAGCCGGTCATCACGCGATATCGGCCGGCGCTGCCGGCGGTCTCCGAGGCCGGCTCGTCGGGCGAGCACAGGACGACGCGCGGCCTGCGCACGGGGAAGGACTGCCGGATCGCACGCACGGCCGACGAACGCCCGGCCGCATCGAGCGGCGCCAGCCAGACCGGGCCGCGCGTGCACAGCGCGACCTCGACGACGAGGCCCACGCGCCGGCTCATGAACTGGGCGAGTGCCACCGGCGCGCCGTCGTGCGTCACCACGGCGCGCAGGCAGCGGGTCGTGCCGGACTGCAGCGCCGCACCGTACGACCAGTGCTGCTGCAGTGCGCCGGCTGCGCTACGATGCAGCGCATCCCAGGCGCCGCGCTCGGGTGGGTTCCAGAGGACCTGCATCGGGCGAGTGTACGGTGCCCGCCCGGACGCCGCGACCCGGCGACGTCCGCCCACCACACCCAGCGACACAGGACACGATGAAGCGCAAGGTCGAGACCGTGATGGGCCACACCCTGCCGGAGCCGCGGATCACGGCAACGGCGATCTGGCTGATCCTGCTGTGGGTGGCGCTGCCCGTGCTGCTGGTGGGCGCGCTGCTCGATGCGCTGGTGCAGCTGGTGTTCGGCGTGTGCACCGGGCTGTGGTGCTTCGTCTGACGTGCGCGGCGACTGCGGCAGAATGCGCTGAACCCATTCAACAATGACCGTGGAGTGAGACCAATGCAGGACACAAAAGACCGGACCGCGGGCGCTGCCGCCCCAGAGACCGGCGCGTTCGACATGATCATCGTCGGCGCCGGCTTCGCCGGCATGTACATGCTGCACCGTGCGCGCGGCCTGGGCCTGAAGGCCCGTGTGTTCGAGGCCGGCACCGACGTCGGCGGCACCTGGTACTGGAACCGCTATCCCGGCGCGCGCTGCGACGTCGAGAGCCTCGAGTACTCGTACTCGTTCTCGGAGGAACTGCAGCAGCAGTGGAAGTGGACCGAGCGGTTCGCACCGCAGCCCGAGATCCTGAAATACGCGCAGCACGTGGCCGACCGCTTCGACCTGCGCCGGGACATCGTGTTCAACACGCGTGTGATCGCGTCGCACTACGACGAGGACGCCGCCCGCTGGACCGTGCGCACCGACACCGGCGCCGTCGTCACCGGCCAGTTCGTCGTGATGGCCACCGGCTGCCTGTCGTCGACGAACCTGCCCGACTTCAAGGGCCTCGGTTCGTTCAAGGGGCGCACGTACCACACCGGCCAGTGGCCGCACGAGGAGGTGCGCTTCGACGGCCTGCGGGTGGGCGTGATCGGCACCGGCTCGTCCGCGATCCAGAGCATTCCGATCATCGCCGGCCAGGCGAAGGAGGTGTTCGTCTTCCAGCGCACGCCCAACTACTCGATCCCGGCGCACAACGCGCCGCTCGACCCGGCCTACGAGGCGCAGATCAAGGCCGACTACGCCGGCTTCCGTGCGCGCAACCGCCGCATGATGCCGGGGTTCGGCTCGAACAATCCGCGCAACGAGAAGTCCGTGTTCGAGGCCGGCGAGGAGGAGCGCCGGGCAGCCTTCGAGGCCCGCTGGAACCGCGGCGGTCTGGGCTTCCAGGGGGCGTTCGGCGACCTGATGCTGAACGACGAGGCCAACCAGATCGCCGCCGAGTTCGTGCGCGGCAAGATCCGCGAGATCGTGAAGGACCAGGCCCTGGCCGAGAAGCTGGCGCCGCGGCAGGCGATCGGCTGCAAGCGCATCTGCGTGGACACCGGCTACTACGACACGTTCAACCGGCCGCACGTGCACTTGGTCGACATCAGCCAGGCGCCGATCGAGGAGATCACGCCCACCGGGCTGCGCACCGGGGGCATGGACTACGCGCTGGATGCCATCGTGTTCGCCACCGGCTTCGACGCGATGACCGGCACGCTGCTGAAGATGGACATCCGCGGCCGCAACGGCCTGACCCTGCGAGAGAAGTGGAGCGCCGGACCCCGCACCTACCTGGGGCTGGGCGTGGTGGGCTTTCCGAATCTGTTCATCGTGACGGGGCCGGGCAGCCCGTCGGTGCTCACCAACATGATCGTGTCGATCGAGCAGCA
Source organism: Pseudomonadota bacterium (assembly GCA_029779755.1). GTDB lineage: Bacteria > Pseudomonadota > Gammaproteobacteria > Burkholderiales > Burkholderiaceae_E > Quisquiliibacterium. Next base: position 28,128 of record JAKOZZ010000061.1, read on the forward strand.
CGTCGACTGGATCTCCGACTGCGTGCAGTACCTGCGCGACCACGGCAAGCGGTCGATCGAGGCGACCGAGCCTGCCGAGATCTCCTGGGTGGGCCACGTGAACGCGGTGGCCGACGCGACCATCTACCCCACCTGCAACTCGTGGTATCTCGGGGCCAACGTGCCCGGCAAGACCCGCGTGTTCATGCCGCTGATCGGGTTCCCGGCGTATGCGGACAAGTGCGAGGAGGTGAAGGCGCGCGGCTACGAGGGGTTCGCACTGGGCGCCTGACGCCTCAGCGCAGATGCACCAGCCGGCGGCCGAAGTTGTCGCCGGTGAACAGGCCGATGAAGGCCTGCGGCAGGTGCTCGAAGCCTTCCACCACGTCTTCCCGGTACTTCAGGCGGCCGGCGCGGATCCATCCGGTGAGGTCGGCCCAGGCCTGCGGGTACTGGCGCACGTGGTCGAAGGCGACCAGCCCGCGCATCGTCAGCCGCTGCCCGATGAAGGCCCGGGTGTTGCGCAGCCCCGGGGCCTGCTCGGCCGGGCGGTTGTAGTCGGCCATCTGCCCGCACACGACGATGCGCCCGCCGCGTTTCATCAGCGGCAGCACGCTATCGATCATCGCGTTGCCCACGTTGTCGAAGAGCACGTCGACGCCTTCGGGGCAGGCCGCCGCCACCGCCGCGGTCATGTCGGACACCGCGCGATGGTCGATCGCGCCGGCGAAGCCCAGGGTGCCGGTCAGCCAGGCGCACTTGGCCGGGCCGCCGGCGACGCCGACCACACGGGCGCCGCGGATCATCGCGATCTGACCCGCCGCCGAGCCGACGGCGCCCGCGGCCGATGTGACCAGCACCGTCTCGCCCGGCTGGGGCGCGCCGATGTCGAGCATGCCGAAGTACGCGGTGAGCCCGGGGATGCCCAGCACGCCGATCGCCGTCGACGGCGACAGCCCGTTGTCGGGCACGACGCGGATGCCGCGGCCATCGGACGCCGCCCACTCCTGCCACCCGAACGCGGCGGCGACCCAGTCGCCCGCCTTGAACTTCGGATGCTCGGACGCTTCGACCGTGCCCACCGTGGCGGCCTGGATCACCTCGCCCAGCGCGAGCGGCTGCGCATACGTCTCGCGGTCGCCCAGCCGGCCGCGCGTGCCCGGGTCGACCGACACGAAGCGGTTGCGCACCAGCAGGCCGCCGGCGGGCAGCGTCGGCAGCGGCACGGATTCCAGGCGGAAATCGTCGACCTGCGGCAGGCCGTCGGGGCGGCGCGCGAGCACGAAGCGGCGATGCATGCCGGTGGTGGCGGTGCCGGAACCGGTCGCGGCGCTCACAGCATGCTCGCGTCGGTCGGCAGGCCCATCAGCACGCGTCCGGCGAGCTCCCAGCTGGGCGGGGCGATCATCATGTGCTGGGTGGCCGCGTAGGCGTCGCGGAAGCGCCGCTGCAGCGGATGCGAGGAGAACAGCACGGTGCCGCCGCCGAGTTCGTACATGCTGCGCACCACGTCGGCGGCACTGCGCGTCGCATGGGTGGCCGCCAGGCGGAGCGCGGCGCGGTCTTCCACCGCCATCGCGTCGCCGCGCTGCGCCTTGTGCCAGGCGTCGCCGATCGCCTCGTAGTAGAAGGCGCGTGCCGAACGCAGCACGGCCTCGGCCTGCGCGAGCTGGGCCTGCGCACCGGCGCGTTCGGCCAGCGTGCGCTTCGAGCCCTGCGGCTTCTTGCCGCCGGCCAGCTCGACGAGGTCGGTGACCGCCGCGCGCGCATTGCCCAGCGCCACCGCGGCGATGCCCATCGCCAGCAGGCCGAAGGCCGGAAATGCGTACAGCGGCCCCGTCTCGCGCGGCTTGTCGGTGACCAGCGAATAGCTGAAGCCCTTGGGCACGCGGATGTCGCGCACCTCCATGTCGCCGCTGCCGGTGCCGTTCAGGCCGGCCACGTGCCAGGTGTCGATCAGGGTGGCCTGGTCGGCGGGGAACACCATCATGCGCGCATCGGGCGCGCCGCTGGGCAGCAGGCGCGGCTTGCCGTCCTCCATCACCACCGAGATGCCCTTCAGCCAGCGGCAGTTGTCGCCGCCGCTGAGCCAGGGCCAGCGCCCGCTGAGCCGGTAGGCGTCGCCCTCGTCGACGGCGCGGCCGTTCGGCGTGTTCGAGCCGCAGGTCATCACCATCGGATCGCCGTAGATCGCACGGGCCGCCTCGGGCTCGAGATAGGCGCCGGACATGCCGGAGGTGGCGCCGATCATCACGTTCCAGCCGGCGGAGGCGTCGGCCTCGCCGACCGCCTCGATCGTGCCCATGATCGCCGCCGGATCGAGCTCCAGGCCGCCCACGCTGCGCGGCACGGCCATGCGGAAGAAGCCCGAGCGCGCGAACGTCTGCGCGAGGTCCGCCGGCAGCCGGCGGGCGTGTTCGATCTCGTCGGCGCGGCGGCGCACTTCGGGGTGCAGCGACCGCGCGGCTGCGACGGTGTCCATGGCGTCTCCTGGTGGGGCGGGGGATCGATGCGACGACAGGCGAGGGCGCATGCCGGGCGCCGGTGCCCGTGCCGGACGGCCCGGACAACTGTAGCCCACTCGCCCGCGGGCGACATTCCGGATTGTCCCGGTCCTCCGATCGGGCGGGCGGCACGTTGAACGGACCATGCCCCCACCCAACCGAGATCAAGCCGTGCCCGGCGGCGACGCCGCGGACACGGGTTCGCATGGCCTGGCGCGACGCACGCTGCTGCGCAGTGCGTTCGCCGCGTCCGCCGTCGCCGCACTGAGCGCCCCTGTCGGGCGTGCCCGCGGACAGGCATCGCCCGTGACCGCCGCTGCGCCCGCGCGGGCGGCCGCCCCGACGTCACCGCAGGCGGGCACGCCCACGCCGCCGCGGCCCAACCCCGCGCCCGTGAAGGGCGGCGCGGCGCCGGGCGGTGCCGCATCGTCCGGTCAGCCCCCGCTGGCGCGGCGCCTCGGCCGGCTGGTGGTGATCGGCGGCAACGAGGACCGCCTGCAGGATCGCGTGATCCTGCGCCGCTTCGTCGCGATGTGCGGCGGGCCCGATGCCCGCATCGCCCTGATCACGGCGGCGAGCGAGGATCCCCAGGGCGCGTGGCGCGGCTACGCGCCGGTGTTCGAGGCCATCGGCGCACGCGCGGTGTCGCTGCTGCCGATGTTCGATCGCGCGGCGGCCGAAGACCCTGCGGTGGTCAGCCGGATCCTCGCCTGCGACGGCCTGTTCATCAGCGGCGGCGACCAGAACCGCCTGATGGAGATCCTGTGGGAGAGCGCGGCGGCGCGTGCGATCCACATCGCCTTCCACCTGAACGGCTGCTGCATCGGCGGCACCAGTGCGGGCGCTGCGGTCATGTCGCGGCACATGCTCGCGCAAGGACAGGCGGTGTCGCTGCCGCAGAAGGACGTGGTCAGCACCGACATCGGTCTGGGTCTGCTGTCGAAGGCGATCATCGACCAGCACTTCTCGGAACGCCGGCGGCTGGGACGGCTGCTGTCGGCGATGGCGCAGCGCCCGGACCTGATCGGCGTGGGCATCGACGAGGACACCGCCCTGGTGATCGAACGCGGGCAGGCGGTCGAGGTGCTGGGGCAGGGCACGGTGACGATCGTGGACGGACGCCGCATGCAGTCGAACCTCGAGGACATCGAGTCCGATGCCCATCTCGAGCTGATCGGGGTGCAGCTGCATCTGCTGCCTGCGGGCCACCGCTATGCCGTGGGGCCGGCCCTGCGGGGCGTGCGCCGTCTGCCGGCGGCGCTGGCCGAAGCGGTGGGCATGCTGGTCGAGCCCGGTCCGCTGCGCGGATGATGCGGCGGCGATGGGCACACGCTGCCGGGGCCGGGCGCGCAGGCGGCGCGGGTGGTGCGGCTCAGGGAATCTGTTCGGTGAACTGCCCGGGCGACACCACCTTGATCACGCCCGCCCACAGGCAGTTCAGCGTGCAGTTGTTGTCCAGCGCGGGGGTGCCGGCCATGATCACCGTCGTGTCCACCGGAATCCAGGGAGCCGGCGTCGCGGGCACGCAGGGCATCGGGGTGAACACCCCCAGCGCGGCACTGGTGGCGGCGATGACCGTGGGATTGCTCGGGGACGCGCACATGCCGAACGGCTGGATGTTCTTGCCCGGCACGTGATCCATGATGTTGGCCGCCGGCTGGTTGCTGGTCATCACCTTGTTGAGCGGCGGCACCACGAGGGTGCTGGGCGCGGCGCCGAACGAGCACTGGAGCATGGCGCCGTTGCAGACGTGCTGGGGCATGGCGTGAATCCTTATGCGCGGTTCTTGCCCGAGTATTCGGGCAGGGGCGGGCAGGGTCAAGACATGCTGAAGTCGTAGCGGCGCCATGCGCTCGGCAGCCGCGGGTCCCTGCGCTCAGCAGCCGCTGGTGTCGGTGTTCAGCAGGTAGCGGCTGTCGGCGGTGCCGTTGTCGACCGTGCCGTCGGGGTTCGCCCCTGCCTGCGCATACGTGACCGCGCAGGTGGCCGGGTCGGGGGCCGACGTCATCCGGAACACCGTCTGCCAGTGACTGGGCCAGACGACCTCGAATCCGGTGGTGTCCACCGTGCGCTCGATGCCCGGCTGCCCGGAACCGGCCTCGGGATACGACCACAGCATCGCGACCGACTGCCCGTCGGGAAGCGTCAGCGTGCTGCTCCGGGTGCTTCCGCAGCCTGCCGTCACGCGGCATTTCATCGACACCAGATGCGCGGACGTGTGCACCGCCCCGGCCAGGTGCTGCACCGCGTTGACCCGCGCATCGCGCTGGAGGCCGACGAAGCGCGGCAGCGCGACGGCCGACAGCAGGCCCAGCAGCACGATCACGACGACCAGTTCCACCAGGGTGAAGCCGCGCGCGCGTGTGCGCGCCGCCCGCCGCCGTCGATGCGGCGTGCGGTGCGAACGCGACGGCGACGCCGTGCCTGCAATGCGGAGTTCATGCATGCACGGGGTTACGGCCATGCGCCCGCGAACTTGAGCGCAGCACCCGCGCGCCCCGGGTCAGCGTTCCCCCCGGTCAGCGCTCCCCCGGAGAGCGCTCCCCCGGTCAGCGCGGGGCGGAGGCGGCGCGCAGGCTGGGCAGCCCGATGCCGGTGGCGTCGAAGCCGCCGTCGACCGCGAGGGTCTGGCCGTTCACGTAGCTGGCGGCATCGCTGCACAGGAACCAGACGCCCGAGGCGATCTCGTCCTCGGTGCCGTACCGGTTCAGCGGGATCGCGTCGTGGTAGTCGGCCCGGATGTCGGGGGTGTGCACCTGCCTGGCCATCGCGGTGTCGACGGGGCCGGGTGCGATCGCGTTGACGCGGATGCCGTGGTTGCCGAGTTCGGCCGCCTGCTGCTTGGTGAGGTGGATCAGGCCCGCCTTGCTGGTGCCGTAGGCCACGCGCAGCAGGCTCGCCCGCAGCCCGGAGATCGACGCGATGTTGACGATGCTGCCGCCACCGCCGCGCAGCATGATGGGCGCGCACGCCTGGGAGCACAGGAACGGCCCGGTCAGGTTGACGTCGATCACCCGCGCCCATTCCTCGGCCGTGGTCTGCAGCAGCGGCTTGAAGACGGCAACGCCGGCATTGTTGACCAGGGCATCGATACGGCCGAAGCGGGCCTCCAGCTGCCGCACGGCGGCGTCGACCTGTGCGGCATCGGCCACGTCGCAGGCGAGGGCGACGGTGCGGTCGGGGGCGGCAAGCGCCGCCACGGTCGCGTTCAACGCCGGCGCGTCGATGTCGAGCAGACCGACCGACCAGCCTTCGGACAGGAACCGGCGGGCCACGGCGAGGCCGATGCCGCGGGCGGCGCCGGTGACGAGCGCGACGCGGGACGCGGAATCGGGAGCAGGTGTATTCATGGCCGGATTATAGGGAGGCGCGTACGGTCACCCGGCCGCCAGCATCTTTTTGTACATTATGGGCGATGTCCGAACCGCGCATGCCCGCTCTCCTGTCGCCGGCCCACGTTGCCCTGATCGCCAAGGGTGTGTCGGTGATCGCCGCGTCCCACGATCTCGCCAACCGTCCGAGCATCATGCGGGCCGTCGGCAGCTCGATCACCGCCGACGGACGCTCGATCACCGTGTTCCTGTCCCGCCCGCAGGCGCGTCAGCTGCTGGCCGACGTGGCCACCACCGGGCGGATCGCGGTCGTGTTCAGCGAGCCGAGCTCGCATCGCAGCGTGCAGGTGAAGGGCGTGCAGGCGTCGATCCGGGAAGGCGGGCCGGAGGACCTGCCGGTGCTGCACCGCTACCTGAAGTCGATGGAGCGCGAACTCGCGCAGATCGCGTTCGGGCCGGAATTCGCGCGCACGATGCTGTCGCACCGCGTGGAGGATCTGGTTGCCGTCACCTTCGAGCCGGTGGCGGCATTCGACCAGACACCCGGACCCAAGGCCGGCACGGCCCTGCCTTCGACGCCTCCCGGCGATTCGACGCCTCCCGGCGAGACGCCCCCTCAGCCTGCCGCGACGACAGCGCCCTCCGCGCCCGCTGCGCCCGGCCGAAGGATCCTCCGACCGGGCCGCGCATGAGCATCGCGCTGGGCGAGATCCGCGCGTGCCTCGAGGGCGTCATCCCCGGGGTGATGGCCACCTGCCATGCGGACGGCACGCCGAACGTCGCCTACGTGTCCCAGGTGTTCTATGCCGACGAGCGCCATGTCGCGATCTCGTTCCAGTTCTTCAACAAGACGCGTCAGAACATCCTGTCGAATCCATATGCGTCCGTGCTCGTGCTCCATCCGTACACGGCCGTGTTCCATCGGCTCGAGATCCGCTATCTGCGCACCGAGACGTCGGGCGCGCTGTTCGAGAGCATGAAGGCGCAGCTTGCGGGAATCGCCTCGCACACCGGCATGGCCGGGGTGTTCAAGCTGCTCGGCGCCGATGTCTACGAGGTGCTGTCGATCGAGCGCCTCGAAGGCGAGCGGCTGCCGGCGCCGGAGCCCCGCTGCGGCCTGCTCGGCGCGGTGCGCCGCGCGAGCGAGCGGCTGTCGCGCTGCACCTCGATGGACGAGCTGCTCAACGCCGCGCTGGCGGTGCTCAGCGACCACCTCGGCGTCACCCACGCGATGGTGCTGATGCTCGATGCCCAGACGCAGCGGCTGTACACGGTCGCCAGTGCCGGCTACGCGACTTCGGGCGTCGGCTCGGAGATCGAGATGGGCGACGGGGTGATCGGGGTGGCCGCGCGCGAGCGCACGCCGGTGCGGATCATGCACATGACCAACGCCTACCTGTACTCGCGCGCCGTGCGGCGCGCGGTGCGTGCGGATGCGCCGGGCGTGCCGCTGGACACGCACATCCCGTACCCCGGACTGCCCGAGCCGCACAGCCAGATGGCGGTGCCGATCCTGTCGGCCGGTCGCCTGCTGGGCGTGATCTTCGTCGAAAGTCCGCGCGAGCTGCAGTTCGACTTCGAGGACGAAGACGTGCTGGTGGCGATCGCCGGGTATCTGGGCGCGACCATGGATCTGATGCAGTCGGCCGCCGACCTGTCCGAGGGCGCCGCGCCCGCGCCGGTGCCGCTGCCGCCGGCGGCCGGTGCGGCGCTCAAGGTGCGCCACTACGCGGCGAACCGCAGCGTGTTCATCAACGAGGGCTATCTGATCAAGGGCGTGGCCGGCGCGATCTTCTGGAAGCTGGTCAACGACTTCGCCCGCTCGGGACGCACGGAGTTCACCAACCGCGAGCTGCGCCTGGATCCCGCCATCGGGCTGCCCGACGTGTCGGACAACCTCGAGGCGCGCCTCGTGCTGCTGCAGCGTCGGTTGCGCGAGCATGGTCCCGACGTGCGCATCGAGAAGACCGGGCGGGGACGGTTCCGGCTGCTGGTGCACCGCCCGATCGAGCTGCAGGACGTGCCCGCCTGAGCAGGCTGCGGGCACGCCGCCGCCGACGGCCCGGCGGGTGCCGTGCGGGACTGCCGGGCGGTGATCGTGGGCGTCAGCCCACCAGCCCGGGCACGACCGCCACGCCGAGGCTGCGGGCCAGCTTCGCCCACGAGGCCGTGTCGAGGTGGGCACGCGCCACGTCCAGCGCCGCCTCGAACGCGGGCGCGGGCGCGTTCTGCTGCATGTCGCCCAGCACCATCGTGCGCTCGGTGGGCGTCATGGCGGGCGCCATCCAGCGCAGCGTCGCCATCATCTCGTGCGGCGGGATCGACGCGACGAGCGCGTCGTGGATCTCGCGCAGTTCGGCGTCGGTGTAGCGCGACCAGAGCACGGCGTTGTGCGCGGTCTCCTCGACGTGCATGTGCTCGAAGTTGTGCGCGACGAACAGCGTGAGACGGCGGTACAGGGCCAGCGCCATCGCATCGCGCACGGGCGCGGCGGCGGCGGGCAGGGCCAGCGCCGCGGCCCGGATCTGCCCGATCTCGGCCAGGTGCTCCTGGTGGTCGTGCGCCACCGCCGCGCTGGCGCCGGGGGCGCGGGCCTCGATGGCCGGGTGCACGAACTGCTCCTCGTGCTGCACGTGGGCGGCACACGCATCCATCAGCACGGTGACCGTCTGCACCGCATGCGCGAGCGCGTCGGCGTCGTCGCAGTCGACGCAGCCGAGGGTCAGCACCGCGTCGTTCATCTGCGCGCGCAGTGCCTTGTGGATCAGCGCATACATGTCCATCCGGGGTGCGGGCTGGCCGGAGGTGACGGTGGAGACGGCGTTCAGTTCGCGGGTGTCGATCTTCATGGTGTTCCTCGCAGGGTTCAAGAGGGTTCGGGGTCGGTTCCCGGAGCGGCGCCGGGAGGGGTCCTCGGTGCCTGGCTGGCCCGCCGCACGCTGCGGTCGCGACCATGGAGAGGAGTCTAGAAACCGGCGCGCAGGCCGTTTCCTAACAATTGCTTACCGACTTGCTAAAAGATTCTTAAGGCCCGGATCCGGAGGGCGTGCACCGCCGCGGGTCTACACTCGCGGGTCTTCAGGTCCGGTCCGCGCGCGCGGCCGGCCACCGTCCGGACACGTTTCCCCATGCGCATCGACGACCTCCGACAACGCCTGCGCGCATTCGGCGCCGGGCCCGGCCATCAGGACCACGTGCTGCGCCAGTGGCTGCACGCGCAGCCGCTGGAGGGCGGGCCGCGCCGCCCCGACGCCTTCCTGCCCAAGGCCCTGCGACAGGCGCTCCCGCAGCTGGCCGACGAACTCGCCGCGCTCGCCCACGTGCGCTCCGAGCATCCCGGCGCCGACGGCTCGGCGCGCCTGCTCGTCGCGCTCGCCGACGGTCAGACGGTCGAGAGCGTGCTGCTGCCGCGCGACGGGGTGTGCGTGTCGACCCAGGTCGGCTGTGCGGTCGGCTGCCAGTTCTGCATGACCGGCCGGTCGGGCCTGCTGCGCCAGCTCGGCAGCGCCGAGATCGTCGCGCAGGTGGTGCTCGCGCGCGCGCGCCGGCCGGTGCGCAAGGTGGTGTTCATGGGCATGGGCGAGCCGGCGCACAACCTCGACAACGTGCTCGAGGCGATCGACCTGCTGGGCACGATGGCCGGCATCGGGCACAAGAACCTGGTGTTCTCCACCGTGGGTGACCTGCGGGTGTTCGAGCGTCTGCCGCTGGGGCGGGTGCGCCCGGCGCTGGCGCTGTCGCTGCACACGACCCGGGCGGACCTGCGCGCGCGCCTGCTGCCCCGGGCGCCGCGCATCGACCCCGCCGAGCTCGTCGCACGGGCCAATCACTATGCGCAGATCACCGGCTACCCGATCCAGTACCAGTGGACGCTGCTCGAGGGCATCAACGACACCGAGGAGGAGCTCGACGCCATCGTGCGGCTGCTCCGGGGGCACTATGCGGTGATGAACATGATCCCGTACAACGAGGTGCCCGGCCTCGCGTTCCGCCGCCCGGCGCGCGCGCGGGCCGCCGAGATCGCGCGCACGCTGCATGGGCACGGCATCCTCACCAAGCTGCGGCAGTCGGCCGGCCAGGACGTCGACGGCGGCTGCGGGCAGCTGCGCGCGCGTGCCCTCGATGCCGAGGGCGCGTCGGCACCCGCGGCCGACGGGGTGCCGGTGCGCGTCGTTCCGTCCGCGCGGGCGGATCGCCGGGGTGCGGCGGGCGCGCCCGGTGGTCCGTCCGCGCCCGCGTGAATCGTCGAACAGCGGCCTGATTCCGGTGCTAGTCCGGGCTTCACGTCTGGAGCGGCGCGAGCACAGTCGCGGGTGCACGCAGACAGGCGACGAGGTCGACGTTCATCGTCGGCCCGGTGGTGTCTGCCGCCGGCCGTCGGGCTTTGCGCCCGCCCGATTGCGCCCCAGACGCCGTCGTACCCGCGCACATCGAAGAATTCCAACATCGAAAGTACCGAATGCGCCGCACTCCTCCCTCCGACGTTCCCGATCACGACAGCGCTTCGAACAGGCGCGACCGCAACGACGGCTTCTTCGCGTACCACGGGGTCTGGGCCCCGGGCGTGCGCCTGTTCCGCGCGCTGCGCTTCTCGGCCAAGGCGCTGATCCTGTCGCTGGCGTTCCTGCTGCCGCTGCTCACCCTGCTGGGCTGGCAGCTGGCCGAGCAGTACGACCAGTCGATGCAGGCGCGCAAGGATGCGACCCGGCAGCACGTCGAGGTCGCGCACGGCATCCTCGCCTGGGCGCACGGCATGGAGACGGCCGGCACGCTGACCCGCGAGCAGGCCCAGCAGCTGGCCCGGCAGTCGCTCGCCGGCCTGCGCTACGACAAGGTCGAGTACTTCTGGATCAACGACATGCAGGCCCGCATGGTCATGCATCCGATCAAGCCCGAACTCGACGGCAAGGACCTGTCGGGCATGAAGGATCCGACCGGGTTCGCGCTGTTCCAGGGCTTCGTGGCCAAGGTGCGCAGCGAAGGCAAGGGCTTCGTCGGCTACATGTGGCCGCGCCCCGGCGCGGACCAGCCGGTGGAGAAGGTGTCGTACGTGCACGGCTTCGCGCCGTGGGGCTGGATCGTCGGCTCCGGCGTCTACGTCGACGACGTGCGCACTGCGTTCCTGCGGCACCTCACGATCTACGCGGTCATCGTCGCCTTCGCGCTGCTCGTGGCCGCCTACCTGTTCACGAGCTTCTTCCGCGTGATGGACGGCGGCCTCAAGGAGACGCGGCGCCATCTGCGCGCGATGACCGAAGGCGACCTCACCACCTCGCCGCATCCGTGGGGGCGCGACGAGGCCGCGCAGCTGATGCACGACCTGCGCCGCATGCAGGACTCGATGCGCGCGATGGTGCTTCGCGTGCGGACCTCGAGCGACCAGATCGTCGCCTCGAGCACCGAGATCGCCAGCGGTGCGATGGATCTGTCGTCGCGCACGGAGGCCGCCGCGGCCAGCCTGGAGGAGTCGGCCGCGTCGATGGAGCAGATCTCGTCGACCGTGAAGACCACGTCCGACCATACCGAGGAAGCCTCGCGCCTGGCCCGGCACAACGCGGAGATCGCGGCCGACGGCGGCCAGGTGATGCGCGAGATGGTGTCCACCATGGAGGACATCCGGGCGTCGTCCGGACGCATCGGCGAGATCATCGGCACGATCGACGGCATCGCCTTCCAGACCAACATCCTGGCGCTGAATGCCGCGGTGGAGGCCGCGCGTGCCGGTGAGCAGGGGCGCGGCTTCGCGGTCGTCGCCGGCGAGGTGCGCGCGCTGGCGCAGCGCAGCGCCGACGCCGCCAAGGAGATCAAGGGCCTGATCGGCACCAGCGTCCGCCAGGTGGAGACCGGCACGTCGGTGGTGCGCAAGGCCGGTGGCGCGATCGAGGAGATCGTGCAGTCTTCGCAGCGCGTCAGCCAGCTGCTGGGCGAGATCGCCACCGGCTCGCGCGAGCAGACGCTGGGCATCGGCCAGGTGGGTCAGGCGGTGCAGGACCTGGACCGGATGACGCAGCAGAACGCCGCGCTGGTCGAGCAGACGGCGGCCTCGGCCGACGTGATGAAGGGTCAGGCCGTCACGCTGGCCGGCGCGGTCAGCAGCTTCCGCCTGCCGGAGGACCGCGCCGGGCGCTGACCGGCCGGGCGCCGGCCAGGCCGGCACCGACCGTGCGGGTGACAGCCGGCCGGGTGTCGGCCGGCCGCAACGCTCACGGCCGCATCGAGAACGACACGCGTCCCGGCGTGAGCGCGCCCTGCGCGAGCCGCGCGAAGTCGCACAGGATCGAACGCGTCTTGCGCGGGTCGATGATCTCCTCCACCCAGAACTTCTCCGCCGAGCGGAACGGCGAGCGCAGCGCATTGAGCCGCTGCTCGATCTCGGCGAGCTTGGCCTTCGGGTCGTCGGCCGCCTCGATGTCGGCGCGGTAGGCCGCCTCGATCCCGCCTTCCAGCGGCAGGGAGCCCCAGTACGCCGACAGCCAGGCGTAGCGCAGCGACAGGCGCGCGCCGGGCTGATGCGCGGCGCCGGCCACGCCGAACGCGTTGCGCACGATGATCGTGCACCACGGCACCGTCGTCTGGTTCATCGCCGCCATCGCACGCACGCCGTGCCGGATGGTGGCGGTCTTCTCGGCATCGAGGCCGATCAGGAAGCCGGGGCAGTCCTGCAGGTAGACCACCGGCAGATGGAAGGTCTCGGCCAGGTCGACGAAGCGCACCACCTTCTGGCAGGTCTCGGCGTTCCACGATCCGCCGTAGTGATAGGGGTCGCTGGCGAACAGCATCACCGGATGCCCGTCGAGCCGCGCGAGGCCGGCGATGATCGAGCGGCCGAAGTTGCGGCCCATCTCGAAGAACGAGCCCTTGTCGACCACCGACTCGATGATCGGGCGCATCTTGTAGATCTGCCGGCGGTTGCGCGGGATCACGCTCATCAGGAACTCGTCGGCGCGCTCGGGGTCGTCCTGGGACGCGATCACGGGCGGCAGGCTGTGGATCGACGGCGGCAGGTACGACAGGAAGCGACGGGCCGCCTCGAACGCCTCCTCCTCGGTGTCGACCGCGTTGTCGATGCCGCCCGCGCGGGTCTGGATGTCGGCGCCGCCCAGCTCCTGCTTGGTCAGCGGCTGGCCCAGGCGCGCCACCACCGGGGGGCCGGCGACGAACATCGCCGAATTCTTCGTCATCACCGAGAAGTGGCTCGAGGCCAGGCGGGCCGCGCCCAGTCCGGCCACCGACCCCAGTCCCAGACCCACCACCGGCACCTGCGCGAGGTTTGCCGTCATGTAGTAGAAGCCGCGCGTGCCGCCGACGCCGCCCGGCAGGTTCGACGCGCCCTTGGTCTCGATCGTCTTCACCGAGCCGCCGCCGCCCGAGCCTTCGATGATGCGCACGATGGGCAGGCGGAACTCGGCCGCCATCTCCTCGGCCATCAGCGGCTTGGCGCTGATCGACGCGTCGGCCGAGCCGCCGCGCACGGTGAAGTCGTCGCCCACCACGACCACCGGCCGGCCGTCGATGCGGCCGCGCCCGAACACGCAGTTGGCCGGGGTGAGGGACTTGAACGCGCCCTGCTCGTCGTACTCGCCGATGCCGGAGATCGAACCCACTTCATGGAAGCTGCCGCCGTCCAGCAGCTTGTCGATGCGCTCGCGCACGGTCAGGCGGCCGCCGTCGTGCTGGCGCTTGACCTTGTCGGCGCCGCCCATCTCGCGGGCGAAGGCCTGTCGTTTCTCGAGTTCTTCCAGTTCGGGCTTCCAGCTCATGCAGTGTCTCCTCGGGTCGATACGGTGGATTCGGTCGAGGGCAAGTCTGCCACACTGCCGGAAGGGATTTGCGCGGTGCAGAACCGGCGCCGCAGGGAGGCGGCCCGCAGGCGCTGCACGGTTTCAGCTTCGGAAACCGTCGCGGGGCCCGGTGCGCCACCGCACGGCCCGGGCGACCAGCACGCCCACGGCGATCCAGCCGATGCCCAGCAGGGCGCCGCCCGCCACGTCGCTCGCGTGGTGCGCGCCCAGGACGACGCGACTCGCGCCGACCAGTGCCACGAGCAGGCCGGCCGCCGCAACGGCCAGCCCGCGCACCGCGAGGTGAGGGGCGTGCCGCAGTGCGAGCAGGGCCAGCACCCCGTACAGCAGGGTGGCGGTGGCGACGTGGCCGCTGGGGAACGCGAAGTCGGTGGGCAGGCCGGGCGTCGCCGCCAGACCCGGGCGCGGACGCTCGAGCGTGTGCTTGATCAGATGGTTGACGACCGAACCCGACGGGACGACGAGCAGCACGAACAGGGCGTCGCCACGGCGGCGAAGCGCCAGCAGCAGCAGTGACGCCGCGATCGTCGCGACGGCGAGCACGCGCGGCTTGTGCAGGTCGGACACCCAGCGCAGCGGCCCGACCCATGGCGCGCCCGCCGACGGCGCGAGCCACGCCTGCAGCCATGCCCCGATGCGATGGTCGGCGGCCGCCATCGGGCCGTCGTGCGTCACGTCCCGGGCCAGGACGGCCAGCGCAGCAGTCGCCAGCAGCAGTACGAGGGCCGCGCGGCGGGCGGTGCGCATCCGTTCACCTGCGCTTGCGCGACTCCACCCAGCCCAGGTACAGGCCGCTGGCGACGATGACCGACGCACCGAGCCAGGTGTACCCGCTGGGCAGGGTGTCGAACATCAGGTAGCCGAACAGGCTCGCGCCGAGCAGCTGGAAGTACTGGAACGGCGACATCAGATTGGCCGGCGCGCTGCTCATGGCCGTGGCCACGCAGTAGTGGCCGAGACCGCCGAACACACCGAGGCCCAGCAGCAGCGCGATGTCGAGCCAGCGGGTCGGCGTCGTCCAGAAGAAGGGCACCACGAACGACAGCAGCACGCTGCCGACCATCGCGCTGTAGACCGCCGAGGTCTGCGCCGAGTCGGTGCCGGCGACGCGCCGCGTCAGCACCTGGTAGGTGGCATACAGCGTCGAGCTGCACAGGATCAGCAGCGACGCCCAGTGGAAGACGGCCGAGCCCGGCCGCACCACGATCAGCACGCCGACGAACCCGGCGCACACCACCGCGAGCCGGTTGCGGTCGATGCGTTCGCCCAGCATCGGCACGGCGAGCAGCGTGACGATCATCGGCGACAGGAAGCCGATCGCGGTGGCCTCGGCCAGCCCCAGGTAGCCGAGCGCGGTGAAGTACAGCGCGGTCGAGCACATCTGGAGGATCGAGCGCGAGAACTGGGCGCCGAGCTGGCGCGAACGCAGCACCGCGAAGCCCGACTGCGGCACGAACAGCGCCATCACGAACAGGAAGTGTCCCAGGGTGCGCGCCCAGACGATCTGGATCGAATGGAAGTCGGCGCTGAGGAGCTTCACCACCGCATTCATGCACGAGAACATCGCGACCGCGGTCAGCATGAACAGGATGCCGCGGCCGACGCGGCTTGCCGGGTACTCGTGCATGGTCTCCTCGATCCTGTTCTGGTCGGCCGCGGGGTGCCCCGGATCGTGCGCCGCGAACGATAGCTGAAAGGCGCCGAGG